>JBJDXT010000138.1:0-29114 GCA_051866795.1 Candidatus Onthomonas sp. | reverse complement strand
CCGACTACGACCTGACCCAGCACCAGAACACCTCCGGCAAGGATCTGACCTACTTCGATCCCGCCGACAACAGCCGCTATATCCCCTACGTCATTGAGCCCTCCCTGGGCGCTGACCGCGTCACCCTGGCTTTCCTGGTGGAGGCCTATGACGAGGAGGTCGTGGGCCAGGACAAGAAGGGCAACGACGATATCCGCGTGGTCATGCACTTCCATCCCGCCCTGGCACCTTTCAAGGCCGCCGTGCTGCCGCTCTCCAAGAAGCTGGCCCCCAAGGCCCAGGAGATCTACACCGAGCTCTCCAAGTACTTCATGGTGGACTATGACGACGCCGGCTCCATCGGCAAGCGCTACCGCCGGGAGGACGAGATCGGCACCCCCTACTGCATCACCGTGGACTTTGAGACCATCGGCGACGAGAACACCCCTGCCGACAACGCCGTCACCATCCGCGACCGCGACACCATGGAGCAAGTGCGAGTGCCCATCAGTGAGCTGAAAGCCTGGCTGGAGGAGAAGATCTTCTTCTGATTTTCAGACTGATCCTGCTCAGAATATTTTGAAACAAAAAATGCCCCCGTTTCCTCTGTTATGGAGAAAACGGGGGCATTTCGCTGTATTGATACATTTTGAGGTGTGACAGCCTTATCGCAGATACCGGCTGGTGCGGTAGCTGATCGCCTCGGCCAGGTGGACGGGGGAGAGCTGCTCTGCCTCCTCCAGGTCGGCGATGGTTCGGGCCACCCGCAGAATCCGGTCATAGCTCCGGGCGGTGAGGCCCAGCCTATGATAGGCCTGATCCATCATTTGGGAGGCGCTCTCATCCAGGGCGCAGAACTGCCGCAGCTCCGGCTGGCCCATGTGGGCGTTGCAGTCCACCCCGGTACCCTGGAAGCGCCGCTGTTGCAGCGCCCGGGCGGCGGTCACCCGCGCCTTGATCTGGGCGGAGGACTCCCCGGGGGTGCGCTGGCTCAGCTCCTGAAAACTGAGGGCGGGGACGTCCACCTGGAGATCAATCCGGTCCAGCAGGGGGCCGGAGAGCCGGGAGAGGTAGCGCTCCACCTCCCGCTCCGAGCAGCGGCAGCGGCTACTGTCATAGCCGTACCAGCCGCATTTGCAGGGGTTCATGGCGCAGACCAGCATGAACTGGCTGGGGTAGACCACAGTGCCGGAGACCCGGGAGATCTGTACCTTTCCGTCCTCCAGCGGCTGGCGCAGCACTTCCAGAGCGTCCCGGCTGAACTCGGGCAGCTCGTCCAAAAACAGTACTCCGTGATGGGCCAGAGAGATCTCCCCCGGCCGCAGGGAGGAGCCGCCGCCGGCCAGAGCGGGGGCGGAGACGGTGTGGTGGGGGGAGCGGAAGGGCCGCCGGGTGGACATAGGATGTCGGGTGTCCAGCAGCCCCGCCACGCTGAGAATTTCCGTGGACTCCAGCATCTCCTCCCGGGTCATGTCCGGCAGGATGGAAGGGAGCCGCTTGGCCAGCATACTCTTGCCCGAGCCGGGCGGGCCCACCATGAGCAGATGGTGCCCTCCGGCGGCGGCAATCTCTGCCGCCCGCTTTACCTGCTCCTGGCCTTTGATGTCGGCAAAGTCGGGCAGCAATTCTGAGTTGCTCTCCGGAACCCAATCCTTTGCCGGCTGCATGGCGCTACGGCCTGCCAGATGGTCGGCCAGCTGGTCTAGCCGTTGCACCGGGTAGACCCGGATGCCCTGGGCCAGAGTGGCCTCCGGGGCGTTGTCTGCCGGGACAAAGAGGCTGTGGAAGCCCATCTCCCGGGCGGCCATCGCCATGGGCAGCACGCCCCGCACCGGACGGAGCTGGCCGGAGAGGGAGACCTCTCCCAGAAAGGCGCAGCCGGACAGATCCGCAGAGAGCTGGCCGCTGGCGGTGAGAATGCCGATGAGGATCGGCAGATCGAAGTGAGTGCCCTCCTTGCGCCGGTCCGCCGGGGCCAGATTTACCGTGATCCGCCCCACAGGAAAAACAAAACCGCAGTTTTTGATGGCGGCGCGCACCCGGTCCCGGGCCTCCCGGACGGCGGCGTCGGGAAGGCCGACAATCTCGAATCCGGGCATTCCCCGGGCCAGGTCGCACTCCACCCCCACCTCATAGCCGGAGATCCCATGGAGCGCCAGGGAGCGGACATCTGCTACCACAGTGAAACCCTCCTTTTCCATCTGCTTTTCTGTCCTTATCATAATACCTCGGAACAAAAGCCGCAAGCTGGATTTTCGGAAAGGCGTCCTCTTCCGCTGGTATGCAAGAGGTGCGGGAAGTTATAAAATTAGCTTTGCCTAATTAAAAACGAGAAAGGAAAAAGAACCGGCAGAATCAGGCGCAATTTCAACTTTTTCGGAATAGTAAGCAATAACTAACTTAAAAAGTGGGGGAAATCCGTGTAAAATCACTAATTTTCATGTTTACAAACGGACGGATTACTGGTATGATTACAACGTAAAAAAGCGTTTTGCTTTTGGATAAAGGAATCTATCTTATTCATTAAGGAGGAATCCGAACATCATGGTTGTTAGAAAACAGAAATCCATGGATGCGAACAACGCCGCCGCATGGGTATCCTATGCCTTCACTGAGGTGGCCGGCATCTACCCCATCACTCCGTCCAGCCCCATGGCTGACTATGTGGATCAGTGGGCCGCCCAGGGTCAGAAGAACATCTTCGGCAACACCGTCAAGGTGATTGAGATGCAGTCTGAGGCCGGCGCAGCCGGCACCGTCCACGGCTCTCTGGCCGCCGGTGCTCTGACCACCACCTACACCGCCTCCCAGGGCCTGCTGCTGATGATCCCCAATCTGTACAAGATCGCCGGCGAGCTGCTCCCCGGCGTGCTGCATGTGGCCGCCCGCGCCCTGACCACTCACGCCCTGAACATCTTCGGTGACCACGAGGACGTTATGGCCTGCCGTCAGACCGGCTTTGCCATGCTGTGCGAGGCCAACCCCCAGGAGGTCATGGACCTGGCTCCTGTGGCCCATCTGGCCGCCATCGAGGGCCGCGTTCCCTTCCTGAACTTCTTCGACGGCTTCCGTACCTCCCATGAGATCCAGAAGCTGTCCGTGTGGGATTACAAGGATCTGGCCGAGATGGTGGATATGGACGCCGTCAAGGAGTTCCGCGCCCACGCTCTGAACCCCAATCACGGTATTGTCCGCGGCTCCCACGAGAACGACGACACCTTCTTCCAGCATCGTGAGGCCTGCAACAAGTTCTATGACGCCGTGCCCGCCATCGTTGAGAAGTACATGGACATGATCAACGAGAAGATCGGCACCGACTATAAGCCCTTCAACTACTACGGTGCCCCCGATGCTGACCGCGTCATCATCGCCATGGGCTCCATCAACGACGTGGCCTCCGAGGTCGTGGACTATCTGAATGCCCACGGCGAGAAGGTCGGCCTGGTCAATGTCCACCTGTATCGGCCCTTCTCCGCTGAGCGGCTGCTGGCTGCCATCCCCGAGACCGCCAAGAAGATCGCTGTCCTGGATCGCACCAAGGAGCCCGGCGCTCTGGGCGAGCCTCTGTATCTGGACGTGGTCACCGCTCTGGCCAACGCCGGCAAGTCCGACGTGACCGTTCTGGGCGGCCGCTATGGTCTGGGCTCCAAGGATACTCCTCCCTCCTCTGTCTTTGCTGTCTATGAGGAGCTGGCCAAGGACGAGCCCAAGTGCCACTTCACCATCGGCATCACCGACGACGTCACCTATCTCTCCCTGGAGGAGAAGCCCGCTCCCAACACCGCTGCTGAGGGCACCGTGGAAGTCAAGTTCTGGGGCCTGGGCGGCGACGGCACCGTGGGCGCCAACAAGAACTCCATCAAGATCATCGGCGACCATACCGACAAGTATGTTCAGGCATACTTCCAGTATGACTCCAAGAAGACCGGCGGCGTGACCGTGTCTCACCTGCGCTTCGGCGACAAGCCCATCCGCAGCCCCTACTACATTAACAAGGCTGACTTCGTGGCCTGCCACAACCCCTCTTACATCACCAAGCACTTCCGCATCGTCAACGACATCAAGGACGGCGGCACCTTCCTGGTGAACTGCCAGTGGAGCTTTGAGGAGCTGGAGCACCATCTGTCCGCCGAGGCCAAGAAGTACATGTATGATCACAAGATCAACCTGTACACCATCAACGCCATCGACCTGGCCCAGAAGGTCGGCATGGGCAAGCGCACCAACACCGTGCTGCAGTCCGCCTTCTTCGCTCTGGCTAAGGTTCTGCCTCCCGAGGACGCCATCCAGTACATGAAGGACGCCGCCGAGCACTCCTACCTGAAGAAGGGCCGCGACGTTGTCCAGAAGAACTGGGACGCCATCGACGCCGGCGCTACCGCTTTCGTCAAGCACGAGATCCCCGAGTCCTGGGCCAACCCCGCTCCCGACGCCGCTCCCGCCGAGCTGGAGGGCCGTCCCGACACCGTCAAGCTGGTCAAGGAAGTCATGAACCCCGTCAACGCCATGAACGGCTACAGCCTGCCGGTCTCTGCCTTCGAGCCCATGGCCGACGGCACCTTCGCCTCCGGCGCTGCCGCTTATGAGAAGCGCGGCGTGGCTGTCAACGTGGTCGAGTGGGATCCCACCAAGTGCGTGCAGTGCAACCAGTGCGCCTTCGTCTGCCCCCATGCCACCCTGCGCGCCTACGCGCTGGATGCCGATGAGCTGGCCGCCGCTCCCGCCAACACCAAGGCTGTGGACTTCAAGGTTGGCGCCGGCAAGGGCAAGTACAAGTTCGCTCTGGCCGTCTCCCCGCTGGACTGCATGGGCTGCGGCGTCTGCGTCACCAAGTGCCCCACTGCCAGCCTGAAGATGGTTCCTCAGGAGTCTCAGCTGGATCAGCAGCCTGTGTTCGACTACTGCGTCAAGAACGTCTCCGTCAAGGAGGAGCTGGTGGACAACACCGTCAAGGGCTCCCAGTTCAAGACCCCGCTGCTTGAGTTCTCCGGCTCCTGCGCCGGCTGCGCCGAGTCCACCTACGCCCGCATCATTACTCAGCTGTTCGGCGACCGGATGTTCATCTCCAACGCCACCGGCTGCTCCTCCATCTGGGGCGGCACCGCTGCCACCTCTCCCTACACCGTCAACAAGGAGGGCAAGGGTCCCGCTTGGGCCAACTCCCTGTTTGAGGACAACGCCGAGCACGGCTTCGGTATGTACTATGGCCAGAAGGCCATCCGTGACGCCCTGAAGGCCAAGGTTGAGGCTCTGGCTGAGACCGCCAACGACGACGTCAAGGCTGCCGCTGCCAAGTGGCTGGAGACCTATGACTCCTCCGCCGACAACCAGGCGCCCACCAAGGCCCTGATCGCCGCGCTGGAGGCCTGCGGCTGTGAGGCTGCTCAGGAGATCCTGGCTCAGAAGGACTACCTGAACAAGAAGTCCGTCTGGATCTTCGGCGGCGACGGCTGGGCCTACGATATCGGCTACGGCGGCGTGGACCATGTCCTGGCTTCCGGCGAGGATGTCAACATCTTCGTGTTTGATACCGAGATCTATTCCAACACCGGCGGACAGGCCTCCAAGTCCACTAACATCGGCGCTGTCGCTCAGTTCGCCGCTGCTGGTAAGTCTATCGCCAAGAAGAGCCTGTCTGAGATCCAGATGCAGTACGGCTATGTGTACGTGGCTCAGGTGGCCATGGGCGCTGATCCCGCTCAGACCATCAAGGCTATGGTGGAGGCCGAGGCCTATCATGGTCCCTCCCTCATCATCGGCTACAGCCCCTGCGAGCTGCACTCCATCAAGGGCGGCATGACCAACTGCCAGAACGAGATGAAGAAGGCTGTCACCTGCGGCTACTGGAACCTGTTCCGGTACAACCCCGCTCTGAAGGCCGAGGGCAAGAACCCGTTCACGCTGGACTCCAAGGAGCCCAAGCCCGGCTATCGCGACTTCATCATGAACGAGGCCCGTTACTCCGCTCTGACCCGCTCCTTCCCCGAGCGTGCTGAGGTCCTGTTCAAGAAGGCCGAGGACACCGCTATGGCCCGCTATGAGCACCTGAAGAAGCTGGGCGACCTGTACGGCTAATCCCGGACAAGTCTCCAACTGATTCCATAAAGTAACTGACCGCCTCCCCGGATGGGGAGGCGGTTTTGCTGCTGCCACTTGTGTATCTGAATTTGAACTGATAAAATAAGCGTATCAAGTTCTGCTTTGTGAGGTGTTCCATGAAAAAGATGTTTCCCCGGCTGCACCGGACCGGGATCACCGCTTTCTGCCTGATGAGCGTGCTGCTGCTGCTCAATCTCCTGCTGGGCGGCGAGATGTCCAACCTGCTGTTTATGATCTGGGCTGTCTCTCTGGGCCTGTTCTTTACCGTCGTACTGGCGGGGGCGGTGATGAACGTGTCCCGTCGCTGGCAGAACGGGGAGCGGTGGAGCATTTTGCCTGGCTTTTTGATTGCTGCCGGTATCGCTTTGGCCGCCCTGGTGGCACTGGACTGGTTTGGAACCGGAGAGATTGCCTGGCTGGCCGATCTGGGCGTAGGCCTGGTTGTCGGCGTGATTGCGCTGGACTTGAAAAAATAACCTGCAACTGCCGGTTGCGGGATTTCCAACCGCACTTGCTGGTTACCTGAACTGCTGCGTGGTACAATGGCCCCAGCAAAGAGAGAGGAGGGGCAGAACATGACATTGGGTGACAAAATTTTTCAGCTCCGAAAACAGCAGGGCTGGAGCCAGGAGGAGCTGGCAGAGCACTGCCAGGTGTCCCGCCAGTCGGTGTCCAAATGGGAGATCAATCAGTCGGTGCCCGATCTGGACAAGCTGGTGACCCTGAGCCGGATCTTTGGTGTCACCACGGATTACTTACTGAAAGAGGAGCAGGAGGAGGCAGTCTGCCAGGACACCGGGGAGCCGGTGGAGACGATCTGGCGTGTCTCCGGCCGGGAGGCGGAGGAGTATCTTGCCCAGAAGGGGGAGATGGCCGTCCGGACGGCGGCGGGCACTGCACTCTGCGTCCTCTCCCCCTCCTGGCTGATTGCGCTGGGCAGCCTGGCAGAGTATGGGATGCTTCCTGTGAATGAGGATCAGGCGGGAGGCGCCGGCATGGTGCTGCTGTTTCTCCTGGTGGCCGCCGGTGTCTATCTGTTTGTGTCTCTGGAGGGAAAGAGAGCGCCCTGGAAGTATCTGGAGCAGGACATGATCCAATTGGAGAACGGGGTATCCGCCTGGGTGCGGGAGGAGCGGGAGCGCTGTGCCGCGGAGGCACGGCAGAAAACCGCCCTGGGCGTCATGCTCTGCGTCCTGTCCCCGGTCCCGCTGTTTGTCTGTATGGCGCTGACCTCAAATGAGGTTTTCTACGGTCTGGCTACCGCTCTGCTGCTGGCCGTCGTGGCGGCGGGGGTCTACTTTATTGTGGCGGCCGGAAGCCGGAAGAGCGGCTATGACGTCCTCCTCCAGGAGGGAGAGTACACCCCGGAGAAGAAGCGGGCAAAGCGAGGGCGATAAAGGCGATTGCCGGAATCGAAAAAAGACCTGCCGTACCAGGAGGATACGGCAGGTCTTTTTGCATAGTTAGTCGGAAAGAGCGGCGCACATGTTTGAATTTTACTGAACCACAGGACGTCCCACGGAGTCGTAAGTGACACCGGAATCCTGGAACCGCTCCAGGGGGAAGCAGTTCCGGCCATCCAGCACAATGGGGGTTTTCATCAGGCTGCGGAAGGTCTCGGCAGGGAGCGCCTTCACAGCGGCCCACTCGGTGAAAATCAGACAAAGGTCGGCGTCCCGGAGGGTCTCCTCGATGGTATCACAGTAGGTGATCTGGTCAGGGTAGATCTTCTTGTAATTGGTTACGCCCACCGGATCCCAGGCGAAGATCTGAGCACCGTCATCCAGCAGGATGGGGATATTCACCAGAGAGGGGGCCTCACGCAGATCGTCGGTCTCCGGCTTGAAGGTCAGGCCCAGAACAGCCACCTTTTTGCCCTCCAGAGACTCATAGTACTTGCGGGTCTTTTTCACCAGCAGCAGCTTCTGGCGGTCGTTGACCTCGATGGCGGCCTTGATGGTTTTCAGCTCCCGGTCATAGTAGTTGGAGACCCAATGCAGCGCCTTGGTGTCCTTGGGGAAGCAGGAGCCGCCGTAGCCGATGCCGGCATTGAGGAACTTGTTGCCAATCCGGGGGTCCAGACCCATGCCTCTGGCCACGTCCTGGATGTTAGCGCCCAGCAGCTCACAGAGATTGGCGATCTCATTGATATAGGAGATCTTCAGTGCCAAAAAGTCGTTGGAGGCGTACTTGATCATCTCGGCGCTGCGGCGGTTGGTGACCACCACCGGCTGATCCAGCCCGGCATAGACCGCCCGCATCACCTCTTCCGCGTGTCTGGACTCCACACCGATGACAATCCGGGCGGCGTGCAGCGTGTCCTTGACCGCGGTGCCCTGAGACAGGAACTCCGGATTGGAGGCCAGCTCCACATTCACCGGATGAGCCAGCTTGTCCCGGAGCCGCTGCTCCAGCTTGTCGTTGGTGCCGATGGGGACGGTGGACTTGACCACGACAACGGCGTCCCGCTCCAGGGAAGCGGCAATCTGATCAATCACTTGGTTTACATAAGACAGATTGGCAGAGCCGTCCTTCTTCTCCGGAGTACCAACGCCGATATAAATGACCTCGGCGTCACGATAGGCGGAGGCATAGTCGGTGGTAAAGGTAAGCCGCTCCATATTCTCATGCATCAGCTCTTCCAGGCCGGGCTCATAGATGGGGGAGATGCCCTGACGCATGGTTTCCACCTTTTTCTGGTCCACGTCCACGCAGGTCACATTGTGGCCCAGATGGGCCAGTACCACACCGGTGACCAGGCCCACATAGCCGGTGCCGGCAATTGCAATTCTCATGGTTCCTCGCTCCTCACTTCTTTTTGGTCAGCAGCCGCTTGAGCTTACGAAGGGGCCAGGTGACAATCCGGCCCACCTTCCAGATAGTAGACTGCTTGAGCTTTTTGTTTTTGGTCTTGAGCTCCCGATTCTGCTCGCGCAGCGCCTCCAGGCGGCGGTCCTTCCGGCGAATGGTGCGGCGCAGGCTGTTTACCTGCTCCTGGAGCTGGACGCA
Source organism: Candidatus Onthomonas sp. (assembly GCA_051866795.1). Classification (GTDB taxonomy): domain Bacteria; phylum Bacillota; class Clostridia; order Oscillospirales; family Oscillospiraceae; genus Onthomonas. The sequence continues at coordinate 20,027 of JBJDXT010000138.1, read as the reverse complement.
CTGCTGGCGCAGGGCGGTCATTTCGCTGCGGGCGTCATCCAGCTGATTGAAGAGGAACTCCTCGGAGCTGCTGGCCAGCAGCTGCTGCAGCCGCTGGTACTCGCTGCGATTATAGAAATACTCCATGCCGTGAGCGGTAAGGCCCAGATCCTTCAGCCACTCCTCCTTCAGCTTGTCATACAGCTTGTGGTAGGAGGCACCCCGGAGGGTGGTCACATTCCAGAGGGTGAAATGGAGGCTGTAGTTAATAAAGTCCTGCTCAAACCGCTGATACAGGCCCCAGTCCTTGAGCTGCTGCCGCAGGGCGCAGAGCGCGTCGTAGAAACAGCGCCAGCTCTTCTCACGGGTAACCGAGAGGGAACCGGAGTCCCGGCGATGGTGGGCCAGAATGGCGTTCATGGTGGAGATCCGCTCTGCCTTCACGATGGCGGAGAAGACGAAGAGCATGTCGTTGCTGGTCCGCTGCTCCTGGAACCGCAGGTGGTTCTCCCGGACAAAGTCTGCCCGGAACAGCTTGTCCCAGGCCCACCCCACAAAGGCCTTAAAGACGTCCTGCTCAATGTCCTGACCGGCGAAGGGCTGCGTCAGAGGAAGCAGGGAGTCATTGATGGTGTACTGACAGGGGGCAAAGGACTTGGTGTTTTCGTAATACTGGTCACACCGGAAGACGACGATGTCCGCATCCAGCGTATGGGCCCGGTCGTAGGCCAAACGGAGCATATCCGGCTCAAAGAAGTCGTCAGCGTCCAGGAAGGAGAGATACTCACCCCGGGCATACTGCATGCCGTTGTTCCGGGCGGCGCCTGCGCCGCCGTTGGGCTGGGTAAAGACCCGGACACGGCTGTCTTTGGCCTCATACTCCCGGAGGATGGCCAGAGAATCGTCGGTAGAGCCGTCGTCCACGCAAATGACTTCAAACTGGGTCTCGTTGCGCACCAGCAGGCAGTCCAGCGTCTGGCGGATATATTGCTCGGCGTTATAGACCGGCATGATCACCGATACCCGGATCTTTTCGTGGTAAGCGTCCGGGTCGGCCAGAATCTCGTGCAGCTGCTTCCAGTAGGCGGCCCCCAGCAACTCCTCGTCCAGCAGGCCGGCCTCCAGCGCGGGCCGGAACTCGTCACAGATGTGGTGCAGGTACTCCAGCTGATACTCCGGAGCCAGACGGCGGTAGGTGACCATAAAGTTGCTGAACTTCTTGGCGTAGAAAATCGGGGAGAACTTTTTTACCAGCTTGGGATCCTTGCTCATCCAGTCCCAGATAAAGCGGTACTCGTCGGTAACGCAGTACAGCTTTTTCCGGTTGAACATAGAGGAGTTGGGGTTGTCCCGGCGGTTCATATAGTAGGGCTTGCGGACAAACCAGGCCCGCTCCGCCCGGCAGAAGGTCTGGAACCAGAAGCCGTTATCCTGATAAGAGGCACCAGGGGTCTCGTTGTGGCGGATATGCCAGCGGTTGAGGAACTTAAGACTGTAGATGCCGCTCCAGGTGTTCATGATGAACTTGAAGGTCTCAATTTCCTCCCCCGGGCAGATCACCCGGCCGTAATAGCTCTTGTCAGCTGAGAGCCGGTTCAGCTTCTGGACCAGAGAGCCGTCCTCGTTGACCATAAAACGGTAGAAATCTGCCTTGACAAAGTCCAGCTTGTTTTTGTGGGCCACCCGGTACAGGGCTTGGAACATGTCCTCAACGACAAAATCGTCCGGCTCCAGAATGCCCAGGTATTCGCCTCTGGCGGCGTCAATGCCCCGGTTCATGGCCTTGCCGTAGCCGCCGTTGGGGCCGTCCAAAATCCGGAACCGCTTGTCCAGATCAGCATATTCTTTGATGATGGTCAGGGAGCCGTCGGTGGAGCCGTCGTTGACGCAGATAAACTCCATCTCTTCCAGCGTCTGTACCATCAGGCTGTGAAGAGCCTCGTTCAGATAATCCTCTACATTGAAGGTGGGGATGACCACAGACACCTTGGGATTCGGGCAAGCCTCCCGGCGCAAAGCGACGGGAAGGGGAGGCTCCTTGGCAGCTTTGGATTCGCTCAGCTTTTTCTGCAGGTCCCGGAAGAGAGACTTCAGGATCAGGGCATAGTTACCCTGATAGCTGTGGACGAATTGGTTCGTCTCCTGGAGAATCCGCTGTCCCTGGTCAGAGCCGTCACAGAATTCCAGACACCAGGTGAACAGGTCGGTGAATTCCTTGCGCATCATCCGCTCCGCCACCTCGAGGTCCACCTGATCCCGGAGCAGCTGGGCCTCCACCAGCTCAATGGAGCGGAAGTGGCAGTCAAAGTGCTGGGCACGGACACCAATGAGGGAGTCGGCCAAATTGACACGGTGTACCACCAGCCGGTCCCGGGCAATCATCATCCGCTTGGCGTGAGTAATCACAGCGGCGAAGAAGGAGCGGTCATTGACGCAGAAGAGATCGTTGAACTGCAGCCCCTCCTCCAGCAGGAAAGCGCGGCGGTAAATGCCATTCCAGGGGGAGACATTCACCTGATAGATGGGGCTTCCTGCCTCCAGGTCCAGCAGCCGGTTAAAGTCTCCGGGACGGAGTCGGCTCAGGGTAAAGGAGGGAAGCTCTACCGCAGTGTCTCGCTGAACATCATAGGCCACAGAGGCAAACTTGAGGCAGTCCAGATCATACTTGACCGCCTTGTTGTACAGCGCCTCGTAGGCATAGTTGAGCACATAGTCGTCAGCGTCCAGGAAATGGACATATACACCGGTGGCCACAGCCAGACCGGCATTCCGGGCAACTCCGGCGTGGAGATTCTCCTGGCAGAGCACCTGCACCCGAGCATCCTTCTCGGCATAGGAGCGGAGTATTTCCTGGGAGGAATCGGTGGAGCCGTCATCCACGCAGATGACCTCAATCTCCTTCAGGGACTGGCCCAAAATGCTGTCCAGCGTCTGAGGAAGATAGGCGGCGGCGTTATACACGGGAATGATAATGGAAAGCTTTGTCATTCGGCAACTCTCTCTTTCTAAGCAATAAAATCCTCCGGGAGGGATGGGACCCGGAGCGGGAGGGAGGACACAGGATGGGAAAGCGGATAGCGGCAGACCGGAAAAATCCGGAGCGAAAGAGCGTATACAGCGCTGCCCTCCGGAAACTGGCACACCTATAAAAATTATACCTCAAATGGAAAGGGACTAATATGGTAAAAATCACACAAAAACATTAAAAAATAGCACAAAAAACCGACATTCACCGGTGCGGGGCTCCAAAATTACGAAGAGAAACAGACGGAAGAGGCGAAAAAAGGCGCCACTCGGGGAATAAATCGCCAAATAGTGGAAAAAACGGTACGATTATGGCTTCATTATATCCTGACGGCGAATAAAAAGCAAGGCCTGTCTCATGCAGGCAGGCAATTTCAAATGGACGGACACGCAGATCCGGCGGGCAATCCGCGACAATTGCAGGCCAAGCAGTCATCTGGATGGTGAAATGGAGAAATAGCTAAAACCCCCACAATGAATTTGTCAAAATTGACAGTATAGGGCGGCTGCTTACGCTTAAAAACAGTCAGTTTGTGCTAAAATGCTTGTTTCCAAAAGTGCTCTGTGCTATCATAAACTTGCTTAGGAGAGCAAACCATTCAGAAAGAGGAGGAACGAAAATGAAACAAAACAAGCTGCTGGCACTACTCTTGGCCCTGGCCATGGTGCTGAGTCTGATTGGCTGCGGCGCATCCGGAGAAAAGGCAGATTCTGCAGAAGAGCCGTCGGAGACACCGGAGACTGCGGAGCCCCAGCCCGAGGAGGAGCCCGCCGCGGAGCCGGAGGCCTCCGAAGTAACAGCTGCCGGCACCCAACAGGTGGTCATCGAGGGCTTTGACTGGGGGCCTGCCGTCACCAAGACCATTCTCACCCTGGATCAGACAGTGGCTTCTGACTCTGTTGCGCCGGAGTGCTTCTCTGTGGCCGAGAACAAGGAGACCTTTAACTGGGCTGCTCTGGGAGATGAGACACTGGATCCCACCCAGCATGTCACCATGGAGGTCCCCCGCGCGATTACTGCAGCCTATACCTGTGACGCCGCAGGAAACCCCGTCTCTGACGCCTCGAACATGATCGCTCTGGAGCTGGGCTACAATCCCAACGAGGGATCTCCCTACTGCTACGATCTCTTTACCGGCAAAAACACTGCCTGCAACCCTTATGAGCTGACGGTTACCCTGGCCGGAGGCAGCACGCTGGCTACCGGGGACGGTGCAACTGTCACCGGGCTGGACGTGGAGGCTTCCATCGACCTGAGCAGCGCGCTGGTGCCTCAGCTGGAGGGCGTGGATCTCTCCGGAACCTTCACTGGCTCTGACGGCAAGACGCTGACCTATGGCTCCTATGCCCCGGCGGAGGACGGAGCACAGCATCCTCTGGTGATCTGGCTCCACGGCGCAGGCGAGGGCGGCACGGATCCCTCGATCCCCCTTCTGGGCAACAAGGTTACCGCACTGTACAGTGAGGAGTTTCAGTCCGTCATGGGCGGCGCCTATGTGCTGACGCCCCAGACCGAGCAATTCTGGCTGTGCTATAATGAGAACGGCGATTGGGCGGACAATCCCGGTACCGATTCAATCTATCTGTCCACCCTGAAGGAACTGATTGACAGCTATGTGGCCGCTAATCCCGGCATTGATGCCAACCGGATTTATGTGGGCGGATGTTCCAACGGCGGCTATATGACGATGGATCTGATTCTGAACTATCCGGACTATTTTGCTGCCGCGTTCCCCATTTGTGAGGCCTATCTGAACGACGGCATTACCGACGCACAACTGGAGGGCATCAAGGATCTGCCTGTCTGGTTCGTCTATGCGCAGAATGACGAAGTTGTGCCGCCGGACAGCTATGAGATTCCCACCATCCAGCGGCTCCAGGAACTGGGGGCCGACGTCCACACCAGCATCTTTGAGGACGTCCACGATACCACCGGTCTGTATACCGGCGAGGACGGCGCTCCCTATCAGTACATCGGCCATTGGTCTTGGCTGTATTTCTTCAACAATCAGTGCGAGGAGAATGGCGTCAGCCTGTGGCAGTGGCTTGCTGAGCAGAGCAGGTAAGCCAGACCTGCCCGGAAACTAATTTTATCCCGGCCTGCCCGGAGACCGCCTTTTTGGCTGCCTCCGGGCGCTTTTTCTAAAAAAAGAGGGAAAATTTCCTTGACAACCACTCAGAATCTGTTAGAATGTAAAAGCACGGCCCTGCGAGGGGCCGAACTTCTCTTGCCCTTTTCGGCAGGAAAGGGCCATACAGTCCATAAGGAGGTGCAAACATGGCAAAGGTCACTGGTAAGTACGAGGCGATGTATATCATCGACGCCGCTCTGGCGGAGGAGTCCATCGCCGCAATCGTGGAAAAGTTCAAGACTCTGGTGGAGCAGAACGCCACTCTGACCGAGGTCAGCGAGTGGGGCAAGCGCCGTCTGGCTTATCCCATCGATCACAAGAACGAGGGCTACTACGTCCTCATGACTTTCGATTCCGCTCCCGCGTTCCCCGCTGAGCTGGGTCGTAACTTCAACATTACCGACGGCGTCATCCGTTCCATGGTCGTCGAGCTCGACGCCTAAGGAGGCACGGATATGCTCAATCGCGTTATTCTCATGGGCCGTCTCACCCGGGACCCTGAGCTGCGCCGGACCCAGTCCGGCACCGCTGTGGCGTCCTTCGCCCTGGCGGTGGATCGGGATTTTGCCGATAAGTCCACCGGTCAGCGGGCCACCGACTTCATTGACATCGTCGCCTGGCGGAATACCGCTGAGTTTGTCAGCAAGTATTTTTCCAAGGGCCGTATGGCAGTGGTAGAGGGCCGGCTGCAGATCCGGGACTGGCAGGATCGGGACGGCAACAAGCGCCGCAGCGCTGAAGTGGTAGCGGAGAACGTCTACTTCGGTGATTCAAAGCGCGACAGCGACGGCGGCAGCTATGCCAATCGGGGCGGCAATTCCTACGGGAACGGCGGCTTCGGCGGCGGCTATGCCCCCGCTGCGCCTCAGAACAACGGCTACAGCGCCCCTGCTGCCCCCGCTGTGTCTGAGTTTGCAGAACTGAGCGATGATGACGGCGAACTGCCGTTCTAAACGGACGTTGATTGGAAAGTTGCGTCCTATCTCAACGAAAGGAGACTTGTACAATGGCTTTTGATAAGGCTCGTGGCCGTAAGCGCAGAAAGGTCTGCTCCTTCTGCGCCGACAAGGTGGAGACCATCGATTATAAGGACACCGGCAAGCTGCGCCGCTATCTGTCTGAGCGGGGCAAGATCCTGCCCCGTCGGACCACCGGCACCTGCGCCATGCATCAGCGTCAGCTGACTGTGGCCATCAAGCGTGCCCGTCAGGTGGCTCTGCTGCCCTATGTGAACGACTAATTGGTCGCTGACAAAATGGTTTGAATGTGCCTGTCCCTCTGGGGCAGGCACATTTTTGCGCCCTTTGACCCAATGAAAAAGAAAAATAACTTGTCAAAAGAGACGGGCCGGGTAAAATGACAGCATACAGCATTCGACAGGGGAGAGGAGCGGGGGCCCATGCTGGCGGCACAGAAAAAGCGGGTCTTTGACATCATTCAGATCGGACAGGACGGGGATTGGGTCAGCAAGCTGTTTGATATCCTGATCATCGGTATGATTGTGGCAAACCTGTTTATTGCCATCCTCTTTACCTTTGACGAGATGGAGCCCTATACCGGAATTCTGGGCACCATTGAGCTGATCACGGTGGTGGGCTTTACGGTGGAATATCTGCTCCGGCTCTGGACAGCGGAATATCTCTATCCCACTTCCGGCCGGGGGAGGGCACGGCTGAGATATGTCGTCTCCTTTGGCGGCGTCATTGATCTGCTCTCCTTTCTGCCCTACTATCTGCCCATTTTCTTTCCCGCCGGTGTGGTGGCCTTCCGGATGTTCCGGATGTTCCGGATTATTCGGATCTTCCGGCTGTTTCGGGTCAATGCCTACTATGACGCTCTGAACGTTATCGGCGACGTCATTAAAAGTAAACGGGATCAGCTGCTCTCCTCGATCTTTATTATTCTGGTATTGATGGTGGCATCCTCTCTGTGCATGTACAGCCTGGAAAGTCAGGTACAGCCGGAGGTATTCCAAAATGCCTTCTCTGGCTTCTGGTGGGCGGTGTCCACCCTGCTGACGGTAGGCTATGGCGATATCTACCCCATCACCATACCGGGGAGAATCTTTGGTATCATCATTACCTTTTTGGGTGTGGGTATGGTGGCCATTCCCACCGGTATTCTCTCCGCAGGCTTCGTGGAGCAGTACACCCGGCTCAAGAGCTTCAACGACTATTCCCGGGAGGCGGATATCCGGTTTGTCCGTCTGGAGGTCCAGGGAGAGCACCCATGGCTGAACCGGCGGGTGATGGATCTGCCCCTTCCTCCCGGCCTGATTTTGGCGGTAATTCAGCGGTCGGAGGAGGTGATCGTCCCCCGGGGCGATACGGTGATCCAAACGGGTGATCGAGTGGTGCTGGGGGCTGAGGCTTATCAGGACGAGACAGGTATCACCCTGAAGGAGCTGGTACTCAAGAAGCGGCATCCCTGGGCAAATCAGCTGATCCGCGACCTGGATATCTCCCGCCAGACCCTGATCGTCATGGTGCGTCGGGAAGGCAAGGTGCTGATCCCCAACGGCGCCCTGCGGCTGCTGCCGGGAGATACGCTGCTCATCTACAGTAAGCGGCATATCCGGGACGCCCAGGATGTGGTAATCTGAGCAAAAATACTCCCTCCGGCTGTTTGAAAGGACGGCCGGAGGGAGCTTTTTCTGCTGTGAGCTGATTTGCTGATCAGAATTTGGGGACGACGTTGCCTGGCGCCTTAAAGATATGCCTTGCCGGGATAACCCCACGCACCGGAGAGAGAGGATAGACGTTGCTGTCCGGACCGATGACCGTGCCGGGATTGAGTACGCTGTTGCAGCCGACCTCCACCCGGTCGCCCAGCATGGCGCCGAACTTCTTCCGGCCGGTCTCCAGCCGGGTGCCGTCGGGGCACTTGACCACCACGAGGGTCTTATCGCTCTTGACGTTGGAGGTGATGGAGCCCGCCCCCATGTGAGCTTTGTAGCCAAGAATGGAGTCGCCCACATAGTTGTAATGGGGCACCTGGACGCAGTCAAAGAGGATGACGTTTTTCAGCTCAGTAGAGTTGCCCACCACGGCACCCTGACCCACCAGCACATTGCCGCGAATAAAGGCGCCGGGTCGCACCTCGGTGTCCGGGCCGATGACGCAAGGGGGCTTTATGGTGGCAGTAGGAGCCACAGAGGCGGACTTTGCCACCCAGACCTGAGGGGCAATCTCCTCGTAGACAGCGGGATCCAGCGTCTCGCCCAAGGAGCGGACAAAGTCGCCAATGTGGGGCAATGCCTCCCAGGGATAGGTAAACTGCTCCAGCAGAGGCTTTGCCAGGGTGTGCTCCAGGGAATAGAGGTCGGAAATGGTCATCTGTGCTGTCATATAAAATCCTTCCTTCGGCCAATAAAGATTGGATTTATTATAATGAGACGGAGAGCAGTTGTCAAGCGCGGGGAAATTCTATCCCCATGGGGGGCTTCCGAACGGGAGTCGCACCGTGCTATACTCGGACTATCCTAGGACAGATTCAGAAAAAGGAGATGTAGCGTTATGCACATGGCAGACGCACTTTTGTCCCCGGCAGTGGGACTGACTATGGCGGCGGTGAGCGCCGGAACGATGGCATACGGCGTGAAAAAACTCTCCAAAGGCGGCATGGACGAGCAGAAAATTCCGGTCATGGGAGTTATGGGCGCTTTTGTCTTTGCCGGACAGATGATCAACTTCACCATCCCCGGCACCGGCTCCAGCGGCCATATCGGCGGGGGTATTCTGCTGGCCGCCCTGTTGGGACCGGAGGCGGCGCTGCTCACCCTGGCGGCGGTGCTGGTGATTCAGTGTCTCTTCTTTGCCGACGGCGGCCTGCTGGCGCTGGGCTGCAATATCTTCAATATGGGGGTCTGCGCCGCCATGATCGCCTATCCGCTGATCTTCCGCCCCATCGTGAAAAAAGGCCTGACCAAGGGGCGGATCACGCTGGCCTCGGTGCTGAGCGTGGTGCTGGGCCTGCAGCTGGGGGCCTTCTGCGTGGTGCTGGAGACGGTGCTCTCCGGCGTCTCCGGGCTGCCTTTTTCCAGCTTTGTGCTGCTGATGCAGCCCATTCATCTGGCGATCGGCCTGGTGGAAGGCCTGGTGACGGCGGCGGTGCTCTGTTATGTCCACAGCGTCCGGCCGGAGCTGCTGGAGTGCAGCGGGGATCAGCAGGCGCGGAAGGCGGACCACTCGCTGAAAAAGGTGCTGGTGACGTTGCTGGCCCTCACAGTGCTGGTTGGCGGGGGACTGTCCCTGTTTGCCTCCTCCAATCCGGACGGCCTGGAGTGGTCCATTGCCGGTGTCACCGGCTCAGAGGAGCTGGAGGCAGAGGGCGGCGTCTATGACGCCGCTGCCGCTGTGGTGGACGCTTCGGCCATCCTGCCCGACTATGCCTTCTCCGGCGACGAAGAGAACCCGGTGGGCACCACCGTCTCCGGGCTGGTGGGCAGCGCCATCGTGCTGGCCGTGGCCGGCGGAGCCGGGCTGCTGATCTCCAAAGCCAGGAAGCATAAAAAGATCACAGTTCAGTAAGAGAAGATCAGCTCGGGGCGGCAATATGCCGCCCCATTTGGCATGAGAAAGGGGGATAAGAATATGGCCCGAATGAGCTGTGCGCTGACCCAGATGGATGAACTGGAGCGGCTGGCCCAGGGAGACTCTCCCCTCCACCGGCTGCACCCTGGTGTCAAGCTGGGGGCCACGCTGGCCTATCTGGCGGCAGTGCTGTCGGTGCCACAGCTTCGGCCCGGGCGGCTGGTGGGCTTTGTCCTCTGGCCGGCGTTGCTGATGCCCCTGGCTGACACCCCTTGGAGGCCGGTATGGGACCGGCTCAAAGTGGCGCTGCCCTTTGGCGGCGTGATGGCGCTGAGCAATCTGCTCTTTCTGCGCACGCCTGTGGCCCGGCTGGGAACACTGATTCTGACCGACGGACTGCTCTCCTGTCTCTCCATTCTGCTCAAAACCGGTCTCTCAGTGACGGCGGTGCTGCTGCTCATCGCCACCACCGGTTTTCCCGCCCTGTGTACCCAGCTTGCCGCTGCTCATGTGCCGGATCTGCTGTGCATGCAGCTGGCTATGACCTACCGGTATCTCTCAGTGCTGCTGGAGGAGGCGGGACAGATGTCTCTGGCCTATCGGCTCCGGTCCAATGGAGAAAGCGGCATCCGGATGAAGGATATGGGGAGCTTCCTGGGCCAGCTGCTGTTGCGCAGCTTTGACCGGGCGGAGCGGGTCTACACCGCCATGACCTGCCGGGGCTTTTCCGGCCGGTACAGCGAGTGCAAACGGCCCATGGCCCTCCGGGACTGGCTGATGCTGGCGGCGGCCTGCTTAGTGGTGTGGCTGCTGCGGCGGTACGATCTCACCGCGCTGGGCAGTCTGTTGATCAGTTAAGGGGGACACTATGCTGAACATCTCTCATCTCACTGTATCCTACCCGGGCCGTCCGCCCGCCTTGGATGATGTGAGCTTTTCTGTCTCTCCCGGGGAACGGGTGGCCCTGCTGGGGGCCAACGGGGCGGGCAAATCCACCCTGCTCCTCACACTGGCGGGGGCGATTCTGCCGGAGCAGGGTTCTGTGACGCTGGAGGGCGCCGCCCTGTCAAAGGAGAGCCGGACGCGATTCCACCAGAAGGCGGGCATGGTTTTTCAGAACCCGGAGGATCAGCTCTTTCTCCCCACCGTGGGGGAGGATGTGGCCTTCGGCCTGCGCAATCTGGGCCTTCCGGAGGAGACGGTGGCCCTGCGCCGGGAGGCTGTGCTGGAGCAGCTGGGCATTACCGGGCTGAAGGACAGGCTCACCCATCACCTCTCCGGGGGTGAGAAGCGGATGGCGGCCCTGGCCGGAGTGCTGGCCATGGAGCCGTCTCTGCTGCTGCTGGACGAGCCCTTCACCTTTTTGGATCCCCGGGGCAGGCGGCGGCTGTCCCAATGTCTGGAGGCCCTGCCCCAGGCGATGATTCTGGCCACACACGACTTGGACATGGCGCTGGCCCTCTGTAGCCGGGCGGTGGTGCTGGACGGGGGCCGGGTGGCGGCGGACGGCCCAACCGGGGAGCTGCTCCGGGATGGGGACCGGCTGGAGCAATGGGGGCTGGAGCTGCCGATGTCCGTGCGGCTGGGGCAGAAAAGCAACTGAATCTGCGGGAATGGGGCAATGGCGATACACGGCCTTCACCTGACAAAAGAGCGCTCCGGCGCTCTTTTCCCTCTTGACATATATAGATGATCTATCTATAATAATACATAGATTATCTATATAAAGGGGGAGTCTCTGTGGGAAGTGAAAAGCAGATGGCCTTTGGCAGCGCCGGGATGCTGCTGCTCAAGCTGCTGGAACAGTCCGATCTCTACGGCTATCAAATGATAGAGGAGCTGGCCCGGCGCTCCGATCACACCTTCGACCTGAAGGCGGGCACCCTCTACCCGCTGCTCCACAGCCTGGAGGAACAGGGCTATGTCCAGTCCTACGACGGGGCGGCCCAGGGCAAACGGGTGCGCCGCTTTTACCACCTGACTTCCAATGGTCGCAAAGCACTGGCGCAGAAAGAACAGGAGTGGGAGGCCTATACCCGGGCGGTGAATCAGGTGCTGAAGGGAGGGGTCTGCCATGGCTGAGGAGCTGCGGATGGAGCAGTACCTCCAAAAGGTGGAGGAGCAGATCCGCTGGAAGCGGGCCAGGACGGCGGTGACCAGAGAGCTGCGCCAGCATCTGGAGGATCAGAAGGAGGTCTGTCTGGCTGCCGGCTTCCGTCCGGAAGAGGCGGAGGACGAGGCGGTACGGCAGATGGGAGATCCCGTCCCGGTGGGCAGAGAGCTGGACCGTCTCCACCGGCCCCGGCCCCAGTGGGGGCTGATCGCCCTGACGCTTGCATTGGTTGCGGTGGGGATGGGGCTCTCCCTGCTGACGGCAGAGAGCCTGGCCGAAGCGGCGCGGAACCGTTTGCCCGGCCTGCTGGTGGGGGGCGTACTGTGTGTGCTGGTCTATTTCTGGGACTGCCGGTCTCTCTTCCGGCATCCTTTTGGATGGGCCTGCCTCTTTGCTCTGGTACCTGTGGGGACAAGCTGGCTGTATCGCGTTGAGGTCAACTATTTCAACTACGGCACTTGGCTGGGGCTGATCTTTCTGCCCCTGTCCTTCGCTTTGATGGTCTACGCCATGCGTGGGAAGGGGTACAAAGGCCTGATGGCCTGCGGCCTGGGCTGTCTGGCGCTGCTGCTGCTCTGCGCGTCCGTCCCGTCCCTTACCGACATGCTGAATCTGACCGTGATTGCGACGATATTGCTGCTGGCTGCCATCCGGAAGGACATTTTCAGGCTCAAAAACAAGGCAATCGGCACCCTGCTGGTGACAGTGCCGGTGCTGGCTGCAGCGCTGGTAGGGCTCTGTGCCAGATCGGAGCGGATGGAGGTCCTGCTCCACCCGGAGCGGTATGTCGATACGGGAGGATTTGCGGCGGTGACTGTCCGCCATGTCCTGGACGCCGCCCAATGGCTGGGGGCAGGCAGCGGCGCCGTGGACTGGTTCGAACCGGATTTTGTGCGGGAGTATTACCTGCTCACCTGGGTGGCCTGGCGCTGGGGCAAGGCGGCCGCTCTGGGCATCGTCCTCCTGCTGGCGGCCTTTCTGGTGTGGGGGTTCCACGCCTGCTTCCGCCAGCGGACCGTTCTGGGCCAGATGGCCTCCGCTGCCATTCTGCTGGCCTTTAGCTTCCAGACCCTGCATACCGGCCTCAATTGCCTGGGCGTTCCCCTGGGCCGGTTCTATCTGCCCCTGCTCACCGAGAGCAACGCCCTCACTGTACTGGAGCTGGCCCTCATTGGACTGCTTCTCTCCCTCTTCCGACAGCGGGACCTGCTCCGGGACACAGCGCCTCAGCCGCGGAGGCCCCGGGTGAAAAAGACCTATACCTTCACCGTTTCCATCTGAAAACGGCAAAACGCCGCGGAGCAACCAACACTCCGCGGCGTTTTTGGGTAAAGGAAAGCCATCAGTTCTCCCCCTCCAGAAAATAAGTAGCCTCCATGTCTGCCACCGAAAGGGCAAAGGCCAGAGGATACATCTGAAAGGCCTTGCCCACGGAATTCTTGTCCTCGTTGCCGGAGAAGCCCATGTGATACCGGATGGCAAAGGCCTCCTCCCGGGTGAGGCGGAGGTAGCCGTTGACCACATAGACGCTCTTCTCCCCGTGGCCGTAGGGCAGGGGATCGTCAAACTGGTAGGAGGGGACCTGGACCCACTTTCCGTCCTCTCCCTTCACGTTGCGGAAGGTCTTTTTGTAGCAGCCCGCCTTGCACACGTCGTGGAGCAGCGCCACCAGAGCCACCGTCTCCTCAGAATACTCCAGGCCGTACAGCTCGTTCACCCGCTCCCGGCTGAGGTAGTCCACCAGACAGTGGTAGACGTTGATGCTGTGCTCGCACAGGCCTCCCTCATAGGCCCCGTGATACCGGGCGGAGGCGGGGGCGGTGAAGAAATCGCACTTGTTGGTCAGGTAGTCCAGCAGGGCATCGGCTCCCTTTCGGGTCACCTTTTCTTGATAGATTTCGATAAATTCCTCTTTGCAGGACATGGGGCAGCTCTCCCTTCGTCGGTGTTTCTGAAATGCATTATAGCACAGCCCCAGTCCGATTGTCAGGACGGAGCGGGCAAAATCTCACCGGATGGCGGAAATTGGACGCCACCGAAAAGAAGATAGTTTATAAAAAGTTCATAGATCATTCATGAATTCCGGAGGAAAGAGGAGTTATACTTACAACATCAAACAGAGTTGCCTACATTCTTTCTTTTCTCTCTTTTCTCTCAACCAAAGGGCCCCGGTCATCGACCGGGGCCCTTTGGCGTGTTGGAAAAGCGTAATGATTGTGTTATGGCAGAGATAAAAGTGCAGGAAGCGCTCCGCAGGAGTTTTGCTGCGAAGCAGCAAAATAAAATGTAATCCTGTTTTTCGGACGGGCGTGTACCGGCCGAAAAACACAGGGAGGCCGGGAGTGTGCGAGCGAAGCGAGTGCGCAAACGGCCGCATTTTCGAACAAAATCGCAGATTTTGTTCGAGCGTGTCGACAGAAGTCGACACGCAGAACCAAAGGGCCCCGGTCATCGACCGGGGCCCTTTGGCGTATTATTCGGTTGGATTTAGATCAGGCCCGGGGCAGATCCTCGCCCCGGAAGTACTTGCCCATGGGCTTTTGCAGCAGGGCGAAGACCACCAGCGTGATTATGATGTTGGGCCCCATGTAGAGGATGTTGTAAAGCAGGGAATAAAACCAGGGGCTGGACATGGAAAGACCCAAATACTCCTCCGGCATATACTCCGCCCAGATGGTGGCGCCCACCACATAGTGGACCAGGAACCGGGCCACACCGCCGATGACGGTGCCAAAATAGACGCCGCCCCGCTTGCCCTTCACCAGGCCGGCCAGGCCCAGCACGGTGAAGGCCAGCAGGTAGTCGCCGATAATGGACTGCCAGCTGATGGCAAAGCCGCCGTCAAACAGGAACTGGAGCACGCCGAAGGCAAAGCCGGCCAGCAGACCGGGGCCCAGACCCCAGCGGACGGCGAAGAGGATGATGGGCACCATGGCCAGAACGACAGAGCCGCCCCAGGGCATTTCCCACAGCTTGATCAGGCTGAGGATCTGGGCGACCGCTACCAGGATGGCGCCCTCGCAAAGCATACGGGTGTTGGTTTTCATGAGAAAGACCTCCGAACAAAAAAGTACCGCATTGTATCCAGAACAACGCGGTACGAAAGCGGGCGCAATGCGTCCGAAACTGCTTCCTACGCCGGCATTACCCGGATCAGGTTCAAGGCGACCTGGGACTGCGTTTTGCCCCAATCTCAGCCGGAGATGACCCCCAGCGCCCCTGCGTTCTATTTACTTTGCGGTCTGAGTGCTATTGTACACAAAACGACAGCGTTGTCAAGATGCTGGCTGCGCCAGACGATGATGAACCGGCGGGCGCACAATGTGCGCCCCCTACGCAATGGGGGTGTACAGTTGCCTGCCCCGCTTACGGCATCTCCCGCTCCAGCCGGCTCAGCTGGGCCTGAAACCAGTCCGGCAGAGGACAGGTGACGGTGACCGGCTCCCCTGTCCGGGGATGGCGGAAGGTGAGCGCCCGGGCGTGCAGGCACTGGCCTGCCAGCCCCGGCACCGGCTTTTTCGCCCCGTAGACGGTATCCCCCAGGAGGGGATGGCCAATGGAGGCCATATGCACCCGAATCTGGTGGGTGCGCCCAGTCTCCAGCCGGCAGCGGATATGGGTATAGCCCCGGTACCGGCCCAGCACCTCCCAGTGGGTGACCGCATGCCGGCCCTCCGGGTCAATGGCCATCTTTTTCCGGTCGGTCCTGTGCCGGGCGATGGGGGCGTCTATGGTGCCGGCGTCCTCCCGGAGCCCGCCCACCACAATGGCCTCGTAGGTCCGGGCCAGGGAGTGATCCTGCAGCTGGGCGGAGAGAGCCAGATGGGCGGCGTCGTTTTTGGCGGCGATGATGAGGCCGCTGGTGTCTCGGTCAATCCGGTGGACAATGCCGGGGCGAAGCTGGCCGTTGATGCCGGAGAGGGAGTTGCCGCAGTGGTAGAGCAGGGCGTTGACCAGGGTGCCGTCCGGATGTCCGGGGGCAGGATGCACCACCAGGCCTACCGGCTTGTTGATGACAATCACATCCTCGTCCTCGTAGACCACGTCCAGAGGAATGTCCTGAGGCGCCACGTCGATGGGCTCCGGATCCGGCAGGGAGAGGGAGAGCTCCGTCCCCACCTCCAGCCTGGCGTTCTTTTTCAGCGCCCTGCCGCCGGCGGTGACCGCCCCCTGCTCCAGCAGCTTCTGGGCGGCGGAGCGGGTCAGTCCCTCCACCGAGCGGGCCAGAAACTGATCCGCCCGCTCTCCGGTCTGGTCGGCGGTGAGGGTCAGGGTGGTCATGCCTTGCCCTCCCCGGAGGCGGAGGGCTTCTGCTCCCCGTCCTTCCAGAAAAAGACGACATAGACCGCCAGCAGAATGCCGCCCACCACCACGCAGCAGTCTGCCACGTTAAAGACGGCGAAGTTGATAAACAGCACCTGAATCATATCGGTGACGTAGCCCAGAAAGGCCCGGTCGATCAGGTTGCCCACCGCTCCCGCCAGAACCAGGGTCAGCATCCACTGACAGAAGGGATGGGGCAACCATTTTTTCCAGATGGTGATTGCCAGCAGCACCGAGACCACAAAGCTGAGCACCGCCAGCACCCCGGTATAGCCGCTGAAAGAGGAGAAGGCCATGCCGGTATTCTCCACATAGGTCAGGCCCACCACTCCGGGGATCAGCACCACAGTGCCCTGTCCCACCAGAAAGGCACGGGTCAGCGCCTTGGTCACCTGGTCGAGAACCACCAGCAGAGCGGCAGTCAGATAATAACGGGCGGCCTTCATCCACGTTTCCCCTTCTTATCACTCAGGTAGTAGGGGCGTACCAGGCTGCCTCTGGCGTCCTGACTGGCGGCGTGCTCCTGCTTGGGCAGGGGACGGGCGTGCCGGGAGCCGGATTTTGGGCCAGGCTTGGGGGCTGCCTTAGGCTGGGTGAGGGCGGCGGATTTCAACGGCTTGGCCTGGGGCTGTGCCGCTTTGGGCTGGGCGCTCTGCTTTTTGCCCTGGGCCTTGCCCTTGCGGTCCTTGGGCTGGACGGGCTGCTCCGGCTGCTTTTTGGCGGGAGCCTGCTGGGCAGGGGCCTCCTGGGCCGGCTTCTGTTCGGATGTGTTCCGCTTCTTCCGGCGGCTGCTCCGGCTGGGCTGGGGAGCGGGCTCCTCCTGAGGCTGGGGGCTGCCCTTTAAAAACATCCGGGCAGTGGCGTCCATCACCTTGCCGCCGGAGAGGGGATTGCGCCGCTTGGGTTGACTCTGGCCCAGCTTATCATAGCCCAGCTCATCGGCGAAATCCGGCAGGGCCAGCAGCTCGTCCAGCGAGGCGGCGGAGTAGGGCTTGCGCTCCTGGGGCCGGTAGCTGGCCCGGTGGCGGATCAGGTCGGCGTAGTTGCCCACGTCCTCCTCCGGAGAGAGGACAGGCTCCCTGACAGGGGGGGCTTTCTCCGGCTGAGGAGCGGCGGCTTTGGGCTTGTTCTTTTGCTTTTTCGTCTGCCTGGCAGGCTTTTCCGGTTTGGCCTGGGACTCAGCCGCCGGCTGGGCAGACGCTTGAACCGGCTGGGCAGATGCCTGAGCTTGCTGGGGCTTGGGAGATTTTTCCCGGCGCTTGCGGCTCTGCTCCTGGGCGGCGGCACGAGCTTCAGCGTCCTCCGGATGCATCCGCCTGCCCCGTTTGTCTGTGGTCGTTGGCACTTCCATCTCCTCCATTGGGTAGGGGTGCTGCTGAACCAGGGGGATGGGGTTCCCCAGCTGTTTTTCGATGGCGGCCAGTTCCTCCAGCTCGCTGGCGTCACAGAAGGACAGGGCGATGCCGTCCTGTCCCGCCCGGCCGGTGCGGCCGATCCGGTGGACATAAGTCTCCGGGACGTCCGGGAGGTTGTAGTTGACCACGCAGGACAGGCCCTCAATGTCCAGGCCCCGGGCGGCGATATCGGTGGCCACCAGAGCCCGGATCTCTCCGGATTTAAAGCCGGCAAGAGCGGCCTGACGGGCAGTCTGGGACTTATTTCCGTGGATGGCGGCGGCGGAGATGCCGGCGCGATCCAGATCCCGGGCCACCCGGTTGGCCCCGTGCTTGGTGCGGGTAAAGACCAGGACAGAGGAGAACTCATTTTCCTGCAGCAGCCAGATCAGCAGCTTGGTTTTCTTGCTTTTATCCGTACGGTAGAGGCTTTGGTCAATGGCCTCTACCGTAGAGTTGATGGGATCCACGGCGATGCGGGCTGGGTTGTGCAGCAGCTGGTCCACCAGACTGCGCACCTCTTTGGGCATAGTGGCGGAGAAGAAAAGGGTCTGCTTTTCCTCCGGCAGCCATTTGAGAATCTTTTTCACATCGTGGATAAAGCCCATATCCAGCATCCGGTCCGCCTCGTCCAGAACGAAGATCTCCAGCCGGGACAGGTCGATATAGCCCTGCTGATACAGATCGGCCAGCCGGCCCGGAGTGGCGACCAGGATATCCGTGCCCTTCTGCAGCGCCTCCACCTGGGGCCCCTGCCCCACGCCGCCGAAAATGACGGTGCTGCGCAGGGGGAGATGGGCGCCGTAGGCCACAAAGCAGTCCTGATTCTGGATGGCCAGCTCCCGGGTGGGGGTGAGAATCAGCGCCCGGATGGAGTGCTCCTGCCGGGGTGCCTCGCTCAGCCGGGCGAGAATGGGCACGGCGAAGGCGCAGGTCTTGCCGGTGCCGGTCTGGGCGCAGCCCAGCACGTCCCGGCCTGCCAGGGCAGGGGGGATGGCTTGGGCCTGAATGGGGGTGGGGATCTCATAGCCCTGTTCGGACAGAGCGGTCAAAATGGGGGTTGGTAAATTCAAATCGTTAAAATTCACAAGTTTCGAGTCCTTTGTTCTATACATTATCACAGAATGATGACAGTATATAGTATAGCAGGAATTGCCGGTCAAAACAAGGCGGAGAAAATCGGGGAAAGAGCGAAAAATTCCGGGGAAAATCGGTTTCTTTGTGGCCGGGGCTATGGTATAATGAGTAGAATCCCAATATTGTAGTCAAATGCAGCTTATTTTACAACGGAAAGGAACGGTTTCGGCCGGGAGGTATTTGAAATGAAAAGCAAAGTCACCGTCATCATCGCGGACCGCCCTTACACCCTGGTCACCACTGAGGAGCAGCCTTATGTGGAAAAGGTCGCCGCCCAGGTGGACGGGCTGATGACCTCCGTCATGAAGCAGGCCAAAGTGCCCGCGCTGGACGCCGCCGTACTCACCGCCATCAACGCGGTGGACTCCGCCTTTAAGGAGCAGGAGGCGGCCCAGGCCCTGCGGGCTCAGCTCAAGGACTATCTGGAGGAGGCCAACCGGGCAAAGCAGGAGCTGGCCGAGGCCAAACGGGAGATTACCCGGCTGAAAAAGGGCGCAAAAGGGAAATAATCAGAATGGAACAGGTCGCGGAACTGGCCGGAGGGTTTCTCCGGCCTCTCTTTTGACCAGAACATCTGCAGGAGGAACATGGGATGATGGAAATACTCTCCCCCGCCGGCTCCTATGAGGCGGCAGTGGCTGCCGTCCAGAACGGAGCGGACGCCATCTATCTGGGGTATGGAAAGTTCAACGCCCGGAGAAATGCCGCCAATTTCGACGACAACGGCCTGCGGACTACGGTAGACTATTGTCATCTCCGAGGCGTCAAGGTCTATCTCACGCTAAACACCCTGCTCTCCGACCAGGAGCTGCCCCAGGCGGCGAAACTGGTAAGCCTGTGCAATGAGATCGGCGTGGACGCCCTCATTGTTCAGGACCTGGGGGCGGTGGAGATGATCCGTCAGGTGGCTCCGCAGCTGCCCATCCACGGCTCCACTCAGATGACTGTCCACAATCTGGACGGGGTTATGGCCTGCGCCGCCATGGGAATAGAGCGGGTGGTGCTCTCCCGGGAACTGTCCCGGCAGCAGATCCGCTATATCTGCCGCCATTCCCCCATTGAGATCGAGGCCTTTGTCCACGGGGCGCTGTGCATGTGCTACTCCGGACAGTGCTTTTTGTCCTCGGTCATCGGGGGCCGCAGTGGCAACCGGGGCATGTGCGCCCAGCCCTGCCGGATGAAGTACGGCTGGGACGGCTCCGCCGACAGCTATCCCCTCAGCCTCAAGGATATGGCTCTGGTGGAATATCTGAAGGAGCTTCAGGACATGGGGGTGGCCAGCGCCAAGATCGAGGGGCGGATGAAGCGGCCGGAGTATGTGGCCATTGTCACCAAAATCTATTCCGACGTCCTCCGGGAGGGGAGAGCGCCCACCCGGGCAGAGCGGGAGGAC
>JBJDXT010000137.1:0-4627 GCA_051866795.1 Candidatus Onthomonas sp. | reverse complement strand
CCATCTTGCTCATCTTGATGGTAAACGCGATGCCATAGAGCAGGCCCATGGCCTCTTTGTACTCGCCGCCCTCTTGGTTGGGGTCGCCCTTACCGCGTACGGCGATAAAGCGCATCTCCGGCACATCCACGATGCCCGGCTTCTTGGGCGGCATGTAAAATTCCTTATACTCTTTCTTATAATCAAACGCCATGATAGGCCCTCCTGTCGGTTTGGGTTCTGATATGCACCAGATCATAGGTCCGCCGGAACTTTTTGATGTCCATTCCCTGCTCCAGATAGCTGATGAGCAGCTCCGCACAGGCGCGGCTGTCGCTTGAAGCCTGGTGGTGGTCCAGCTGGATGTCCAGATAGTCGCACAGGGTGTTCAGCTTGTGATTGGGCAGCTGCGGATAGCAGCGCCGCCCCATCTGAACGGTACAGGCGTAATCGGCGCAGGGCCGCCAGCAGATGCCGTAAGCCCGCAGGCACTTTGCCAGCACGCTCATGTCAAAGGACGCATTGTGAGCGATCAGGAGACCGCTGTCCAGGATTGGTCCGATGGTCGGCCAAAGCTCCAGGAAGGTCGGCGCTTCCGCCGCCATTTCTGGCGTAATCCCGGTCAGTTGGACGTTGAAATAGTCAAAGCGGCTCTCCGGGTTCACCAGCGTGGCAAACTCGTCCACAATGGTGCCGTTCTCCACCACCGTGATACCGATGGCACTCATGCGGTCATTGGCATAATTGGGCGTCTCTACGTCGAAGGCTATGTATCGTTCCGGCATGGCGGTCTCCTCTGTGCTTCTGTCTTTTCAATCTGATTGCATGAACTTGCGTGAAGCAGTTTCATGCACGATTCTGAAGGTACTCCAGAATCTCCGCTGCGTTGGTGTCCGGCTTCACCTTGGGCATGACCTTCTCGATCACGCCTCTTTCGTCGATGATATAAGTGGAGCGCACAACGCCCATGCTGACTTTGCCGTAAAGCTTTTTCTCTTGCCAGACGTCATAGGCCTGGATGGCCTGCAACTCCGGGTCGGACAGCAGGATGAAGGGCAGGTCGTACTTGGCCGCAAACTTCTGATGGGAGGCCACAGAGTCCTTGCTGACGCCGATGACCACCACGTCCTTTGCTTTAAAACCCTCATAGGCCGCGGCAAAGGCGCAGGCTTGCCGGGTGCAGCCGGGGGTATTGTCCTTGGGATAAAAATAGAGCACCACCTTCTTGCCGAGAAAATCGGACAGGCTGACGGAGTTGCCGTCCTTGTCCGGCAGGGTGAAATTCGGTGCTTTGATACCAGCTTCCAGCATGGTTTACTCCTCCTTGATGAATGTATAAGTCGTTTGATTGGATTCCGACTGCGCAAAGCGGTAGCCCAGCCGGTCAAAGGCTTTGATTTCCTCCGCTGTCTCGATCTGGTGCTCCGCCATGTAGCGCACCATCTCGCCCCGGGCCATCTTGCACAGGGTTCCCTTTTCGATGAGCTTACCATTTTTCCTCTCGCAGAACAGGCAGGTGACGAACTGAACCCCGTCTGTCAGATGTGCGGACACACAACGGCTGTACTCCTGGGAGGCAAGATTGAGGATGCAGCTTGATTCGGCAAATAAGTTCTCCGCAATACTACTGCCCCAGAAGTTGTAAAGGTCCTTTGCTTCCCCCATTTTCAGCTTCGCCTGCATCTCCAGCCGGTAGGGCGTCACGCCGTTAAAGGGCCTCAACACGCCGTAGAAACCGGACAGAATCCGCAGATGCTCCTGCACATAGTCCAGCTCGTCATAGGTGAACACGCTGGGGGCCATGTACTGGTACTGGATTCCCTCATAGGACAGAATGGCCGGGGTCAGACGTTGCCGCAGGTCCATGGTCTGCAAGCGCTCAAAATTCAGCTTGGCGATCTGGTCGTTGCACTTCCAGAGGGATTTCAGCTCTTCATAGGACATCCCCCGCAGCCGCTCATAGAGCTGCTCTGTTTTGGAGAGAAACTGGGGCAGGCCCTGGCAGGCGAAGCTGTCCGTGTCCACATTCATTTTCTTGGCGGGTGAAATGATGATTCGCATAAACTCCGTCCTCACTCAAGGCTGAAAAACCAGCTTCTGTACCTGATAATCCGGGCCGTCGATGGTCATCGTCGCCATGGTAATCTCCTGGTCAAAGCGCCGGCGGCCGCAGCTGCCGGGGTTCAGCCAAAGACGTCCCTCCTGCTGCTGTTCAAAATATTTGTGGGAGTGGCCGAACACCACAACCTGCGCATCGCCCAGATCAGGGGGCACATCCTTCTTGTTATGTACCATGAAGAACGTCATGCCGCCCAGCGTAACCGTCAGGTGTTTGGGCAGATCCTCCGCCCATTCCTTATCGTTGTTGCCCCGGACGACATACAGCGGCGCAATGGCACGAAGCGTGTCCAAAATCTCCGGTTTATTGACATCCCCGCCGTGGAGAATGTAGTCGCAGGATTGCAGTTCCTCCAGGACTGCCGGACGCAGCAGCCCGTGGGTGTCGGAGATGATGCCTACTTTGATTGCCATAAATTTATGCTCCTAACAGCCGCTGGTCGAAGGCGAACAGGGCTTCGTTGATCTCGTAGATGTCGTAGACGCCCTCTTCGATGAAATACTCGATGATGACGTCAAATTTGCTGCTGTGGGACAGGCTGTAGCCCGCCTTGCCCAGCAGGTCTTTCGTCTCGTCCAGGTTCAGCCGCAGGGCGATTGCCAGGGCAATGGCCGTCTGCTTGCTGGGATTGTAGCCGTCCTTGCGGATTTTGGAGAACAGCTTCCGGTCGATGTTGGCCCGCTTGTAGACCTCCACATCGGTCATGCCCTTCTCGTCGATGAGCCGCAGCAGCATCCGGGAGAAGGATTCATCCAGGTGGCCCAGCAGGTCCTTGAGGGAACGCTTCTTTGGTTTCGCCTCGGGCGCTGGCATGGAGGCGGCCATGGGTGCTGCCATAGCGTCCTGCTCTGACAGCTGCCTGGCATAGGAGATGGACTCCGTCTGGAAACGCCGGTCAAAACGGTGGGCATCCACATAGTGGTCGTCGATGTAGCTTTGCAGGTTGGAATACAGCTTCTCGCTGAGCAGCACAGCGTTGCGGTCAAAAATCGCCAGGTAGACCTGCATCTCATGCTCCAGCAGGAATTCTCCAATGGCGCTGACAGCGATCTTAAGGGCCTCCGCCTTGGGATAGCCGTAAATGCCGGAGGAGATCAGCGGGAACGCGATGGACTGGCAGCCCTTGCGCTCGGCCAATTGGAGAGAGCTAATATAGCAGCTTCTCAGCAGTGCCGCCTCATTCTGCCCGCCGCCCCGCCAGATGGGGCCGACTGCGTGAATCACATATTTGGCAGGCAGATGAAAGCCGTCGGTGATCACCGCCTGTCCCACATCACAGTGAACGATGGCCCGGCAGGCCCTGTCCAACTGGTCATAGCCTGCGGCGGCAAAGATGGCACCGCACACGCCTCCGCCCGGAGCCAGGGCGCTGTTGGCCGCGTTGACAATGGCGTCCACAGACATTTTGGTGATGTCATTGCGCACAATTTCAAAAGGCATGAGGAAGCCTCCTCTCGAATGAATGTTCCTGTGCTGCTATTATAATTCCTGATGGCATTTCGGTCAATCAATCGTTTTCTTTTGACCGATAAAAACAGCGAAGAACAGACATTTTTCGTCTGTTCTCCGCCGCTTGAAGCCGTGTATGAAAGGCTCAATCTTCTGGAAAAAGCTGGTCTGCCCCGGACAGGATATCCAGGATTGCCAGTGCGCCTAACCGAAAGCCCATGCAGAAGTTCTCGAACACTTCCGTACCGACGATCTCCGAATGGGCGTTCAGCAGGTTCAGAAGCGCTTTCTTTTCCGCCCCGGTCAAGGCGTTGGTCAACTCTTCCTCCGCGTCCGAAAAGGCTTTGCTGGCCTTCCCCAAGGCGGAATCCCGGGGCATATCCCGGACGTTGGGATTGATGTTTCCATAGTATAGTTGCGCGATGAAATCAAAGTCCATAGCCTGTCCCCCTCGGCTCTATTGTAGAGGGACAGGGCCATTTTCACCAATGTGCGGAGCTTATCGGGCATCCCGTCCCCGCTGCTTTTTCCGGTATTGCTCCTCCAGCAGTTTCAGGATGCTCTGCTCCATCTGGTGGGCGGTGTAGTTCCGGGGGAAGTATTTGCGGAGCTGGCTGACCTCGATGCGGACACGGTCCTTTTGGTTGGCCTTTTGTTCACTCATGATGTCCAGAATCTTCTCCGGCGTCAGCTCCGCCTTTTGGGACAGCTTTTTCAGCCGGACGGCCTGAGACAAAGACGGCGTACAGTCCTCCGACTGCATGATGTCCCACAGCTCCGCCTGCTCCTGTCTCGTCAGGTAGGACAGCTCCACCGCCGGAGAGAAGGCGATCCGCTGCTGGTCCACCAGATCCAGAATGGGCTTTGCCAAGTAGGTCAGGCGGATGTAGCGTTTTACTTGTGTTTGGCTGTCGTTGTTTTGTGCTCCGATTTCTTTCACTGCCAACTTCGGACCAACTCGGTCCGAAGTCAAATCGTTCCGTTTGCCTTGATGCTTCATAGCCTCCAGCTTCATCTTATAGGCGAACGCCTTTTCGCTGGGCAGCAGGTTCTCTCTTTGCAGGTTGCTGTCCACCATGA
>JBJDXT010000136.1:0-4635 GCA_051866795.1 Candidatus Onthomonas sp. | reverse complement strand
CTCCCATTTGGCCTCCAGCTCATAGGAGACCGGCATCCGCCCGGGAGAGTGCTGTCCATAGAAGGAGTCCTTGCACTGGACCACGCCGGTTTTGCCGTTCTTTCCTAATCTGGCCGCCGCCTGCACCAGGGCGGTGGTGACCTCAAAATCCGCCACTGCCGGGAATTCGATGGGTGCATATTCCCGGCTGGTTCCCTCCATGCGGACAGCGCCGGTGGCGATGACAATATCACCACTCTGGACATCCAGCCGGATGCCGCCGCAGGTTCCCACCCGGACAAAGGTGTCCACGCCGATCTCCTTCAGCTCCTCCATGGCGATAGAGGCGGAAGGGCCGCCGATACCGGTGCTGACCACACAGACCGGCTCTCCCAGTAGGGTACCCTTCCAGGTGTTGAACTCCCGATTGGTGTGGACATGCACCGGGTTGTCAAAAAGGGCCGCAATCGACTCACACCGACCAGGATCTCCGGGGAGGATGCAGTACCGTCCCACCCGGTCCTCTCTGCTCAGTTCAATATGAAACTGTACTTCCCGCTTGTGATTGTCCATGCAGCTCGCTCCTTTTTATAATGTTCTTTTCATTATACCCCGAGCCGCCGCAAAAAGCAATCTTCACTGCGTGCATCTCTATTTTATATAGGATTGCCTCCCCGACCTGCTGCTGTCTTCCCGGATTAGTCCAATCAGCACCGGCACCAGCAGGAATACGCAGAAAAGCAGCGTGATCTCTCCCCAGCGCATGGCCAGCACTGCTCCGATCCCCGCCCCAAGTACAAAGTAGAGAATTGCCTGTATGTAGACCAGCGCCTCCCGGTAGAACTGACGCTTGCCGGTGAGCATCCCTTTATTGACGCGGATGGCTGTCTGGCGGATATTGTTGGTGCAGAAAGTAGTAGCCAAAGTCACCCCTTTGAACCGATTGAAGGTGTTGTACTGCATAGCACAGAGAAATGTAATCGGAACATTCCAGAAAGCATCCGGCAGTTTCTGCGGCAGCAGCGCCAGTAAAGTCAGCACCCCCATCTGCACCACCACATAGACCACTTCCCAGGTGAGCCGGTAACTGTTCTCCTGTCTCTCGTCCAGATTAACCTGACGTAGCGTTCTGCGGTACCGGCTGGCCCGGATATGAACCGGTCCACGGACGGTCAGTGTGATGCCCACCATATAAAAGAACATGGGAATCAGATAATAGGCCGCCCCCGGATAATTGCCCTGGGCAAATTTAATCCCCATCATAACCACATTGCCGGTCTGGGCGTTGCAGAATACTCCGCCTTTTAATAAGTAGGTATAGGCCTCCAAGAAGCCGCCTGTGATGGCCAGCATGGCGCAGGTGACCATAGATTGCCGAAAGCTCTCCTTCTCCATCAGGTATCCCTCTTTTCTCTCTTTTTCGGCTTTCTATGGTAGCACGCCGGTTTTGGTCTGTCAATTTTCCCCAGGCCAACGCTGTTACTTTTTGTTGTTGCATTCCGGATTATATTCTTCTACAATACAATCGAAATATTTTTTGTAAAAAGGAGGTATGCCCATGAAAGCCTGGAAATGGACCCTGATTTGTTCCCTGCTGGCCCTGCTGCTGGGTCTCGGCGGTGGCTTTGCCCTGCACTACCTCCTGCCGCCCAGAAGCACCTCGGTGATCACCTCCCAACTGACTGCAAACGCCCCCGCCCAGTCAGAGGAGACCGTCGAAGGAGACAGCCTCTCCCTGATCCGCTGCGCCCTGGAGACCGCGGAGGCCATCCGCAACGAGGACTATACCCTGCTGGCCTCCTATGTCCATCCGGAGGAAGGTGTGACCTTCACCCCCGCCTCCACTGTCGACCGGAACTCCAACCTCACCTTCCAGGCTAACGAGCTGGCCCAGGTGGCTGAATCCGGTAAGACCTATGTCTGGGGGACCTCCACCGACGCCGCCACTCCCATCAGGCTGACCCTGCCGGACTATGTGGCGGGCTATGTCTGGGACCGGGACTACACCGCCTCTCCCCGGATCAGTGTAGACACCGAGCAGACCTCCGGCAACGCTCTGGAGAACACCCTGGATGCCTATCCTGGCTGCCATTACGTGGAGTTCTACTGCCCCGCCGCACAGGGGCAGTCGGACTGGAGCGCCATTAAGCTGGTCTATCAGTGGTATCAGAACGAGTGGTATCTGGTCGGCATCGTCCACAGTGCCTGGAGCGCTTGACGCCCCCTGTTTTTCCCGCCGCGAACTGAGAGAATCGCGGCGGTTTTTTCGCCCATTTCTGCGGGAAATGGCGATTGCAACCGGCGCTGGAATGCACTATAATAGTTCGGAACGCCGCAGGGACATCCCTCCGGCAAATTTCGGGCCTGCCGGCCGCTGCAATGGGGTAGCGTTATGACCGGAATCTCTCAAAACTTGACAACCGGGCCGCTGGCCAGACAGATTTTCTTTTTCAGTCTGCCGCTGGTGGCCTCCAACCTGCTTCAGGTGCTGTTCAACATGGCTGATCTGATGGTAGTGGGCCGCTTTGCCGGGCCGGAGGCGTTGGGCTCCGTGGGTTCTACCACCACTTTAGTAGTCCTGTTCACCGGTTTTCTCATCGGTATGGGCAGCGGCGCAAACGTGCTCATCGCCCGGTACTTCGGGGCAGGCGACCGGCGCAGTCTGCGGGAGACGGTACAGACCGCCGCCATAGTCTGTCTGGCTGTGGGCTGTGTTATCCTGGCCGCTGGGCTGCTGCTCTCCGGGCCGCTGCTCACCCTGCTGGGCACCAAGCCGGAGCTGATCGGCGGGGCCAGGCTCTATCTCCGGATCTACTTTCTGGGCATGCCCGCCATGGCCCTGTATAACTACGGCAATGCCGTCTTCAGCGCCATCGGCAACACAAAAAAGCCGCTGCTCTATCTCTCCTCTGCCGGGTTACTCAATATACTGCTCAATCTGTTTTTTGTCATCGTCTGTCATCTCAGCGTGGCAGGCGTGGCCACTGCCAGCGTTCTCTCCCAATACCTCTCCGCCAGCCTGATTGTCGGAGCGCTGCTGCGCAGCAAAGAGATTTACGCCCTGCGCCTGGCCGGCATCCGGCTCTACCCCGCCAAATGCCGCAAGCTGCTGGCCCTGGGACTCCCTGCCGGTCTGCAGAACGCCATTTTTCAGCTCGCCAACCTGTTCATTCAGGCAGGGGTCAACTCCTTCGACGCCGTTGTCGTGGAGGGCAACTCCGCCGCCGCCAACTCCGACGGTATTGTATATGATGTAATGGCCGCCTACTATACTGCCTGTTCCAGCTTTATGGGGCAGAACTTCGGGGCCCGGAAAAAGCGCCGGGTGCTGCGGAGCTATTTCATCAGCCTTGGCTACTCCTTCGGAGCCGGCGCTCTGCTGGGTGTGTCACTGGCGGTGTTCAGTCAGCCGTTTCTGAGTCTGTTCACCTCTGATCCCGCCGTAATTGAGGCCGGCACCCACCGGCTGGTGGTCATGGGCCTGTCCTACTGCCTCTCCGCCTTCATGGACTGCTCCATCGCCGCCTCCCGGGGTTTGGGCAAGACGCTGGCTCCCACGGTGATTGTCATTCTCGGCTCCTGCGTTCTCCGGATCATCTGGGTAAATACAGTGTTCGCCTTCTTCCACACCATACTCTCCCTCTATCTGGTCTATACCTTCACTTGGACGGTCACATCCATTGCCGAGCTGCTCTACTTTGCCCACTGCTACCGCACTCAGACCGCCAGTCTGCCCGCCGATTCCTGATCTCATTTTGAAAGGAGCCCGTCCCATGGAAGCCCTCTCCCAACTGCTGCACCGCTATCAGCGCCGCCCCAGCCAGACGCTGGTTGCGGAGATCTTCGCCGCCCTGGCTGAGAGCCAGGTTTATGTACCGGTCAACATGAGCCGCAACGGCGACGTCCCCGCTCAGGGGGATGCCTTTGGTCTCAAGCCGGACACCATTCCCGGTCCGGACGGCAAGGTGCTCTTCCCCGCCTTCTCCAACCAGGCCCAGATTCCCAACGCCTACGGGGCGAAGTTCTCTTTCCTTCACCTTTCCTTTCTGGAGTTTCTCTCTGCTGCCCTGGCAGATCCCCGTTTCGGCGGTCTGGTGCTGGATCCCTTTACCGCAAAATTTCTGATGCCAGAGGAGGTCTCCCGCAGTTTTTCCGATTCTGCAAGAGGCATCCAGTAAAATTTCAACAATTTCACAGCGCATCTGGACGTGAAAAACAGCTGTTTTTCACGTCTTTTTCTTGTAATGATTCCCACTACTTGTGTTTTTCTCCGGATGCTGGTATATTATTTGTGAAATTCTCAGTTCAGGGCGCTGTGCCCTGCTCTTTGGAGGGATCACCGATGATCAACGTTTTGAATTCCGGCGCCTACTACTCCCAGGGGACCTTTATTCCCGCCAGTGAGGGCGCAGCGTTTGCCCCGGCGGAGGAGGCCCGGAAGGGCACCATCTCCTACGGGATTCTCCAGTCCCACAACACCGTCCCCGGCATGGACGAGCTGAAGATCAAGTTCGACGCCATGGCCTCCCACGACATCACCTATGTGGGCATCATCCAGACCGCCCGGGCCTCTGGCCTGGAACGGTTTCCCCTGCCCTATGTGCTGACCAACTGCCACAACTCCCTGTGCGCCGTGGGCGGCACCATCAACGAGGA
>JBJDXT010000135.1:0-29544 GCA_051866795.1 Candidatus Onthomonas sp. | reverse complement strand
GTCTCAATCGCCCAGCCCAGAAAGGAATACCAGAGAAAGTAGAGAAACAGCAGCGACAGCGGAATGCCGCACACAGCAGGCTCCGTCATGGCTGCCCTCCCTTCTCATCCAGCAACTGGATGAGGATGTTGTTATAGATCCGCTCCGGCTGAGCCTGAAACCGCTGGCAGAGCAGCTCCGCCTGAATCCGGTCCGGCGCCAGCATCTCCAGTGTCATTACATTGCCGCCCTCATCGTCCAGGATCATCCGGGCGGTAAATCCGGAGCCATCCGGACGCTCCAGCACCTGAGCACGCACCTGGCGGGCCCGCTGGAGCTGCTTGTTCAGCTCCGCCACATTCTTATCGCACCGTACCCGGACGGAATAGGGCAGCTCTTCCTCAGTCACCCTGCCGCTGGCCCGGCCCTTGGGCGTGATCGTGATCAATCCATCCCTGCCGGTCTGGACATGGCCCCGCTCCTCCAGCTTGCTCAATGCATCTACAAATTGGAAATAGTCCACTCCCTGGTCGCACAGGGCCAGATCGGTGAGCTGTGCCAGCGTCACGCCTCCGTCTG
This sequence comes from Candidatus Onthomonas sp., assembly GCA_051866795.1. Taxonomy (GTDB): domain Bacteria; phylum Bacillota; class Clostridia; order Oscillospirales; family Oscillospiraceae; genus Onthomonas. The sequence goes on along the minus strand of JBJDXT010000135.1, from coordinate 28,986 downwards.
CCCGGGCCAGAATATACAGCAGCAGTTCCATAATCTCCAGAGGTGTTTTGATGAATCCGATTGACATAACACATCTCCTCCTGCAATTTGTAACCATTTTTCACTATTATACTGAAAATTTAAGAAACTGACAAGTACCGCTTCCTTGACTGTTACCGCAAGATACGGTAAAATGGTTCTCAGAACAAAAGAGCGGAGGGATTCTCCTATGAAACGATTGATTACGATCCTACTTTCTGCCGCCATGCTGCTCAGCCTCATGGCGTGTTCCAAAACCGAGACCAAACCTGAAGTCACTCCTGATCCGGAACCTGCCGTAGAGTCGGAGGAACCGGACGTCATTCAGCCAGAAGAAGAACCGGAGCCTGCGCCCACGGAGCCGGAAGCCCCCTCTGTGGACTGGACTGGTGTCAATCCATTGACTGGTGAGCCGACTGAGAAGGACATCAGCAACAACCGTCCTGTCATGGTCATGCTGAACAACTTGAAGCAGGCCCTACCTCAGTCCGGCAATGGCCAGGCTGACATCATCTATGAGATTCTGGAGGAAGGTGGCATCACCCGGATGCTGGCGGTCTATCAGGACATCAGCGCAGTGGAAGGAAATCTGGGCACTATTCGCAGCACCCGTCCCTATTACGTCCACCTGGTTGCCGGTATGGACGGCATTCTGGTACATGCCGGCGGCAGCGGCGCAGCCTATGACGTCATTGACTCCCTTGGGATCACTGATCTGGATGCCCTGGGCGGTGCAGCCTCCAACCTGTTCTGGCGGGACAAGGGCCGTCTGAGCGCAGGCATCGCTACGGAGCACACCATGTATATCACCGCCTCTGACATCGCAAATTACTTGTCCAACAGCGGACTGCGCACCGAGCACAAGGATGGTTTTTCCATGAAGCACACCTTCTCTGAGGACGCTACCCCTGCTGACGGCAGTGATGCCAATGTAATCACTGTTCCCTTCTCCGGCTACAAGACCGGTGAGTTCAAATATGACGCTGAAAGCGGCGAATATCTGGTCTCTGAGTACGGCTCTGCCTATGTAGACGAGACTACCGGCAAACAGGTCAGCGTGAAAAATGTCCTGATCATTATGACCCAGGTCTCCACCATCGAAGGCGACAGCAAGGGCCGTCTGAACGTGGCCATGAGCGGCAGCGGCATTGGCTACTTTGCCTGTGGAGGCAAGTATATTCCCATCAACTGGAGCCGCAGCACTCAGGACAGTCTGTATGAGTTTACCACTATGGACGGACAGCCCCTGGTGCTGGGCGTGGGCAGCAGCTATGTGAACATTGTCCCCACCACCTGCTCGGTGAGCTTTGTGGGATAACCGGTATCGAAATCAGCATTTTGCCCGGGACGGAAGGGATTCCGTCCCGGCTGCGTTTCGACAAAGGTCGACACGCTCGAACAAAATCTCCGATTTTGTTCGAAAGTGCGGCCGAACCGCGCGCCCTTGCGGGCACACTCCCGGCCTCCCTGTGTTTTTCGGGCGGCACATGTCCGCCCGAAAAACGATATTTCACTTCATTTTGTTGCTTCCGCAACAAAACTCCTGCGGAGGGCTTCCTTAATTTTTAGTCTCAATTAGAAAACCCTAAAAATACTTTTTGACGTTTTGCCCGGGACGGAAGGGATTCCGTCCCGGTTTTTGTCTGTCTCCCAGGGGCAAAATCAGTTGACAAGTTTCTCCTGTCATGGTATCTTAATTTTAACCATATGACTGACGGAAGTGGAGCCACCACGGGGAGTATGGGGGAGTAAAGCCGACCGTCTGGGCTGTCTGTCCGGAAGGTGCGGCCTTTTTCATTTTCCGACAGAATCATTAAGGAGGAATCCGGTTATGAAAACAGATATTGAGATCGCACAGGGCGCCGAAATGCTGCCGATCAGCCAGATTGGTGCCGCTTTGAACATTTCTGCCGATGACATGGAGCCTTACGGCAAATACAAGGCCAAGCTGGATCTGGCCCAGATTCGTAAGCTGCCCCGGAAGGGCAAGCTGATCCTGGTCACCGCCATCTCTCCCACCCCCGCCGGCGAGGGCAAGACCACTACCAGCGTGGGGCTGGCCGACGCCCTGCACCAGATGGGCAAGCAGGTCGTCCTGGCTCTGCGGGAGCCCTCTCTCGGCCCGGTGTTCGGCATCAAGGGCGGCGCCGCCGGCGGCGGCTATGCCCAGGTGGTGCCCATGGAAGACATCAACCTCCACTTCACCGGCGACTTCCACGCCATCGGCGCGGCCAACAACCTGCTAGCCGCCATGCTGGACAATCACATTCAGCAGGGCAACCAGCTGGGCATCGACGTGAAGAACATCACCTGGAAGCGCTGCGTGGACATGAATGACCGGCAGCTGCGCAATATCGTCTGCGGCCTGGGCGGACGGATGCAGGGTGTTCCCCGGGAGGAGGGCTTTGACATCACGGTGGCCAGCGAGGTCATGGCCGCCCTGTGCCTGGCAAACAACCTGATGGATCTGAAGTCCCGGCTGAGCCGGATCATTGTGGGCTACAATTTCGCCGGAGAGCCTGTCACCGCCGGTGACCTGAAGGCCGCCGGCGCCATGACCGCCCTGCTCAAGGACGCCATCAAGCCCAACCTGGTCCAGACTCTGGAGCACACCCCCGCCCTCATCCACGGCGGCCCCTTTGCCAACATCGCCCACGGCTGCAACTCGGTTTCTGCCACCGACACTGCTCTCCGGCTGGGTGACTATGTGGTGACCGAGGCGGGCTTCGGTGCTGACCTGGGTGCGGAGAAGTTCCTGGACATCAAGTGCCGGGCCGCCGGCCTGACCCCCGATGCTGTGGTCATCGTAGCCACCGTTCGGGCGCTGAAGTATCACGGCGGCGTGCCCAAGACCGAGCTGAAAACCGAGAATCTGGAGGCGCTGGAGAAGGGCCTGCCCAACCTGCTGCGCCATGTGGAGAATATCACCCAGGTATATGGCCTCCCCGCCGTGGTGGCCATCAACCAGTTTGACTGCGATACCCCCGCTGAGATTGAGCTGATCCGCACCGCCTGCGCCAAATACGGCGTCAAGGTGGCCCTGAGCCAGGTCTGGGGCAAGGGCGGTGCCGGCGGTCTGGAGCTGGCCAGCGAGGTGCTCTCCGCCATGGAAAACGGGGAGAACCACTTCACCATGGCCTATCCCGATGAGCTGCCGCTGGCGGACAAGATCACCGCAGTGGCACAGAAGATCTACCACGCCGACGGGGTCAACTTCCTCCCCGCCGCCCGGAAGGAACTGGCACGGCTGGAGGAGCTGGGCTTTGGCTCTCTCCCGGTCTGCATGGCCAAGACGCAGTACTCTTTCTCGGATGATCCCAGCCTGCTGGGCGCCCCGGAGCACTTCACAGTCACCGTCCGCAAGGTGAAGGTCTGCGCCGGCGCCGGGTTTGTGGTGGCCTACACCGGCGACATCATGACGATGCCCGGCCTGCCGAAAGTCCCCGCAGCGGAGCGAATTGACGTGGACGAGAACGGCGTGATCTCCGGATTGTTCTGAGCGAATAGAAAATCCGCACCTCCATGCAAGGGGGTGCGGATTTTTTCTGTCTCTGCTCACCAGTCAAACTTGCCGTCGTTCTTCTCCTCCATGGCCTTGATGGCGCAGTAGGCGAAGTCATTATAGGGCGTGGGAATACCCAGCTCCTTTCCCATGCGGACCAGGGTGCCGGAAAACATCTCTATCTCGGTGTGGCGCTTTGCGTCCAGATCCTGTAGAGTGGAAAACCGCGCCCTTGGAGAGAGGGCGCTGTTTTTTCCTGTTGGATCATTTTCGTCCCAGATGTCAATCCCTTTGGCGGCGGCCACCTGGGCCACTTCTCTGCGCAGGGCGCTGCTCAGCCGGGCCACATAGGCGCTCTCCTGATAGGCGCCATAGCCGCAGCCTACAATGGCCTGGGGCAGGTTCTTGCTGATGTTCAGGGCGTATTTGAGCCAGATATCCCGCAGGATATCCGGGCAGACGGTATAGCGCACCCGGGTGCCTTCAAAGAGCTTCGCCACCGCCTGGACCCGTTGGCTGGGCTGGGCCTGTCCCGCCTCGCCAAAATAGACGCCCTGGGTCACCGCCTCGTTATAGACAATCTCATTTTCCCTGCGCTCAGAGGCGATCTTCATCATGGCGTAGAGCATGTGCTCCATGCCCACCGCCTGGCCGATGATCTCCTCGCTGTCCACGCCGTTCATCAGGCTCATGACCAATGTTTCCGGCCCCACCACCTGGCGGATGGCGGGCAGACTGCCCTCCAGCGCGCCGTATTTCAGCGACACCAGCAGCAGATCCGCCCCATAGGCCTCCTCCGGCGTTTTGACGCAGAGGGGGAAACGGACGCCGTTGATGACAAGTCCCTCCTGCTCCAGCCGCCGCTTCCGGTCTCCCTCGGCCAGAATCCACAGCCGGTCCCCCAGCTTTTCGCTCAGGCCGGAGATAAAATAGCTGCCCACAGCGCCAGCGCCCAGCAGGGCTACAGTCTGAATCTCTCTCATCTTTGACACTCCTTTTCTCACATCAATGGCGCCACCAGCCGTAGCACCGCCCGATAGAGCCGTTTGAGCCAGCTCAGCCGGGTAGCCTGTTCCAGCCGGACAGGCAGGCTCTGTTCCATCGTATTCAAAAAATCCCGCTTGATCTCATCCACCACCGAATGACCGCAGATCCACACGCCGCACTCAAAGTGGAGGTAGAGGCTGCGGTAGTCCAGATTGATGGTACCCACCACCCCGTAGTGGTCGTCCACCACAAAGGTCTTGGCGTGGATAAAGCCGGGGGCGTACTCATAGATCTGCACGCCTGCCTCCAAAAGGGTGGGATAATTGGCCCGGGTCACCTCAAAGACCGACTTTTTGTCGGGAATGTGGGGTGTGATGATGCGCACGTCCACCCCGGACCTTGCCGCGGAGCAAAGGGCCTGGGCCATGGTGTAGTCCAGCACCAGATAGGGGGTGGTGATATACACATACCGGGTAGCCCGGCTGATCAGGTGGAGATAGACATTGGAGCTCACCGACTCCGGCCGGAGGGGGCTGTCCCCAAAGGGCTGGATGACGCCGGGGGCGGTGATTGGCTCCCGCTGCCAGCGCTCCGGCCGGTAGGGGCTGTAGTCCTCCCGGGTGTCGGTGGTAAAGTCCCAGTTGGACAGGAACATGACGGTCAGGTTCCAGACCGCGCTGCCCCGGAGCAGGATGCCGGTGTCCTTCCAGTGGCCGAACCGCTCCTTGACGTTGATATACTCATCCGCCAGATTGATGCCGCCGGTAAAGCCGGTGTGCCCGTCCACCACGCAGATTTTCCGATGATCCCGGTTATTCAGCCGCAGGGAGACCACCGGCCGGAAGGGATTGGCTACTGCGCAGGCGATGCCCCGCTGCCGCATCCGGCTGGGATAGTCCTTCGGCAAGGTAAAAAGGCTGCCGATATCGTCATAGAGCAGGCGGACATCCACACCGTTTCTGGCCTTTTCCTCCAGCAGATCCAGCACGGCGTCCCACATGGTTCCTTCTTCCACAATGAAATACTCGAGAAAGATAAAGTGCTCCGCTTTGGCAATCTCCTCCAGCATGGACTGCCACATGGCCTCCCCGGAGGGGAAGTAGACGGCGTCTGTATTCCCATAGGGCGGAAAGCCGCTGGCCTGGGCGATATAGTGGGCCTGATTCCTGGCCTGGGGGTCGTCCGACAGCAGGGCCTCGCAGTCCTCCCCCTCCTGCTCCAGGGCATCTAGACTGAGCTGGCCGATCCGCCTCATCCGGTTCCGGGCACGTTCGGAGATCTGGCTGCCGCCGAAAAGCAGGTAGAACAGGCCGCCAAAGACCGGGAAAGCCATAATCGGCACAATCCAGGCCACCTTGTAGTCCGGATGGATGTTCCGGCTGACAATCCAGAGGACAGCGATAGCGGTAATGAACAGGCAGAACAGGTAGAACTGGACGAAATAGTTGGAAAACCAGCCGATCATCACAAAGAGGACCACCAGCTGCAGGATGATAAAGCCGCCTACAAAGGCCAGCCGGTGGGTGAGCAGCTTGGCAATCCGGCTGAACAGGCTCCGGCGCTTGCTGGAGTACTGGGCCTCGCCCCGCTTTTTGCCGCTCACTTGACCACCACCCGGGCTTCTCCCAGCAGATTTTTCAACTCCCGCACCAGGGAGGTGTGGATCAGACAGTTCAGGCCCAGCCGCCGCTTGCTGTTCTGGAAGCAGCAGACCAGCTGGCCATTGCCCGGAAACATGATCAGCATCTTCCGGACCCGCTCCAGCCGGGGGTCCTCCAGGCTGTCAAACTGCACATAGATCCGCCGGGCCGCTGGAATGACGCCCGGCCGTTCTGCCGCCGGCTGGGTCCGGCCGATGGACCGCTCGGTGCGGCGCTGGGGGGCCTGACTCATCTGGCTCAGACTGCTCTCCTCCAAGGGCCAGATCCGCTCGCAGATGAGCTGGGGCTGCTTGTCGTCCCGGGCGGAGAGCCTGCCCTCCACCAGAATGCCCCGGCCCGCCGCCACCAGATGGCCGAACTGCTCCATAGTGTTGGAAAAGAGGATCAGCTCCATGCTGCCGGTGTCGTCCTCCAGCATGACATAGGCCATGAGGGAATTGTTTCGGGTGGTTCGGGTGCGCATCGTCAGGACGATGCCCGCCAGACGCAGCCGCTGCTCATCGGCAAACTGGGTGGGACCGTTCTCCTGGTCGAAGTCGGCCAAAATTCTGCCCATAGAGGCGGCCCCCGCCTTGCGGACCACCTCCCGGTACTGATCCATGGGGTGCCCGGAGAGATAGAGGCCGGTCATCTCCCGCTCCATGGCCATCAACTCCATGGGGCTGAATTCGGGGAGATTGGGCATGGGTACCTGGGCACTGCTGCTCTGCTCCTGGCCGTCAAAGCCCCCAAAGAGGTCAAACTGCCCCTCCAGGTTCTTTTTCCGGCTGTCAGACACTGCATCCATCACCGTATTCATGACGGCCACCAGTTGGCTACGTCGATAGCCCAGGCTGTCAAAGGCGCCGCAGCGGATCAGATTTTCTAGCGCTCTCCGGTTCAGGTCCCGATCAAACATCCGCTCGCAGAAGGCCTGGAAGCTGCCGTAAGGCCCCCGCTCCCGGCGGTCCGCCTCCAGCTTTTCCACCACGCCCCGACCCACGCCCTTGACGGCGGCCAGTCCGAAACGGATGTCATTGCCGTCTACCGTGAAGTCAGCTCCGGACTGGTTGACGTCCGGAGGCAGGATGCGGATACCCATATCCTTGCAGGTGGAGATATACTCCGCCACCTTGTCGCTGGAGTCCAGCACGCTTGTGAGCAGGGCTGCCATATACTCCTGGGGGTAGTAATACTTAAACCAGGCGGTCTGATAGGCCACAATGGCGTAGCAGACGGCGTGGGCCTTATTAAAGGCGTAGTTGGCAAAGTCGTAGATCTCCCCGTAGATGGCCTTGGCGGTCTCTTCCGGGATGCCATTGGCCACGCAGCCCTTGATGCCCCGATCCGGATCGCCGTAGATAAAAGCGTGCTCCTCCTGCTGGATCTGCTTGGCCTTCTTTTTGGAAATGGCCCGGCGCACCATGTCGGCCCCGCCCAGAGAGTATCCGGCCAACTGCTGGAAGATCATCATCACCTGCTCCTGATAGACGATGCAGCCGTAAGTGACCGACAGAATCGGCTCCAGGGAGGGGTGCTTATAGCGGATTTTGGAGGGATCGGTCTTGCACTCGATAAACCGGGGGATGGACTCCATTGGGCCGGGGCGGTAGAGGGCCACGATGGCGGTCAGGTCCTCAATGCTGGAGGCCTTCATCTGAACGCAGACATTGGTCATGCCCGCAGACTCCATCTGAAAGACGCCGGAGGTGTGGCCATCCTGGAGCATTTTGAACACCTTGGGGTCGTTTTCCGGAATATTGTGCAGGTCAAAGTCCGGCACCTTTTTCCGGATCATCTTCTGGGCGTCGTCCAGGACGGTCAGGTTGCGCAGGCCCAGAAAATCCATCTTTAAGAGGCCCAGCTCCTCCAGGGTGGTCATAATATACTGGGTGACCACGCTCTCGTCATTTTTCGCCAGCGGCACATACTCGTATACCGGGCGCCGGGTGATGACCACGCCGGCGGCGTGCTTGGAGGCGTGGCGGGGCATGCCCTCGATCTTTCTCGACGTGTCGATCAGATTGCGCACCCGGGGATCCCGCTCATACTGCTCCCGCAGAGGCTTGGAGGCCTTCAGCGCCTCGTCCAGGGTGATGTGGAGGGTGGAGGGCACCTGCTTGGCCAGCTGGTCCGCCTCGCTGTAGGGAAAGTTCATCACCCGGGCCACGTCCCGGATAACGCCCCGGGCGGCCATGGTGCCGAAGGTGACGATCTGGGCCACATGGTCTTCCCCATATTTTTGGTTGACATAATCTATCACCTCACCCCGGCGGCGATAGCAGAAGTCCATGTCGATATCCGGCATGGTGACCCGCTCCGGGTTGAGGAAGCGCTCGAAATAGAGGGCATATTTCATGGGGTCCACGTCGGTGATCTCCAGGCAGTAGGAGACCATGGAGCCGGCAGCACTGCCGCGGCCGGGGCCCACCGGGATATCCTGGCTTTTCGCATAGCCCACAAAGTCGGCAACAATGAGGAAGTAATCCACAAAGCCCATGGTGCGGATCATATTCAGCTCATACTCCAGACGCTCCCGGTAGCCCGGAGGATTGTCCGGATACCGCTTCTGAAAGCCCTCCCGGCACAGCTTTTCCAGCAGACTGTTGCCGTCATAGCCGGGGGGATAAGGAAATTCCGGCAGGTGATAGGTGCCGAACTGGAAGTCCAGCTGGCACTGCTGGGCAATTTTCGCCGTGTTGGCGATGGCCTCGGGGTATTCCGGAAAGAGGGCGGCCATCTCCTCCTCGGACTTGATATAAAACTCCTCACTGCCGAACTTCATCCGGTTGGGATCGTCCACCGTCTTGCCCGTCTGGATGCACATGAGCACATCCTGGGCCTGGGCGTCCTCCTTGGCCAGATAGTGGGCGTCGTTGGTGGCCACCAGGGGTAGGTCCAGCTCCCGGGCCAGCCGAACCAGGTCGGGGAGAATCTCCTTCTGCTCCGGCAGGCCGTGATCCTGAAGCTCGATATAGTAGTTCCCCTCCCCCATCAGCTCCTTCATCCACTGGGCGTGCTTTTTGGCCCCCTCATAGTCCCCGTTGCGCAGCCGCCGGGGCAGCTCTCCCGCCAGGCAGGCGGAGAGGGCAATCAGTCCCTCGTGGTGCTGGCTGAGCAGCTCCAGGTCGATCCGGGGACGCATATAAAAGCCCTCCAGATTGGCCTGGGTGACCAGATAGGAGAGGTTGCGGTAGCCCGTCTCGTTCCGGCACAGGAGGATCAGGTGTCGGGCGCCCGCATCCAGGTCGTGGGTCTTGTCAAACCGGGTCCTGGGCGCCACATAGACCTCGCAGCCGATAATCGGGTGAATGCCCTCCTTTTTGCAGGCCTTATAGAAGTCCACCACCCCGTACATATTGCCATGGTCGGTGATGGCGACCGAAGTCTGTCCCAGCTCCTTGACCCGCTGCACCAGGCCCTGGATCCGGCAGGCGCCGTCCAGGAGGGAGAACTCGCTGTGGACGTGAAGATGGACAAAGGACATGAGACCTCCTTTTACATCAGTGCCCGCCCTGTTCGGGCGGGCAGTTGGGAAATCACTCTAATTCTGTTCCGCCTGCAGCTCCTGAAGCCTGCGCAGCCGGTGGTTGAGGCAGGACTTGGAAATGCCCGCCACGCCGGCAAGCTGACTGAGGGACAGTTCCGGATATTCCACCCGGAGGGCAGCCGTCTCCTTCAGGGCGTCGGGCAGGCTCTCCCACCTGGGAGACTGCTCCAGGCGCCGGATGGCGGCAATCTGCTCCTGGGCGGCGGCCACCGCCTTGTCCACGTTAGCCATGTCGCAGTTGGAGCGGCGGTTCACCCGGTTGCGGACATTTTTCATCAGCTTGGCGTTCATAATCTCCATAGCAGCTACCGGTGCGCCAATGGCGGTGAGAAAGTCGGAAATGGCCTCGCTCTGCTTGAAATAGGTCACATAGTTGGCGTTGCGCACCACCGTCTTGGGAGACAGGCCCAACTCCGCCATGAGGGGCTGAATCTCCTTTGCCACATGGTAATGGGATGTAGCAAAGGACAGGTGATAGCCCTTCCGGGGATCGATCACCGACCCGCCCGCCAGAAAGGCGCCCCGGAAAAAGGCCGCCCTGTAGCAGTTTTCCTCCAGCACGGCGTAATTGACATGGTGGGTAAAGAGCTGTCCCCCGGAATAGCCGTAGGTCTCCAGAATGGCCGCCAGCTTTTCCGGCCGGGTGATGGTAAAGGTCAGCTTTCCCCCGGACTCCAGTTCCTGGGGCTTTTCGTCAAAGCGCAGGTCGAAGGCCCGGCGGAACAGCCGGGGCAGCCGCTGGGCAACTGCGGAAGAGGTAGTGACAATGCGGATCTCCTGATCCAGAAAGGTGTTACAGAAGAGCAGCACCCCATAGGCCTCCGCCTGGGCGCAACAGGTGTGGGTGATTTTATCCCGGCAGAGCTCTCCCTTGACAGTGCTGGAAAAGCTCTTCCCCCGCTCCTCCCATTCTCCCTCCAGAAGGGTTGGGTCAGTGTTCCCGGACATAGCGCACCCCCTGATCCGTCCAGGTGCGGACGCACCGATCCTCCACTACACTGAGAATGGCCCGGGCTAGCTTGTGGGGATCGTGCCGGGCCTTATAACGCTTAGTCTCATCCGATAGGGGCTCACAAATCAGCTCCACCCCCATGCCGCGGATGGCGTCCCCGTCCACCAGCATGGGTTGAGCGTTTTCCGACTGGTAGCGCTCCCGCACCTCCTGGGGAATGACGGCGGAGTTGGCCAGGCACAGGTCGATCATGCCGGGAACGCCGTGATCCTCCAGGGCGCGGATGTGCTCGGAGAGGGTATACCCCTCCGTCTCCCCCTCCTGGGTCATAATGTTAGCGATGTAGATGCGCAGGGCCTTGGAGTCGGCAATGGCCTGGGCCACGCCGGAGACCAGCAGGTTGGGAATCACGCTGGTGTAGAGGCTGCCCGGCCCCAGGACGATGACGTCGGCGTCCTGAATCGCCTCCAGCGCCCGAGGCAGCGCGGTCACCGGGGAGGGCTCCATCCGAACCCGTCGAATCCGGCAGTGCTGGGCACGCTTAAAGGAGAAAATCTTGCTCTCACCCCGGACAAAGGTACCATTTTCAAACTCGGCCACCAGATTGACATTACTGTTGGTCACCGGCAGTACCCGGCCGGTGACAGCCAGAATCTGGTTCATCTTCTCCACCGCCTGGTCAAAGCTGGGAGAGATGCCATCTAGGGCGGCCAGGAAGAGATTGCCAAAGCTCTGGCCCGCCAAAACGCCGTCTTGGAACCGATAGGCCAGCAAGTCCTCCATAATCGGCTCCACATTGGCCAGGGCCTGGAGACAGTTGCGGATATCCCCTGGTGGGGGCATCCCCAGATCCTGCCGCAGCACGCCGGAGCCGCCGCCGTCGTCCGCCATGGTGACCACGGCTGTGATATTGCGGGAATAGTATTTCAACCCCCGGAGCATGGTGGACAGCCCGGTACCGCCGCCGATGGCCACAATGCGGGGGCCGCCGTCGGATGGAATTTTCCAGTTCATGGTGCAGGCCTCACTTCCGCTCCCGGTTGATGTCCCGGTGCTGCTCCGACACGGCATAGCCCAGCTTTTCCACAATTTGGGCCACCGCGTGGGCCATGGCCACAGAGCGGTGCTGTCCGCCGGTGCAGCCCATGCAGATCACCAGGCTGGTCTTGCCCTCCTCCTCGTAGAGGGGTAGCAGGAACTGAAGCAGATCCTCCATCTTTTGCAGAAAGGCGTGGGTCTCCTTATAGTTATCCAGAAACGCCTGCACCTCGCTGTCCAGACCGGTCTTGCGGCGCAGCTCCGGAATATAGAAGGGATTGGGCAAAAAACGGACGTCCAGCACCAGATCCGCCTCCAGGGGAATCCCGTGCTTAAAGCCAAAGGACTGGACGCTGACCTGGAAGCTGGCCTTGGCGTTCTCTTTTCCGCCGAACATATCCAGCAGGGCGGCCCGGAGCTTTGCGGTGGTGTTGAAGCTGGTGGAGTCCAGAATGTAGTCCGCCCGGGCCCGGACGGGGGCCAAGAGCTGCTTTTCCCGGCGGATGGCGGATTCCAGACTCTCCCCCGGCTCGCTGAGGGGGTGCATCCGACGGGTCTCCTTGTAGCGTGCGATCACCGCCTGGGTGGACGCCTCCAGAAAGAGCAGCTTGCAGTCGCAGCCCATATCCCGCATCTGATCCAGCGCCTGGAACAGGGGGTCGAAGTTGTGGCCGCCCCGGACGTCGCTGACCAGAGCCACCCGCTCATAACGAGGGTCCTTGCTGCTCATGGCGATCTCTGCAAAGGCAGGCATGAGGACAGCGGGCATATTGTCGATGGTATAGAATCCGGCGTCCTCCATAAACTCGCCTGCCCGGGTCTTGCCGGCGCCGGACAGGCCGGAAATAATCACAAACTGCATTCCGCTTCCTCCTTTGTATCTCGTCTGTCAGCGCATCTCCGTATTCAGAACAGAGTGCGTATCTCCAGCTCCAGCTGGAAGCCGGTTTCCCGGAGCACCACCTCTTTGATATGATCGGTCAGGGCCAGCACGTCGGCGCAGGTGGCGCCGCCCTTGTTGACCACAAAGCCGGCATGCTTTTCAGACACCTGGGCGCCACCCACCTGACAGCCTTTGAGGCCGCACTGGTCGATGAGGGCTGCTGCATAGGCGCCCTGGGGCCGTTTAAAGGTGGAGCCGGCACTGGCCCACTCCAGTGGCTGAGTTTTTTTCCGGCGGCGGAGCAGATCATCCATCCGCTCCTGAATGGCCACCGGATCGCCGGGCTGCAGCTCCACCAGACAGTGGAGTACCACCAGATTCTGCTCCATAAAAATACTGTGCCGGTAGGCAAACTGCTGCTCTTCGCCTCGATAGGTGACAATCTCTCCGTTCTGACTCAGAGCTGCAGTCTCGATGACCACATGCTTCAGCTCTCCGTTATAGGCACCGGCGTTCATCACCACGCCGCCGCCCACAGAGCCGGGAATGCCGTGGGCGAACTCAAAGCCGGTGAGGCTGCACCGCTGGGCAAAGTTGGCCAGCTGACTCATGGGCACTCCCGCGCCGCTGCGGATGGTGCGCTCCCCTACCCGCTCCAGCTGATTGAGGCCGGGGGCGGTCTTGATGACAAAATGGTTCAGCGGGCCGTCCCCGCACAGCAGGTTGGAGCCACGGCCAAGCAAAAAGGGCTGGATATCCAGGCTGCGGGCAGTGCGGATGGAGGTCACGATCTCCTCGGGAGTCTGTGGAAGAGCCATCAGAGCCACCGGCCCGCCAATGCGGAAAGTGGTATGACCGCTCATGGGTTCGTTCTCTCTTATCTCAAGCCCCGGGCAATTCCGGAGCAGCTGTGTTTTTAACTGGTCGAATGAATTCATTCCGGTCCTCCTGTTGGAGTGAAATACGGCCTAGCCGTTTGAAAAGATATCACTTCGATTTATTATTATACCATCAATCCCGGGTCAGGCAACAGAAATTTGTGCCAGCCGGGAGGGGAAATGGGTCAGATGGTCTGCCACTCATAGACTGGATCGGCAATCGGCTTGATCTGACAGTCCCTGACCTTGCCCTGCTCCACCTCCAGCACCGCGTAGGTGGGGTGCTGGCCATTGCCCACCGAGCCGGGATTGACCAGCATGATTCCCTCGTCCTCCCAGACGCAGGGCACATGGGTGTGGCCGGAGAGCAGCAGCTTGGCTCCCTGCCGCCGTCCATAGGTCAGATAGTTCTGATAGCCGCTTTTGACGCCGAAGGTATGGCCGTGGGCCAGCAGGATCTGAAGGCCCTCCACCGTCACCTGCTGCACGGGAGCCAGACGGCAGCGCCAGTCACAGTTGCCCGGTACGCTGTACAGGGGAATTTCCGGCAGGTCGGCCATGACCGACAGAATATCCGCCCGGCCGTCTCCCAGGTGGAAAACAGCCTGAGGCTTTTCCAGCTCCAGAGCGCGGCGCAGATGGGTACGGTTCCCGTGAGAGTCAGACAGGACCAGCAGTTTCATCACTGTCACATCTCCTTTCAGATCGCATATACTGGGATAAAAGCAACAGGAGGGGTTTGATATGATGCCATTTCCACCGTCACAGCAGGCCGCGTCCAACCCGTTGGAGGGGCCGGATGCCGCCGCGCTGCTGAAGGATCCCGCCGCGTTGAAGGGACTGCTCCAGTCCCCGGAAACCCTCCGGCTGATGGAGCTGCTCCAGCGGCAGGGAGACCTGCAGTCCGCCGCACAAAAAGCCAAGGCAGGCAACACCCAGGAGCTGCAAGCCATGCTCTCCCGGCTGCAGAGCAGTCCGGAGGGAGGAGACGCCCTTGCAAAAATGGAGAAAAAGCTGCAGAAATAGGGCCGGAAAGTGAGGGAGCCTCATGGGGGATTTTGAGGAAAAACTGAATCAGATTCTCTCCAATCCCCAGGCCATGGAGCAGATCATGTCACTAGCCAACTCCATTGCAGGGCCGCCGGGACAGGAGAGCGCCGGAGCGGAGGCCTCTGCTGCACCGCAGCAGCCCTCTCCCCCGCCCCCCATGGGCGGACTGGGCGATCTGCTCTCCGGGCTAGACCCGGGGGCCATAGGCAAGGTCATGGAGCTCTTCTCCGTCTACCAGCAGCAGAGCGATGAGAAGGCACAGCTTCTGGCAGCGCTCAAGCCCTTTCTCCGGCCGGAACGGCAGTCCCGTCTGGAACAGGCTATCCGGATTACCCGGCTGAGCCGGGTGATCCGCACTGCCCTCGGAATGGTACAGGGGGGAGCAGATGTATAACCGTTACTGCCCCCAGGGGGGGTATCAAAATCTGGAATCAGAGCCTCAGCCCAATTCCACTCCAGCAGGTTCCGCCTCCTCCAGTCTGTTTGGCGGCCGTCTCTCCGGCCTGCTTCAGAATCTGCTGGGAGGCACAAAAAATGCCGGTAGTGCCGGCATTTTTGACAGGCTTGGCCTGGGTCAGCTGGACAAGGGAGATATTCTCCTGGTCTTGGTGCTGATCTACCTGTTTCGTGAGTCCGAGGACGACGAGTGGCTGGTCATTCTGGCCCTGGTACTGTTGATGGGTCTTGGCTGAGGGTCAGGGCTGCTTTTCACCTGAACCGTTCTGATCCTGCCCACCCTTTTCGAGCTTGTGTCCATCCCGGTGAGGGCGGACGTCTCCGGAAAAAGGATGTCCTCCTTTGAGCAGCGCCCTCCGGTGCCGGTAGAGCTGAAAGGCCACATAGCCCACCACGGCGATGGCCACCAGCAGCGGCATAGTCCTCCCCAGATCAGTGGTGCTGAGCAGCACTGAGAGCAGACCCAGAATCCCGGAGATAATATACAGCACCGCCACCGTCTGCTGCTTGCTCAATCCCATGTCCAGCAGGCGGTAATGGACGTGCTCTCGGTCCGCCTTCAGGGGGCTCTCACCATGACGCAGCCGGGAAATCACTGCAAAGCAGACATCAAAAATGGGCAGACCCAACAGCAGAAAAGGCACCAGGAAGGAGATGACGGCATAGATTTTGAACAAGCCCTGAATCGAGGCCACTGCCAGAATATAGCCGATAAAGGTGGAGCCGGTGTCCCCCATAAAGATACGAGCAGGGCTGACATTATAGGGCAGAAAACCCACACAGCCACCTGCCAAAGCACCGCAGATAACTGCCACCGTCATGTCCGAATAGCCCAGTGCCACCACCACCAGACAGACGGATGAGATGGCGGACACTCCGGCAGCCAAGCCATCCAGGCCATCGATCAGATTCACCGCGTTGGTGATCAGTACAATCCACAGCACAGTGGCCGGCACAGACAGGATGCCAAGATTCAGGTGTCCCCCGCTGAACAGAAATTCCGGTGCGCTGAGATAGCGGATGACATTTCCGCCGGAGGTGGCAATCACTGCCGCCGCAATCTGAAAAAGCAGCTTGACCAGAGCAGGCAGGCGGAAGATATCGTCCACCATACCCAGCACCGCGATGACAATTCCCCCCAGCAGCATGGAGGCCAGCGCGGGCGTCAGCTCCACAAACAGGCCGATGGCCACCAGGAAGCCCAGCACGATGGCCAGACCGCCCATGCGGGGTGTAGGCTGTGTGTGAAGATGTCGTTCGCTGTCCGTCCCCTTGACCCCAGGCATATCGATGGCGCCCAGGCGGATAGCCAGCCGGCGCACCAGGGGCATGGCCACCATAGTGACCAGCATAGCCACCACCAGCGCCGCCACCACAATGGCCAGAGAGTGATAATTGATAGCTTTCATAGCAAAGGAATAGACTCCTTTCGAGCCGCATTCAAATCAAAAAGAGGATCAGCGCGGCACAAAGCCCACCTTTTTGTAAACCTTACGCAGGGTCTTATTGGCAATATACCCCGCCTTCTCCGCGCCGGCCCGATAGACGCTCTCCAGATAGGCCTTATCCTTGATCAGCCGGCCGGCCTCCTCCCGGATGGGACGGCACAGCTCTACCACGCTGTCACCCACGGCAGTCTTAAAGGCGCCGTAGCCCTGACCGTCAAACTCCGTCTCGATCTCCTCATAGGTCTTGCCGGTGGCGGCGGCGTAAATCTGCATCAGGTTGGAGATGCCCGGCTTGTGCTCCGGGTCAAAGCGGACACAGGTCTCGCTGTCGGTGACCGCGCGCTTGAACTTCCGGGCGATGTCCTCCGGCCGCTCCATCAGGTAAACACAGCCGTTGGGGTCCTTGTCCGACTTGGACATCTTGTTCTCCGGGCTGGTCAGGCTCATGACCCGCGCCCCCACCTTGGGAATGAAGGGCTGGGGAATTTTGAACACATCCCCGTAAATGCCGTTGAAACGGTTGGCGATGTCCCGGGTCAGCTCCACATGCTGCTTCTGGTCCTCTCCCACCGGCACATAGTCCGGCTGGTAGAGCAGAATATCCGCCGCCATCAGGCAGGGATAGGTGAAAAGGCCGGCGTTGATGTTCTCCGCATGGGCTGCACTCTTGGCCTTGAACTGGGTCATCCGGGACAGCTCACCGAACATGGTGTAGCAGTCCAGAATCCAGCCCAACTCAGCGTGCTGAGGCACATGGCTCTGGATAAAGAGGGTGTTCTTCTCCGGGTCCAGACCGCAGGCGATATACTGGGCCAGCTGCTCCAGGGTGCGGCGGCGGAGATCGGCCGGATTCTGCCGTACCGTGATGGTGTGCATATCCGCCATGAAATAATAGCAGTCAAACTGATCCGCCCGCTCGGCCCAGTTGCGGATGGCGCCCAGATAAGAGCCCAGGGTCAGATCACCGCTGGGCTGAATTCCTGAAAGCATGATTCCCTTTTGTTCCATTTTTCACACGACCTTTGTTCTCACAATCAACATTCCGGGCCGCAGCCCGGATTTCTATTTCTAAAGACAGTAAATTATACCATAAGACAGCAGGAAAGGCAATCATTTTCCCATCTCCCACCTATTTTCCCCGCTCCGTCAAGGTTCCAATACTGTTTGTATAGCCGATTCCTGTCTCTCCTTCTGTCGAAGGCTGTCAATTGTCTGATCACACAAAGCATCCCCCCGTCATTTGGATATTTTATCCGCACGGAGCAAGTAGAAAATTCCTATCCCGCCTTGACACCTCTGCCCAGGCTTCCACCATAACAGACGGGGCAACCCCGCCTCTACACAGAGTTATGCACATTGTCCACAGGGTTTTGCACAAACAGAATACAGTATTTGCAAGGGTTTTCCACCTGTTCCCTTTTCACAGGCAGCAAGATTTCAGGGAAGATTATGTCAAATTATGATTTACATAACGCATTTTACTCGAAGCAAAACAGAGGAGCCATGCGCTACAGGCGCACAGCTCCTCTGTGCTCAGTGCCAGTTGTTTTTTCCAATCGGCCGGTTGGCAAATCCGTTGAGGCCGGTATCCGCCGTATGACCAGCCAGATACTCGTAATAGGCCTGGCAGCCGATCATGGCCCCATTGTCCCCGCAGAGCTTCAGTTCCGGCAGAAAAAGCTGACAGCCCTCCCGGCGGCAGGCGGCCTCCAGATCCGCCCGGATCCGGCTGTTTGCAGAGACACCTCCGGCGGCGGCCACCTTGCGGTAGCCCAGCATCCGGGCCGCCTCCATGGCCCGGGGCACCAGCTCGTCGCTGACCGCCTGACCGAAGGAGGCTGCAAAGGAGGGCAGGTCCAGCTCCTCTCCCTTCTGCTGGGCGTTGTGAATCAGATTCAGAGCCGCCGTCTTGAGGCCGGAGAAGGACATATCCAGAGGCGCGCCGTCCACCTTGGAGCGGGGCAGCGGGTATTTGCGGCTGTCGCCCCCTGCCGCCAGACGGTCCATGGGGCCTCCGCCGGGATAGCCGATGCCCAGCACCCGGGCCACCTTGTCAAAGCACTCTCCCGCCGCGTCATCCCGGGTGGCGCCCAGCAGCTCCATCTCAGTGTAGTCCCGGACGTCCACAATCATAGTGTTACCGCCGGAGACGCACAGGCAGAGGAAGGGGGGGACCAGGTCGGGATGGGTGATATAGTTAGCCGCAATGTGTCCCCGGATGTGGTGCACCGGAATCAGGGGGACGTCCAGAGCATAGGCCACGCTCTTGGCAAAGTTCACCCCCACCAGCACGGCGCCGATCAACCCCGGGGCATAGGTACAGGCCACAGCATCGATGTCTCCCCGGGTTAGTCCCGCCTGCGCCAGCGCCTGATCCGCCATGAGGGCCACCGCCTCCAGGTGCTTCCGGGAGGCGATCTCCGGCACGACACCGCCGTAAATGGTATGCATGTCGATCTGGGATGCAATGGCGTCAGCCAGAACAGTGCGACCGTCCTGAACCAGGGCCACTGCAGTCTCGTCGCAGGAGGATTCCACAGCCAAAATGATCATTGGACGGTCCCTTCTTCCTTGAAAAACTTCGTCATCAGGATAGCATCCTCAGTGGGTTTATCGTAATAGTTCTTCCGGCGGCCTACGTCTTGAAAGCCGAACTTGCGGTAAAGATTTCGGGCCGCTAAATTGCTGTCCCGGACCTCCAGGGTGAGAAAGGCCAGGTTCTGGGCCTGGGCAAACCGGAAGAACACCCCCAGCAGGTCGCTGGCCAGCCCCTGACGGCGGAACTCCTTTCGGACCGCGATATTGTTGATATAGCCCTCGTCCATCACCACGGTGAGGCTGGCGTAGCCCAGCACCCGCCGGTCCCGGTCCACCGCCACAATGCAGGAGCTGTTCAGGCTGTCCAGCTCGTCATAGAGCATCTGCTCTGTCCAGGGGAGGGAGAAGGACTGCCGCTCCAGCTCGGCAATCTGGGGCACCAGCGCCCGGTCCATGGGGACCAGGCGGTATGGAATCGGCTCCTGTCCTTTGTTGGGCACAGTGGCCATCACCGGTTTGAATTCATTCATGGGAATTGCTCCTTGTCTGTAAAGGGTGATCTCTTTTGCCGTCACCCCTGCTTGTTCTCAAATCGCTCATTTTCTCGTCATTGGGACATCCGCTCTGTCCTTCCGGAAGGTCAGCCGCATCTGATACCAGCAGGCGCCCCCGTGGTGGGAGGCGGAGAGGCCCTCATTACAGAAGCCAAAGCCGCTGTAGTAGGGGACCAGCTCCTCCTTGCAGGCGAGCACCAGCCCCCGTCTCCCCTGCTCCCGGGCGTCCAGAATGGCGGCCCGGAGCAGCCGTCCGCCATAACCCCGGCAGCGGTACTCCGGCATCGTGTCCAGGCCGAAGATCATCTGCCAGGCCCCGTCCTCCCGGTGGAGGTTTGGGTCGTCATACATCTCGTCCCGGAGATCCCTCTCATCTGTGACCATTCCGTTGAGAAAGGCCACCGGCTCTCCTGCCGCCGAGAGCAGCCAGAAGTGGTCGGGATAGACCGCCAGCCGTCCGGCCAGGGTCACCCGGTCCGCCGCCTCCTCCGGTGGAAAACAGGCCGTCTCAATGGCCTCCAGGCGGTCCAGGTCGGAGAGCGTCGCCTTGCGGACCTCCGGCTGGGCGGGCTGCTTTTTCCGCCGGGCCTTGCCGGTCAGATGCAGGATATGAAAGGCGTAGACCTCCACCTCTCCCGCGGCTATGGACCGGTCGGCGTACTGCTCCCCCTGAGGGCGGAAATCCGGGCTGTACTTGTCCACCAGGGCCAGCAGGCCCTGTTTCCGGTCCTCCGCCGGGGTGACGGTGCCGAAGGCGATGGCGCTCTCGTACTCGGTGGAAAACTTGGCGGGGAGCACCCTGGTATCTCCCACCACGGTAAAGCTGGCTCTGGTACAGGCGGTCAGATTGGCGCATTTGCGTCCTGCGTTCCGGGCACAGTGGAGGTAGATGGTGTCCCCTTCCAGGGCGTAGCTCATGGGGACGCCGTAGGGCTGGCCGTCCTCCCCCACGGTGGAAAGGACGCCGTATTCGCAGCGCTCCAGCAGGGCGTAGGCCTCCGCCGGGGTGAGCTGGCGGTCTTTTCTGCGCATTTCCGAAAATGCTTCTCTCATTGCAAAGCTCCTCTCACAATGGAGTATCCTGCCCTACAGCCGGACGCCCCATGCTCCGTAGTCAAAGACGCCTGCTCCGTGGTGGAGCCTGCCTTTCACTTTCAGTTCCCGGAACCGGTCCCGCATCTCTGCCGGGAGGGACAGCTCCACCTCCAGGCTGTGGTGTCCGGGGAAAATCCGCCTTGCGGGCAAGGCGGCCACCTTTTCCAGGGAGGCCAGATATGCCTCCGGGTCGGTGGAAGGGAAGTCTGCAAAGAGCACGTCCTTGTAAATCAAGTCTCCAGTGAACAGATAGCCCCGCTCCGGCTCCCAGAAGCAGAGGTGGCCGGGGGAATGGCCGGGGGTATGGAGGGCCTGAATGCGGCGGTTCCCCAGGTCAATCCAGTCTCCGTCCTCCAGAAGGCGGTCAGGGGGCCCCTGAAAGATCTGATAAGCGCTCACGTCAAAATCCTCCGGTGCTTGGCAGCGATCCAGCACCATGGCCCACACAGTATCAATGGTCAGTGGAAATCTTCCCTGAAGCCAGTCCAGCTCCGCACGGTGGGCGTAAAAGGTCGGAAAATACCGGTGGCCCCCGATGTGATCCCAGTGGACGTGGGTGGCGACCGCCGTCACCGGCAGATGGGTCAGCGCCTTCACCGGTCGGGAGATGTCGCAGATACCCAGGCCGGTGTCGATGAGCAGACTGCGCTCTGTGCCGCTGAGCAGATAGCAGTGAGGCTCCTCCCAGTGGCGGTATTCGCTGATGACATGGGTGTCCTCGTCCACCCGGTCGAGCGTAAACCAGTTGTCCATGCGGGTCTCCTTTTCAGTGCGCCGCCTGTGATCAGTGGGCATCCGCCCAGCGTTTTCCCACCTTGGCCTCAGTCAGCAGGGGAACGTCCAGGGCGGCCACCTGTCTCTGAGGCTCAGTCGGTAAAGCCGCCCCGGACGGCTTTGCCCATATTCCAGAGCTGGGCCGCCTTTTGGGCCGCCTGGAGCCGTTCCTCCGGGGTGGAATAGGAGATGGAGGCCGTCTGGGCCCCGCAGTCCACGCAAGTCGCATACCAGCACCAGCCGTTCTCCTCCTCCAGCAGGGCGGCTCCCCCGCAGTAGGGGCAGTCCAGCAGCTCCACTTCCTGGTGAATGTTCATATTTACTTCCTCCTATCGGTGTATTGGCAAGTTTTTCCGCCCTCCGTCCAGTTCCTTCCCGATGGGCGGGCGTTTTTCAAATAGGAAAATGGCTCAATGGGCATCCGCCCAGCGCTTTCCCACCTTGGCCTCTGCCAGCAGGGGGACGTCCAGCGCGACCACCTGCTCCATCTCCTGCTCCAGCAGCTTTGCAATGGCCTGAGCCTCCCCCTCCGGGCACTCCACAATCAGCTCGTCGTGGACCTGGAGCACCAGGCGGCCGGCAAAGCCCTCCGCCTTCAGCCGGTTCTGCACTCGCACCATGGCCAGCTTGATGATGTCGGCGGCAGTGCCCTGGATAGGCATATTCAGCGCCACCCGCTCGCCGAAGGAGCGCATATTGAAGTTGCTGCTCTTGAGCTCCGGGAGCCAGCGGCGGCGGCCCATCTCGGTGGAGACATAGCCCTGCTCCTTGGCTTGGGCCACAATATTCTTCTGATAGTCCCGGATACCGGCGTATTTGTCAAAATAGCGGTCCATATACTCCTTGGCCTGCCACTGGGCCACGCCGATATCCTGGGCCAGGGAGAAGGCGGAGATACCGTAGACAATGCCGAAGTTCACCGCCTTGGCGGAGGAGCGCATCTGCTTGGTAACAGCCTCCTCCGGCACGCCGAAGACCTGGGCGGCGGTGGCGGTGTGGATGTCCGCTCCGGTGCGGAAGCCCTCCAGCATGGCCTGGTCCTTGGCGATGTGGGCCAGGAGGCGCAGCTCGATCTGGGAATAGTCCGCGTCCACCAGCAGGTTTCCCGGCCCCGCCATGAACATCTTGCGCATCTCCGCCCCCAGGGGGGTGCGGACGGGGATATTTTGCAGGTTGGGCTCGATGGAGGAGAGCCGGCCGGTGGCGGTGACGGTGTTCTGGAAGCTGGTGTGAATCCGGCCGTCCGGGCCGATCACCTTGGTCAGGCCGTCCACATAGGTGGATTTCAGCTTGGTGAGCTGGCGGTAGTCCAGAATCTGCTGGATGATGGGGTGGTAGGGCTTCAGCTTTTCCAGCACGTCGGCATTGGTGGAGTAGCCCCGCTTGGTCTTTTTGAAGGTAGGCAGCCCCAGATCCTCAAATAGGACGGTGCCCAGCTGCTGGGTGGAGTTGATGTTAAATTTCCGGCCCGCCAGGGTGAAGATCTCCTGCTGGGCCTTGTCGATGTTCTCTGAGAGCATCTGGCCGAAGTCGGCCAGGGCTTTACGATCCACCAGAAAGCCCGCCTGCTCCATCTCAGCCAGCACCGGACAGAGGGGCAGCTCCACCGTCTCCAGCAGCTCCAGCATACCCAGCTCCTCCAGCTGGGGCTTCATAACGTCATAGAGGGCGTCGATCCAGGAGGTGTCCTCATACCACTGGGTCTGGGCCTTCAAGCTGTCGGAGAGGGCGTTAAAGGCGTCCTCCGCCTTGTAGGCGGCGTTGGCTTCCCGCTCCTGCTTGAAATAGCGCAGGCACAGCTTGTCCAGCTCATAGCTCCCCGCCGTGGGGTCCAGCAGGTAGGCGGCCAGCTCAGTATCGAACACAAAGCCCTCGGTGGGCAGGCCCTCTGCCACCAGTTTTTCACAGAGGGCTTTCACCCCGTGGGTCACCTTTTTCACGCTAGCGGAGAAGAGCCGGGCCAGAAACGCATTGTAATCTCCCTCATAGCGGCTCTGGCGGACGTCATAGAGCCAGCTCTGCTCCTCGCTCTCCTCCAGGCTGACGGTGACCCCATCCAGGCCGGGCAGGGGCAGCACCACCACATACTCTGCCCCCTCCCATTTGGGCCAGAGGGCCTCCATCTGGCTCTCACTGAGCACGTCCACAATGTCCACCCGGCACTGCTTCTCCTCTGCCGGGGTGGGGATGCCGTTCTGCTCTGGTGGAGTCAGATGATAGCGCTCGATCAGCTTGGAGAACTCCAGCTTGAGAAAGAGCGGATAGAGGGCATCGTTGTCCACCGGCTGCCGCAGGGCGTTCTCTGGCTGGAATTCGATGGGGGCATCACAGCGGATGGTGGCCAGGTCATAGGACAGCTTTGCCATCTCCCGGCCCTCGTCCAGCTTTTTCCGCTGGGCGGGCTTCAGCTCCGCCTGGTCAAAGTTGGCATAGAGGTTTTCCATGGAGCCATATTTCTGAATGAGGGTCATGGCGGTCTTTTCGCCGATGCCCTTGACGCCGGGGATATTGTCCGAGCTATCCCCCATCAGGCTCTTCAGGTCGATCATGTGGATGGGGTCAAAACCATAGGCCTCCCGGAAAGCCTCGGGGGTCATGTCCTTGGTGGTGGTCTGGCCCATGCGGGTGGAGACCAGCTTGACCTTGGTGTGGTCGGTAATCAGCTGGAGAGAGTCCTTGTCGCCGGTGACAATGGCGCAGTCCCAGCCGGCAGTCTCGCACTTCCGGGAGATGGTGCCTAAAAGGTCATCCGCCTCCCAGCCCTCCAGCTCGTAGCGGGGGATGTTCATGGCCGTCAGCACCTCTTTCAGTACCGGCATCTGCACGGCCAGCTCCTCCGGCATACCGTGGCGGGTGGCCTTGTAGCCCTCGTAGGCCTTGTGGCGGAAGGTGGGGGCCTTCAGATCAAAGGTGACGCAGAGGGCCTCCGGCTGTTCCTCCTCCACCAGCTTATGGAGAATGTTGAGAAAGCCGTAGATGGCGTTGGTATACAGACCGTCCCGGGTGCTCAGCAGCTTGACCCCGTAAAAGGCCCGATTGACGATGGAATTGCCGTCCAGGACCATCAGTTTCATGGCGGTTCTCCTTTTCTGTTGACATAGATAGTTTATTATAGCACGTTTCCAGCGGACAGAACAGTATATAGGGCACAAAATCAGCACGGCTCCCCTCTAGCATCCGCCAATCGCATTCTTCCGAGCATGTCTGCCGCAGCCAAACGAGTCAATGGTCGCATCCCGGGGGTAACAAAACAAATTTCTGCGTCAGAGACCGCCATTTCCGCGAAGGTAGAAACCTGGCAAGATAAAAGTCTTGTGCGCACGGATGCAAGTATCCCTCTGAATGTGCTGGCAGCCAATATTCTGCTGCACTGTCAGCATTCTGTCCGTCAACAAGCATGATCTTTGGTCAAAAAGAGCTAACCGATTCTATCAAAATCAGTTAGCTCTTTTCAAATTATGAAATTACATTTCCCAGGCGGCATTCATGCTTGAAAAATCAGAAATCAAAGGCTTCTGGTCTTGAGAATTATTCCCACTCAATCGTCGCAGGTGGCTTAGAGGTAATATCGTACACAATCCGGTTGATCTGCTGCACCTCATTGACGATACGCACCGAGATCTTGTCCAGCACCTCATAGGGAATCCGTGCCCAGTCGGCGGTCATAAAGTCGCTGGTGGTGACACCCCGCAGGGCCAGGGTATAGTCGTAGGTCCGGCCGTCGCCCATGACGCCCACCGAGCGCATGTTGGTCAGCACGGCAAAATACTGGCTGATCTGGGTGTCCCAGCCCGCTCTGGCAATCTCCTCCCGAAAGATGGCGTCCGCCTCCCGTAGGATGTCCGCCTTCTCCTTTGTCACCTCGCCGATGATGCGGATGCCCAAGCCGGGACCGGGGAAGGGCTGGCGCATGACTAGGTAGTCGGGCAGGCCCAGCTCACGGCCCAGCTGACGCACCTCGTCCTTGAACAGCAGCCGCAGAGGCTCGATGATCTCCTTGAAGTCCACATAGTCAGGCAGACCGCCCACGTTGTGGTGGCTCTTGATGACGGCGGCGTCGCCGGTGCCGGACTCGATGACGTCGGGGTAGATGGTACCCTGAACCAGGTAGTCCACCTTGCCAATCTGCTTGCCCACCTGCTCAAAGACCCGGATGAACTGCTCGCCGATGATCTTGCGCTTGGCCTCCGGCTCGGTGACGCCGGCCAGCTCCTTGAGGAACCGCTCCTCCTCGTTCATGCGGATGAGGTGAATCTTCCACTTGGAGAAGGCCTGCTCCACCTCATCGCCCTCATTCTTGCGCATGAGGCCGTGATCCACAAAGACACAGGTGAGCTGATCCCCCACCGCCTCGGCCAGCAGGGCGGCGGCCACGGAAGAGTCCACGCCGCCGGAGAGGGCCAGCAGCACCTTGCCGTCTCCCACCTTCTCCCGGATTTGGGCGATGGCGGTCTTGCAGTAGTCCCCCATAGTCCAGTCGCCCTTGGCATGGCAGACCTCATAGAGGAAGTTGCGGATCATCTTGACGCCGTTCTCGGTATGGTTAACCTCCGGGTGGAACTGAACACCGTAGAAGCCCCGGGCCTCATCGGCAATACCCACATTGGGGCAGGCGGCGGAATGGGCTACCAGCTGGAAGCCCTCGGGCACCCTGGCCATATAGTCGCTGTGGCTCATCCAGGAGATACCCTCGGCGGGCAGACCCTGGAACAGCTTGCAGCCGGTGTCGTAATAGGTCTGGGTCTTGCCGTACTCCCGGGCAGAGTCCTCCTGAGCCTCGGTAACCAGGCCGCCCAGAGAGTGGGCCATCAGCTGGCAGCCATAGCAGATGCCCAGGATGGGCACACCCAGCTCGAAGATCTCCTTAGCATAGTGGGGAGAGTCCTCCAGGTAGACGCTGTTGGGGCCGCCGGTGAAGATGATGCCGATGGGGTTCATGGCCTTCAGCTCCTCCAGAGGAGTGGTATAGGGCTTCACCTCGCAATAGACATTGCATTCCCGGACGCGGCGGGCGATCAGCTGATTGTACTGACCGCCAAAGTCCAGAACGATGACCATTTGATGGGACACAGTGACTCATCCTTTCTGATTCTTACGTTTCGTGATTGATCTCAAAGGAGGCGGCCCAGCCCTCCGACTCCATCAAAAGCCGGTATTGGCCGTCCTCCAATGCTCCAAACAGGGATTCCAAATCCAGGAACAGCTCCACCGTCTCTCCTGCGGGCAGCGGATCCTGTACACCGCAGATGCCATAGGGCTCCAGGAAGGGCACCGAAACCCAGCCGTCCACCTCCCGTTTCCAGAGGGTGAAATCCCAGAGATAACCGGTGTCCTGATCCGTATCGTTGTGCAGCAGAACCCGGACCGCTGTCAGGTCTTCCGCAAAGACCTCCATAGAGACGCCAGGCTCTGGAGCAGCATCGGTCCCATCTGGCTTCTCGCAAAGGGCGCCCTGCCCGTCCAGCCAAAATTCCGCCGCCATATCGTCCTTGACCAGCCGGTAATGCCCCGCCGTCAGATCTCCATAGACGGTCAGATCACAGGTGACAGTGGCTTGCTCCAAATCCTGGAGGACATAGGCGATATCATTGAAAGCCAGGGTCTCCCGAGGCGGCAGGGTGAACCACTCCCCGTCCCGCTCCACCTGCAGAGAATAGTATTCGCTGTAGCTCATCTCGTAACCGCTCTGGTTGTCGATACGCACGGTGGTAATACCGTCCGTGACATCCAGAACGGTGAGATACGTCCTCAGCGGAAGATTGGCGATGGTATACTCCTCCGCCGGAGCCAGGAACCGATCGTCACAGGAAGCCAGCAATCCGGCACAGGGGAAGCTCAGGACGGAGAGAGAATTATCCTCGTCCTCCCCCTCCAGCAACTGCCAGTAATCGGGGAAATCCGCCTCAACCTGCCAGACGCTGCCGTCTCCACCCAGCCAGAGCCCCTCCGACCAGGCGGCATACAGATCAGTGCCGTCCTGGGCGCTGATCCACAGGCCATAGCAGGGCAGGCTCCATTGAGAGAGGTCGACCTCCTCCGCCTCCTGGGCGGGGAGGGCATTGATCCGCTCCAGCAGCGCCAGCTCCCGCTCCTCATCATAGAGGGTGCGGCTGGTGACCGTCTCTCCGTCGTAGTAAAAGAGGATCAGGGCGCTGGTCTCCGGGCTGGCCGTCTGGAGCAGTCCGGCGGCCACCGACGCACCGGGCTCGACAGCTTCGCAACCGGGCTCGTCAGAGGTGATTTCAGCCGCGCCGCAGCCGGTCAGAGCCAGGCAAAGGGCCAGCTGCAGGGAAATTGCTTTCATCTGTTTCATAATTTGCTCCTTTCAAAGATGGACTTTTCTGTTCACCTCTCTATACGCAGGAGCAGTTTCTTTTGCTGCGCGCCACAGAAGCAGCATATAGATTTTTCTATAAACTTTTCTATTTCGTCAGCAGACATTATTTTAGCACAGCTGAAAGATGTTGGCAATTGGTTTTCGACCGGAAACAGCATACCCCCAAAGGCATTTCGCTTTGGGGGTATCTCTGTTATCAGATTTCGGTGATATCCACCGGCACAATCTGATCGGCATGGCCCTCCTTCCGGGCGGTGAGGATGGCCCGGCAGGTGTCGGTACTGGTCAGGCAGAGGACGGAGTGCTCCACGGCGCTGCGGCGGATCCGCCAGCCGTCGCCGTCCTCCCGCTGGGTACGGCGGGGGGTGTTCAGGATCATGTCCACCACGCCGGACTGGATCATATCCAGAATGTTGGGGTGGCCATGGCCCAGACGGTGGACGAACTGGACCTTGACGCCATGCTCGGTGAGGTAGGCGTGGGTGCCCCGGGTGGCGTAGAGCTCCATACCCAGCGCCTCCATCTCCCGGGCCAGCTCCAGGGTCTCCTCCTTGTCCTGGTCCTTGACGGTGAGGATGACCCGGCTGCCCTTTTTGGGCACCTTCATATTGGCGCCCTTGAAGGCCTTGAGCAGCGCCTGGGGGAAGGTGTCCGCCAGGCCCAGGCACTCGCCGGTGGACTTCATCTCCGGGCCCAGGTTGGTGTCCACGTCAGTCAGCTTCTCAAAGGAGAACACCGGCATCTTCACCGCGTAGTACTTCGCCTCGGGGTAGATGTCTACCCCATAGCCCAGATCCTTCAGCTTGGCCCCAAGCATCACCTTGGTGGCCAGGTCAATGATGGGCACGCCGGTGACCTTGGAGATATAGGGAATCGTCCGGGAGGAGCGGGGGTTGGCCTCGATGATATACACCTCGTCCTGATAGATGATGAACTGGACGTTGATCAGGCCGATGACCCCCAGGTGCTTTGCCAGATCCCGGGTGTAGCGCAGGATGGTCTGCTTGTGCTTTTCCGCAATGTTCAGGGGCGGGTAGACCGAGATGGAGTCGCCGGAGTGGATGCCGGCCCGCTCCACATGCTCCATGACGCCGGGGATGAGGATGTCCTCGCCGTCAAAGACGCCGTCCACCTCCACCTCGCGGCCCATGAGGTACTTGTCCACCAGGATAGGATGCTCCTGGGTGGTCAGATTGATGATCCGCATGAAGTCCCGGATGTTGTCGTCGTTGTAGGCGATCTCCATGCCCTGGCCGCCCAGGACGTAGGAGGGCCGGACCAGCACG
>JBJDXT010000134.1:0-4655 GCA_051866795.1 Candidatus Onthomonas sp. | reverse complement strand
AGCGCGGAAAAATCCAGCAGATCCATGAGAGCGGAATAAGTAATCGGCATAGAGGACTGCTCCAGCGCCTCCAGGTCAGCGGAGCGAAGGAAGGAGCCCTTTCCATGGACGCTCTCCACAGCGCCGATGGCGATAAAGCGCTGCAACGCGCTCCGGACGCTGACGCGGCTACAATTGAACTCATTGCAGAGTTGTTTCTCAGAGGGGAGCTTGCTGCCGACGGGCCATGCGCCGCTGATAATGTGCTCCTTCATGTATGCGACAATCTGGTTGGTAACCTTTGCTTTATCTGACATACCAGGTCTCCTGCGTCCCCTGCCTGGCGACAGCGCAAACAGGGAGAGAATGTAAAACGTTTTTTCTATTATATACCAGCAAGAAAACAAAAGGCAAGAGAGAAAACGTCGAACTGGAAAAATTTGGTGGGAGAAAAAACGAAATTTGACGCAGCAGAAGAACTGAAAAAACGGAGCGTCCAAAAAATGGGACGATGAACAGAGAGCTCAAAATGATCCCCCGCCCTCCGCCGAAGCTGTCCGGCGGGGAGCAGGGGAGGCAGAAGGTCAGGCGTGCTCGGTGCGGGCGTCATCGCTGTCCCGGAACAGCAGCGAGATGCACCAGATGGCGGCGATGGCCACCAGGACATAGACGATCCGGCTGAGCAGGCTGCCTGAGCCACCCAGCAGAAAGGCCACCAGATCGAACCGGAACAGGCCGATGAGGCCCCAGTTCAGTCCACCGATGATGGCCAGAATCAGGGCGATCTTATCCAGCATATTGCTCCCTCCTCACAAACAGGTCATTGGGTCTGCCGTCCTTACTATGGGCAGAAGCGGTGCCGTCTATGTCTGGAAAGAAGCGGAGGGGGAGGAAAAGAATAGAAAAATCAGAGGGTAAAGTCCTCGTCCTTCAGCTTGCTGAAGTCCGGGGCGGCCTGGGGCGGCGGCGTACGGAGAAAAGGGTCATAGGAGAAGCTGCGGCAGCAGTTTCCCCCGTCGGTGACCCCCTTTTTCAGACAGAGGACGGTATTCTCGTCAATGACGGTGCCGTGCTGGCAATAGATGCAGCGGGGCTCAATCTTTTTTCGAAACAGCATAGGAGGATCTCCCTTCCAACCGGAAAGCGTCTGTGTGGCAAATCCTATTATACCTGTCCGGCAGGGGATTTTCCACCCCTATTTGTCAGCAGCACCAGAATTACAATCCACAGCACCGCCCCAAAGGCCAGGGATTGGGGGAAGAGCTGGACCAGGGTGAGCTGTCCCCCTGTCTGGGAGACGGGCAGCATCCCCCGGCACAGGGGGCCGGCCAGGGCCAGCAGCCCGGCGGAGAGCAGGCCCTGAAGGGCCTTGGCCCGGAGATAGGGCCCCAGCTTCAGGCCGCTGCCCTCCAGCAGGGCGGCGGTCTGGCTGTGGACGGACAGCCCGCCCCACCCCAGCAAAAAGCCACACAGGGCCAGCCGCAGGGTGGGAGAGGAGACGGCGGGCAGGGCGCAGACCCCGTTGGAGAGCTCCAGCAGCCCGGCCAGCAGGCAAGCCAGTACCCCGGACAGGGAGAGCCAGTCCTCCGTCAACGCCCGGAGCAGGCCGATGAGTACGTTGAAGAGCACCACATAGGCGCAGACCTGGAGAGAGGAGGAGAGAGCCTTGCCCACCGCCTGGGGCAGCAGAACGCCGGTGGCGGGCCGAGAGGCGGGGGAGGGAGCGAGGGCTCTTGTGCCGCTCACCGGCCCCCGGAGCAGCAGCCCCACCCCCAGGGCGGAGAGGGCGTGAACCAGCAGCAGCAGAAAGCCGATCTCGATCCGGCCAAAGATGGAGACCCCCGCCACCGACAGGATAAAGGCAGGGCCGGCGTTGTTGCAGAAGCAGAGCAGCTTCTGGGCCTCTGTCTGAGAGCACTGCCCCCGGTCCAGCAGCTCCCGCACCGCTCCCGCTCCCACCGGATAGCCTCCCAGCAATCCCAGAGCCAGAGCGGCGCCTCCGGCGCCTCCCACATGAAAGAGACGGGGCATCAGCCGCCCCAGCCTCCGGCCCAGCCACTGGCCCAGCCCCAGGCCGATGGCCAGGTTGGACAGGACGAAATAGGGAAAGAGGGCGGGGAGAATGACCTCTCCGCAGAGGGCCAGCCCTGTCCGGGCCGCCTCCGCCCCTGCCTGAGGACAGCAGATCAGGGCCAGAGCATACAGCCCCAGCATCAAGCCCATGCCGATACGCGCCACAGCGGTCACCTCCCTGCCCCAGCCTATGGCGCAGCGGCGGGGGATAGACCTGAGGGGCGGGGTGTGCTATACTGACGGAAAAGGGGGAATTGCTGTGAACCGACGCTATCACCTCATCGACGGCCTCCGGGGGCTGGCGGTGGTGAATATGGTGCTCTATCACTTCCTGTTTGACCTGTTTATTCTCCAGGGATTTCAGCCCGATTGGCGGGAGATTCCTGCCGTCCATATCTGGCAGCAGTGGATCTGCTGGACTTTTATTCTGATCTCCGGACTCTCTTGGTACCTGGGCCATCACCGGGTGAAAAACGGCCTTATTCTCAACGGCTGCGGCCTGCTGGTGACGGTGGTCACTCTGATCGCCGCGCCACAGGAGGCCATCTGGTGCGGGGTGCTGACCCTGCTGGGCTGCGCCCTGCTGCTGGCCACCGCTCTGGGGCCGCTGCTGGAGCGGATTCCCGCCCTGCCCGGGGCGATTGGGAGCTTCTGCATCTTCCTTCTGACCCGCACCGTCCAGAGCGGCGCCCTCTCTCTGGGAGGGCGGGTGCTATGGGCGCTGCCCAGGAGCCTCTATGTGGGGGGACTGGCCACGGTGCTGGGCTTTCCCGCCCCCGGCTTTTATTCCAGCGACTATTTTCCCCTCTTCCCCTGGTTTTTTCTCTATCTCACCGGCCTGTTTGCAGGCAGGCTGATCCTGAAGCACCCGCCCGCCATTCTGGAAAAGCGGATTCCCGGCCTGAGCTGGGTGGGGCGGCACAGCCTTTTGATCTACCTCATCCACCAGCCTGTGGCTATGGCGGTGTCCATGGGGATCGGGCTGCTGGGGTGAGAAACGACGCGCCATCTGGAATGCCAAGAGCGTTCGGGATGGCGCTTCTTTTCAGGCAATTATGAGAAAATCGTAATCGCCCTTTTAGCAGTTTTTAAAACTTTCCTGCTATCCTGTCTCTCGTACCGGGAGAGTATCCCAAAAACAGTGACAGAATGGGAGTGACACGCGTGAAAGGACTGCTGCGGTTGGGCGCGGCCCTGCTGGGGCTGCTTTTATTTCTGGAGCTGGGAGTGGATTGGATTGCCCCTCAGAAGTCCATGAACCAGCTTGCCCGGGAGGAACCTACCGTCCGGGATATCCTGAAGGAACCGGCCCAGACGGTGGATCTGCTCATTCTGGGAGACAGCGAGTCCTATTCCGCCTTTACCCCCATGCAGCTCTGGGCGGACACCGGCTGCACCGCCTATGTCTGCGGCACCTGCGGCCAGCAGCTGTGCGACACCGAGCAGCTCCTCTATCAGGCTTTCCGCACTCAGTCGCCCAAGCTCGTGGTCCTGGAGACCAACGCCCTCTACCGGCGGGTGTCCCTGCGCAAGTTGGCCTGCTCCTGGCTGGATGCGGCTCTGTCTGGTCTGAGAGGACAGGAGGTACTGGAAGCAGAGGATGGTACACAGCTTATTTCCAGCACGGGCACTGCCGCGGCAGACATCTGGAAGGGCTTTCGCTGCAACAACAGGGTCAGGGGCGGCAGCGGGGGAGATTATATGCACCCCACCGGGGAGCGGGCGGAAATCCCGAAGCGCAACCGCCGCTATCTGGAACGCATCAAGGCTTTCTGTGATGCCCATCAGGCCCGGCTGATTCTGGTCAGCACGCCCAGCACGGTGAACTGGAGTACCCGGCGGCACAACGGCGTCCAGGCCCTGGCGGAGGAGCTGGGGGTCACCTATCTGGACCTGAATCTTGGGCAGGTGGACATTGACTGGAGCACCGACACCCGGGACCGGGGAGATCACCTGAACTACTACGGGGCAGTGAAGGTCACACGGTATCTGGGCACATATCTGAAAACAATGGATGTGCTGACTGACCATCGGACTGACCCCGCCTATGCCGGATGGAACTGGGCGCTGGAAGAGTATGAGACTGCGGTGGAGGAGATGGACGGATAAAAGCGTGTCCGCAAACCGCTTTTCCGTCGGTTTGCGGACACGCTTTTCATACAGAGGGGATCACTCTCCCTCCCACCAGATCACGCTGTCTGCCGCCAGTGTCTTGGGCAGGTCGATCAGCCGCTGGTTGGAGGAGCCCCGGAACCGGAGGGAGATGTCCTTTTTCTCCTGAACAAACTCCCCGTCCACCAGCACGTCCAGATAGCTGAGGATTTCCCGGGTAATGGCCCACTCTCCCAGCTTACCGGTGAGGATATCTGTGTCCAGAGTGTAGCCGGTGAAGGCCCAGATGTTCTTTTCCGGCAGCTCTTTCCGCACCCGGCGGAGCAGGGGAAGCAGAGCGGCCTGATTCTGAGGTTCAAAGGGCTCGCCTCCCAGCAGGGTCAGGCCGGAGATATAGCTGGGGGAGAGGGCCTGGATGATCTCGTCCTCAGTCTCCTGGGTGTAGGGGCTGCCGTAGTGAAAGTCCCAGGCCTCCTGGTTAAAACAACCCT
>JBJDXT010000133.1:0-4684 GCA_051866795.1 Candidatus Onthomonas sp. | reverse complement strand
CTCAGTCGGCAGAGCACCTGCCTTTTAAGCAGGGTGTCCGGGGTTCGAATCCCCGACGGGTCAGTCTTTGTCCGAGATTTGCTGAGGCAGATCTCGGATTTTTGTCGTTGCCGCCCTGCAGGTCTTCAGGCCTTTGGGGGGGCAGAAAAACAGCTTCGTCCACGTTATTAAATTTAGCATGAAAGCGAACCATCCCCTGGGGAGATCACTCTACAGGAGATGGTTCATCTGCTCAAAACTGCTCGATATACCGTAGAATCGCATCCCGCAGAAACTGGGAACACCCCTGTTCCTCACGGTCGTAATAGGCGGAAAAGCGCTCATCAGAGGTGTAGAGCTCGCCCAGCCCTGCGTGGAGCTTTGGATTATACTCTCCCAGGGTAAAGGAACACCACTCCCGGTGGAGCGCAGCGATTGCCTGACCTTCCGCTCCGGCTGGATCCTCTC
Source organism: Candidatus Onthomonas sp. (assembly GCA_051866795.1). GTDB lineage: Bacteria > Bacillota > Clostridia > Oscillospirales > Oscillospiraceae > Onthomonas. The sequence goes on along the minus strand of JBJDXT010000133.1, from coordinate 4,237 downwards.
CAGAACGGACTGCCTGAGTGAGCCGGCTCAGAATCATTTCCTCCAATTCTTTCCAGCGGCGGTACTGTTCCGATGTCATTCCCATGATCCGGACATTGGACCGGTCTATTGCCTTGTCACCGTACATTTCCCGGCTCTCCCGGCCATAGCGGGCCTCGTTCGTTTGGATTATTTCCACTTTGAAGCCCTCAAATTTTTCTTGATCTGTCATCGCAGACTCTCCTTTCAATTCACATAGGGTCTTTTCTACCGTCAGGATCAGTGCTGTCAGACGCTCCTTTCGCCGGTTCAGCTCTGCCAGGTGGCTCTGCAGTGCCGCCTGCTGGTCAAAGGCCGGATCATCCAGAATCGCCCGGATTTCGCCCAAAGGTAACCCCAACTCCCGGTAAAAGAGAATCTGCTGCAGCCGTTCCACTTCTGCCGGGCCATAGAGCCGGTAGCCAGCCGGTGTGACTGCCCCGGGCCGGAGCAGTCCGATGCTGTCGTACCAGCGAAGTGTGCGGGGGGTTACTCCGGCCAGGTTAGCCAGAGCCTTGATGGTGTATTGCATTGCGCTCCCTCCTGACAAGAAGCAGTATAGTGGTTGACGCTGCGGCAAGGTCAAGATGAAAAACTAAATTTTACGGTTTACCAGCAGATTTTAGCGCTTTAAAAAAACAAAATCCCCTCTGCCTTCCCGGGCAGAGGGGATTTTGTGGTCAGCACACCGCTCAGGCGCGCTCAACTTTACCAGAACGGAGGCATCTAGTGCAGACGTAGACGTGAGTGGGGGTACCATTCACGATCGCCTTGACGCGCTTCACGTTGGCTTTCCAGGGGCGGTTGGAACGGCGGTGAGAGTGGGAAACCTGAATACCAAACGCAACAGCCTTGCCGCAAAAGTCGCATTTAGCCATTTTGCATAACCTCCTCGCTAAAAAATCTTCAAAGACAGCATTGATGATTTTATCAGAAGAGAACTGAAAAATCAAGCCCCTGAGTAAAGTTTTTTTGTTTTTTTCAAAACGGAAGGGGAGAAGCTCCGAAAAAAGGGGACAATGGCAGAAAAGCGTTGCCAAGCATCCGAAAAAACGATATACTAAAGTAGAAATACAAATGCAATTCAGAAGGAGGGAGACTCTTGGACCAAGGCTATTACGTTGAATTGGGCAGCATCATCAAAGAGTTTAACCTGAAGGTGGTCCGGGGCTGTGTCAACTACGAACGGGTGCGCATCCGCCGGTCAAGCATCAACCGCCCCGGTCTGCAGCTGGTGGGCTTTTACGACTATTTCGACAGTGATCTGATCCAGCTCCTGGGCATGATGGAGTGGACCTATCTTACCGGCCTTTCCTCAGAGGAGCGACAGAAACGTTTTGACGACTTGTTCTCCCGTCCGATTCCCGCCGTCATTGTGGCCCGGAACCTGGATATTTTCCCCGAGTGCCTGGCGGCTGCGGAGAAATACAACCGGGTACTGCTCCAGAGCGACCAAAATACCGGCGTCCTGCAGATCAACCTGATCACATCTCTCACACGATATCTCTCTCCGCGGATCACCCGGCACGGCGTGCTGGTGGAGGTCTACGGTGAAGGCGTGTTGCTGCTGGGAGAAAGCGGCGTGGGAAAGAGCGAGACTGCGGTTGAACTGATCAAGAGGGGGCACCGGCTGATTGCCGATGATGCGGTGGAGATCCGCCGGATGGGCGCCAACTCTTTGGTGGGCGCTGCTCCTGAGCTGATTCGCTACTATGTAGAGCTGCGGGGCATCGGTGTAGTGGATGTGCGGCGGCTGTTCGGTATGGCTGCCGTCAAGGACAGCCAGGAGATCAATCTGGTCATCAATCTGGAGCTATGGCGCGAGGGTATGCTCTACGACCGGCTGGGTCTGGAGAGTATGTATACTTCTATCCTGGATGTCCAGTTGCCTACTCTGACCATTCCGGTCAAGCCCGGCCGGAACCTGGCGGTAGTCATCGAAGTCGCCGCCATGAACAACCGGCACAAGAAGATGGGCTATAATGCCGCCAAGGAGTTTAATGACCAGATTAACGCCCATTTTGACAAACAGATGGCAGAGCATCAACAGCATATGTTCTGACCGGGCAGCATTGCCCTTTCCCATTTATCCACAGGGGGCAGGCAGACGCCCTCTGCAAAATAAAATACGGCGAGGTGGGACTTATGGTACGCATTGGCATCGATGTAGGAGGCAGCAACCTGGTGGCCGGCGTGGTGGACGAGCACAACCGCATTGTCGCCCGGGCCAAGGTGCGGGCCGCCAGCTTTCCCAACGGGGAGACCACAGTGGCTGGCCTTGTTCAGATCGCCCGGCAGGCTGCGGAAAACGGTGGTTACACCCCGGATCAGATCGCGTCCGTGGGCATTGGCATTCCCGGAATGGTGGACGACCTGGCAGGGGTCGCCGTCAAAACGGTGAACGCTCCATTTGACCACACCCCGGTGCGCAAGCTGTTTCAGCAGCTTTGGGACGTTCCGGTTTATCTGGAAAATGACGCCTGCTGTGCCGTTTTAGCCGAGGGGCTGGCAGGCTGCGGAAGGGACAGCTCGTTCCTTATGATGTTCACCCTGGGTACCGGCGTGGGCGGCAGCTATCTGCGCAAGACGGGCAACGGCATCCAGCTCCGGGGCACTGAGATCGGCCACATGGTCATTCAGACTGGGGGTCAGCCCTGCTCCTGTGGCCGCCGGGGCTGCTGGGAGCAATACTCCTCTGCAACCGCCCTCAAGAGGATGACCCGGGAGGCCATGGAGCTGCATCCGGAGAGCAGTATGTGGCCGCTGTGCAAGTGGGATATGGCCAATGTCAGTGGCAAGACCCCCTTTGTGGCCATGCGCCAGGGGGACGCCACGGCAAAACAGGTGACGGATACATACCTCTCCTATCTGGCAGACGGCCTGGCCAACGCCATCAATATCTTCTCTCCGGAGCTGATCTGTTTGGGGGGCGGCATCGCCAATGAGCGGGAGGAGGACCTCCAGTATCCCCTCCAGGAGCTGGTGGCTGAGCGTACCAAGGCTCGTCAGGGCGCCCAGAGTACCCGTTTTGTCAAGGCTGAACTGGGCAACGACGCCGGCATTGTGGGCGCTGCCCTGCTGTACACCCCCAGAGTGTGAGCGGTAGGGACAGCCCATAACATCTGCCCCGTAGGGGCGCACTGTGTGCGCCTGCCATTTCGCAATGGTTTCTATGCCTATGGCATATCTCCCGGCATCACAGAAAAGAGGCAAATCCATGAAAGTATCCATTCAGGAGCGAGAGCTGATCCGACTTGTGGAGCAGGTCCGGCCCATCATCTATGACGAGAAGCGGATCCACCAGGTAAAGGAAAAGGGCCTGGCCGACTTTGTCACCCAGGCAGATCTGGCCGTCCAGCATACCCTTCAGGCGCTTCTCGCCCAACGCTGGCCGGGCATTCAGTTTATGGGAGAAGAGGAGGAAGCCCGGCCGGAGCGCCGGAACTGGCCCATGTGGATTCTTGACCCCATCGACGGAACGAACAATCTGATCCATGACTATCGGGAAAGCGCCGTCTCTCTGGCTCTATGGGACGGGACGAAGGTGGTGATGGGGGTGGTATATAATCCGTTTCTCAGAGAAACCTACTCCGCCACTTTGGGGCGGGGCGCCCGCTGTAACGGCAGGGGAATCCGTGTGAGCCGGCGGCCTGATCTGGCTCACAGCCTGGCTCTGTTCGGCACGTCACCTTATGAAAAGGAGCGGGTGGATCAGGTGTTTGCTCAGGCCAAGGCGCTGTATTTGCAAAGCGAGGATCTCCGCCGGGGCGGCAGCGCTGCCCTGGACTTGTGCCGGGTGGCAGCAGGCCGGGCGGAGGTGTACTTTGAGTACAATCTGAAGCCCTGGGACTACGCTGCCGGCCAGCTCATCGTCCGGGAGGCGGGGGGCCGGTGCACCACCCTGGACGGGAACACCCTGCCGGTGGTGGAAAACGCCGACATCCTCTGCACCAACGGTCTGGTCCACGAGGAGGCCCGGGCGCTGTTGGGGCAGGGATAGACGATGATTGTCTGCGGCGGGGCAAGCCCCCGCCCTGTGGATGATCCGGGAGGACACAGAGGACCTCCCCTACGGCGTTTTCCCGTGTATCACCGTAGGGGCGCACATTGCGCACCCGCCGTTTTATACTGATCTCTGATAAAAAGGTGTGATACCTTTTTATAGCGCTGAAAGCGCGTCAGAGATCGCATGAGACGTCTTTTGCGCCTATGGCGCAAA
>JBJDXT010000132.1:0-4761 GCA_051866795.1 Candidatus Onthomonas sp. | reverse complement strand
ACCCTGCTGGGCCAGAACGTCAACTCCTACGGCAAGGATCTGGGGCTGGACATGGACTTTGCCGACCTGCTGGAGCGGGTCAACGCCATCCCCGGAGACTTTCTCATCCGCTTTATGACCAGCCACCCCAGAGACGCCTCCCAGAAGCTGTTTGAGACCATGGCCCGGTGTGAAAAGGTGGCCCCTCAGCTCCATCTCCCGGTGCAGGCGGGCAGCGACCGGGTGCTCAAGGCGATGAACCGGCACTATGACCGGGCGGCCTATCTGGACGAGATCCGGCGGCTGCGGGAGCTGATCCCCGACATCGTCCTCACCTCGGACATTATCGTGGGCTTCCCCGGGGAGACCACCGAAGAGTTTGAGGAGACCCTGTCTCTGCTGGAGGAGGTGCGCTATGACGCCCTCTTCACCTTTATCTACTCCCCCCGTGAGGGGACTCCGGCGGCGAAGATGCCGGACCCCATGTCGAAGGAGGAGAAAAACCGGAACTTCCAGCGGCTGGTGAGCCTGCAAAACCAGATCTCCGCGGAAAAGCACGCCGCCTATGTGGGCAGGACGCTGCGGGTGCTGGTGGACGGGGAGAACGCCGACGGCAAGCACACCCTGACCGCCCGCACCGACGGGGGCCGGCTGGTCCACATGGACGGTGGGCCGGAGCTGATCGGCACCTGGCAGCAGGCGAGGATCACCGGCTCCTCCAACTGGGCATTGTTTGGGGAACTGGTGTGAAGGCGGCGCCCAGCTCAGAACATTCAAATCAACACAGAGAATAAAAATGGAGGGAACAGCCATGAGCCTGTATTCCATTGTGGTGCCGGTCTATAACTCGGAACACACCCTTGAGGAGCTTTATCAGCGCATCAGGGATACCTTTGAAAACGTCATGCATGAACCCTTTGAACTGATTCTGGTAGACGACAGCTCCCGGGACAACTCCTTTGCCGTCATGGAGCAGCTGCGCAGCCAGGACCGCCGGGTGAAGATCGCCCAGATGGCCAAAAATTTTGGACAGCCGGCCGCCGTCCTCTGTGGCTGTGAGATCTCAAAGGGAGATTTTGTCGTCACCATGGACGACGACCTCCAGCATCCCCCGGAGGAGATTCCCAAAATGGCCAAAGTGCTCCGGGAGCAGCCGGAGGTGGACTGCGTCATGGGCCGGTATGAAAACCGGAAGCACAACGCCGTGCGCCGCCTGGGCACCTGGGTGCAGATGAAGTTTACCAGCAGCATGCTGAAAAAAGACCCCAATCTGGAGCTGACCAGCTTCCGGATCATGCGCCGCTTCCTGGTGGACACCATGCTCTCCACCCACACCCACCTGCCCCAGATCGGAAACCTGCTGGTGGAGACCTCCAACCGGATTGTCAATGTGCCCGTCCGCCACGACGCCCGGAAGTTCGGCCACAGCAACTACACCTTTATGCATCTGGTGCGGGATCTGCTGTATGACATCACCACCAACTCCATCTTCCCCCTCATCGTGGTGCGCAATATCGGCATTATCAGTTTTGTGGTCAGCATTCTGCTGGGCTTCTGGTACCTGATCAACTATTTTGTCTTTGGCAGCACGGTGGAGGGCTTTACCACTCTGGTGCTGCTGACACTGGGCTATAACGGCCTGATTCTGCTGGCCATCGGCATTGTGGGCGAGTACTTAATGCACACCCTGGACGAGGCGAAAAAGATGCCCACCTATGTGGTACGCCGGAAGGACGTGGACGACTGACCGTCCGCTTGAAAATTTCACCAACCGTTCACGGAAACGGATGCACAATGTGCTATCCTCAGAGAAGGAGCGACAAGCGTGGCTGAACTCACCCCCATGCGCAGGCAGTATCTGCAGATCAAAGAGCAGTACCCGGACTGCCTCCTGTTTTTCCGGCTGGGCGACTTCTACGAGATGTTTGACGAGGACGCCAAAACCGCCTCCCGGGAGCTGGATCTCACTCTGACTACCCGGGACCGGGGCAAGCCCCAGGAGGATCAGACCCCCATGTGCGGCGTCCCCTTCCACTCCTACGAGTCCTACCTGGCCCGGCTGATCGCCAAGGGCTACAAGGTGGCCATCTGTGAGCAGATGGAGGACCCCGCCCTGGCCAAGGGCCTGGTGGAGCGGGAGGTCATCCGGGTGGTGACCCCCGGCACCGTGGTGGATGCCTCCATGCTGGAGGAGGGGAAGAACAACTATATCGCCGCCATCTGCCTGGAGCCGTCGGGAGCGGGCATCTGCTTCTGCGACCTCTCCACCGGCGGCGTGTCGGTCACCGGCTTTGCCGGAGAGGATGTGCTTCCCCATGTGCTGAACGAGCTGGGCCGCTTCGCTCCCCGGGAGGCGGTGCTCTCTCCCCTGTGCATGGAAAACGAGCCGCTGCTGACCTTCCTGAAGGAGAAGCTGAGCTGCTGCTACGAGCCGGGGGGAAACCGGTTCCAGCTGGAGAGCGCCCGGGCCAAGGTGGAGCATCAATTTGACAATCCCGGCGCCATCCCTCCCGCCCGGCCCTGGGCGGTGCAGGCGGCGGGGGCATTGCTCAGCTACCTCCACGAGACCCAGAAGACGGATCTGGGCTATATCCGCACGATTGAATACTATGCCGCCGGCCGGTTTATGGAGCTGGACCTCACCGCCCGGCGGAATCTGGAGCTGACTGAGACCCTCCGGGGCAAGGAGAAGCGGGGGAGCCTGCTGTGGGTGCTGGACAAGACCCGCACCGCCATGGGGGGCCGTAAGCTCCGCCAGTGGCTGGAGCGGCCCCTCCTCTCCCCGGTGGAGATCAACGGCCGGTTAAACGCCGTGGCCGCCCTGGTGGACAAGCTGGTGGTGCGGGAGGAGCTGCTCCTCACCCTCCGAGAGGTCACCGACCTGGAGCGGCTCATCGGCCGCATCGCCTACGGCAACACCAACTGCAAGGATTTGCAGGCTCTGGGCATCGGCCTTTCCAAGGTGCCGAGAATCAAGGAGCTGCTGGAGGATACCACCGCCCCCCTGCTCCAAAAGCTGCGGGACACCCTGGACGACCTGCCCGAGCTGCGGTGCCGGCTGGAGGCCGCCATTGTGGACGAGCCCCCCTTCCTGGTCCGGGAGGGCGGCATGATCCGGGAGGGCTACAACGAAGAGGTGGACTACCTCAACCACGTCCTCCGGGACAGCAAGAGCCTCATCGCCGACATCGAGGCCCGGGAGCGGGAGCGCACCGGTATCCGCCAGCTCCGGGTGCGCTACAACAAGGTGTTCGGCTACTATATCGAGGTCCCCCGGGCCCAGTCTGACCAGATGCCCGAGGACTATGTGCGCAAGCAGACCCTGGCCAACAACGAGCGGTTCATCAACCCGGAGCTGAAGGAGCTGGAGAACACCATCTTCAACGCCCGGGAGCGGATCGGCGACCTGGAGTACCAGCTCTTTGCCGAGCTCCGGGACCAGTGTGCCGCCCAGGTAGAGCGGATCCAGACGGTGGCGGACGCCCTGGCCCAGATCGACGTGCTGGCCGCCCTGGCCGACGTGGCGGTGCGCAACCAGTACACCATGCCGGTGGTGGACGACTCTGCCGGCATCGAGATCGTGGACGGCCGCCATCCGGTGGTGGAGCGGATGCTCAAGGACAGCTTTTTCGTCCCCAACGACACGTTGATGGACGGCAAAAACGAGACGCTGGCCATCATCACCGGCCCCAATATGGCGGGCAAATCCACCTATATGCGTCAGGTGGCCCTGATCTGCCTCATGGCCCAGATCGGCTCCTTCGTCCCCGCCCGCTCCGCCCGGCTGGGGGTGGTGGACCGGGTGTTCACCCGCATCGGCGCCTCCGACGACCTGGCGGGGGGCCAGTCCACCTTTATGGTGGAGATGAGCGAGGTGGCGGAGATTCTGAAAAACGCCACCAGCCGCTCCCTGCTCATTCTGGACGAGATCGGCCGGGGCACCTCCACCTATGACGGCATGAGCATCGCCCGTGCGGTGCTGGAGTACTGTGCGGACAAGAAAAAGCTGGGGGCCAAGACCCTCTTTGCCACCCACTACCACGAGCTCACCGTCCTGGAGGAGACCATCCCCGGGGTGCGCAACTACAATATCGCCGCCAAAAAGCGGGCGGACGACATCATCTTCCTGCGCAAGATCGTCCGGGGCGGCGCCGACCAGAGCTACGGCATCGAGGTGGCCAAGCTGGCCGGGGTGCCCCAGAAGGTGATCAACCGGGCCAAAAAGATTCTGGAGGAGCTGGAGAGCGGAAACGGCGTCCAGGTCCCGGTGCAGAAGCCCAAAGAGGAGGAGCAGATCTCTCTGGGAGACATGGCCGGACAGGAGATTCTGAATCAGCTCCGGCTCACCGAGGTCAATACCCTCACCCCCATCGAGGCCATGAATCTGCTCTTTGAGTGGAAGCGAAAGCTGTGAGGGGAGATTTCCCTGCGGGCGATTCATGAATCGCCCCTACAGGCTCATGGAAGCCCTGTAGGGGCCGTTCACGAACGGCCCGCCGCCGCAAAACGGCGGGCGCACAATGTGCGCCCCTACAAAACGATTCCAAATCACATTCAACGCCGTAGGGCGGGGGCTTGCCCCCGCCGCTCTGACGGAGATTCCCATAGATAGGAGCATCCCATGCCCAAGATTCAACAACTCTCCCCCCATGTGGCCGACCTGATCGCCGCCGGCGAGGTGGTGGAGCGCCCCGCCAGCGTGGTCAAGGAGCTGGTGGAAAACGCCATCGACGCCGGAGCCACCGCCCTGACGGTGGAGATCCAGGCGGGGGGTATGCGCTA
>JBJDXT010000131.1:0-4839 GCA_051866795.1 Candidatus Onthomonas sp. | reverse complement strand
CTATTGCTGGGTAACGCCATTTTATAGCTATTTACTTTTTATTCATTATACTAGTAGGGAGGTGATGACAATGGCAAAGGCGAGCGCCTCTTTTGCGCTGGCTGGTGTGGATGGCAAGCATGATGTAAAGACAATTAAGCGAGAGCTGGACGCGCTGTCCGGCGTCCTGTCCGTCAGCGTCAGCATTGCCGGCAGCGGCAGCAGTAGCGTAGCTGTGGATTTTGATACCACAGGTGTGCAAAGTGAAGACATTGCAGAAAAACTTCAAAAAATGGGGTATCAAATCCTCGATGAAGGAACGGAACGCCATATCATGTAGGAGACGGACAGATGCCGAAGGAAAAAGAGAGTAGAATGCAGGAGAAGCCTGAAAAAAACGAGCAATTGAAAAATCATAACCCAAATCAGGGGCACAACAGTAAAAAGGTGTCTTTGGGTCCCAACACCAGACGATAGGAGGGGTAGCAATGCCAAAGGACAGCCAGCCTGATCCCAAAGGGGTCAGAAAGGCAAAAGCCAACGGACAAACGCCGTTGACCCGGGAAAACCAGAATCAAAACCGGAATGCGAAGAAGCAGTCAATCCGAGATAACGATGTGTAGTGGACAGTGATAATCAGTAAATTAATTAAAATCTATAGGGAATAAAGACAAATGAAACCCCGGAATCTACAACAGATTCCGGGGTTTTGCAATGGAGGCGGCGGGAATCGAACCCGCGTCCGAAAACAGATTCACAGAACATTCTCCGAGCGCAGACGGTTATTTCCGTTCCCTTCTGCCGGCGTGAGCCGTCACACTACGGCAGTTGGTAGCTTCATGATGCATGGCACGGGCAAAGCTTACCGTACTCACGTTCGCCACTCAAGTCACGCCCCGAACCGGCTCGTGGCCCTTCCGGCCGGGACGGCTGCGCCTAATCAGGCAGCAGCAGCAACGTAATTGTCGTTGTTATTTGATTTATAATTGCCCGTTTTATGGCGGTCAGGCGCCGCCGCTCGCTAATCCTGCTTCACCATCCCCGTCGAAACCAGTACGCCCCCGTATCGCCCGGAGCGTCTCCGCTCCGGGATTTGGGATGCCTGGGACAATGCCGCAAGGGCAGGGAAGAGATGCTCAGCACTTCTCCGGGGCGGGATACTCCACGCCGAAGGTCTCCACCGTCATCTGCTTGATCTTCTGCTCCACCCGGGGCCGGTCGTTCCAGTCCCGCTTGGCGGAGACGATCTTATCAGCGGTCTCCATGCCCTCAATGATCTTGCCGAAGGCGGCGTAGTCCCCGTCCAGATGGGGGGCCTTGTCCACCATGATGAAGAACTGGCTGCCGGCGGAGTTGGGGTCCATGGAGCGGGCCATGGACAGCACACCCCGGTCATGGGCCAGGGAGTTGGCAAAGCCGTTAGAGGCGAACTCGCCCTTGATGCTGTAGCCGGGGCCGCCGTAGCCAGCGCCCATGGGATCGCCGCCCTGGATCATAAAGCCGGGAATCACCCGGTGGAAGATCAGGCCGTCATAGAAGCCGGAGCCGGCCAGCGCCAGAAAGTTGTTCACCGTGTTGGGGGCCACCTCGGGATAGAGCTCGGCCACCATCTTGCCGCCACCCACCATCTCAATGGTGACCTGGGGATTTTGTGCCATAGGAAGAACCTCCTTGTTGTGTCATTTGATTCAGAAAACAGCCGAAAGGAAGCAACGCCGGGTTATCCCCGCCCGTAGGACTTCATGGTGCGGTCCATATCCCGTTTGGCGGAGCGCTCAGCGGCGGAGGCACGCTTGTCGTAGAGCTTCTTGCCCTTGGCCAGCCCCAGCTCCAGTTTCACCTTGGAGTCCTTAAAATATAGGGAGAGGGGAATCAAAGCATAGCCGTCCTGCTGCACCTTGGCCTGGAGACGAAGAATCTCCCGCTTGTGTAGTAGCAGCCGCCGGTCCCGCATAGGGTCCCGGTTGAAGATATTGCCCTTCTCGTAGGGGGAGATGTGCATGGCATAGACCATCATCTCGCCATTCTTTACCTGGCAAAAGGAGTCCTTCAGGTTCACCTTGCCCGCCCGGATGCTCTTTACCTCGGTGCCGCACAGCTCGATGCCGGCCTCAATCCGGTCCTCAATAAAGTAGTCGTGAAATGCCTTCTTATTATTTGCAACCGTCTTGACGCCCTTTTGGATTGCCATCTTTTCCCACCTCCCTCCGTCGGATTCTGAAGTTTCAGTTCTTATATTATAGCATGTCTGTCAAGAGCCCAGACAAGTGAATGCAGGGGAAAAGCCTGAGAAAGCGAGAAAATTTTCTCACTTTTGACGGAAATTCATAAAATTGTTACAAATCTTACAAGTTTGTAATATTTCGTTTGGTTTTGACTTAAGAAAATTGGATTTTTTCCTGGTCTGGCCGGGCCGGGGCGCCGGATTTTTCAATTTGCCTTTGATTTTATTGTAAACCAGTGTTATACTATAGGCAATTTCAAAGACGTAAGTCTGCTTTTTCCCGGTGACGGAACTCCCAATGCCGCTGTATTGGTTTGCAGTCTCTCCCGGTTTTCTTACATTCCTCCGCCGGATTTGCGGCGGAAACTGGACAAAGAAGGTGCCTCCTTTGCAAAAATACGTCATCAATGGCAACAAGCCTCTCCATGGCTCTGTAGAGATCAGCGGCGCAAAAAACGCCGCCGTGGCAATTATCCCCGCTGCCTTGCTGGTGGAGGGCGTTTGTCGGATTGAGAATGTTCCTCAGATCAGCGATGTCACCCTGATTCTCCGTATTCTCCAGGAGTTGGGTGCAGATGTGCGCCTGATTAACAAGCATACTGTTCAGATCGACTGCCGCCATATCACCAGCTTTCAGGTGCCGGATGAGCTGTCCCGTAAGATGCGGGCCTCTTATTATCTGATCGGCGCTCTGTTGGGCCGGTTTGGCCGGGCAGTCGTCTCCATGCCCGGCGGCTGTGATCTGGGCATCCGCCCCATTGATCTGCATATCAAGAGCTTTCAGGCCCTGGGGGCCCAGGTGGAAGTGCTGGGCGGCTATGTCCACGCCACTGCCCCTGACGGCGGCCTGAAGGGTACCGCTATCTATATGGATCAGGCCTCTGTGGGCGCTACGATGAACGCCATGCTGGCCGCTGTCCGGGCAGAGGGCTTGACAATCATTGAAAACGCCGCGAAAGAGCCGCACATTGTGGATCTGGCCAACTTCCTCAACTCTATGGGCGGTGACATTATGGGCGCAGGCACCGATGTCATCCGCATCCGGGGCGTCAAGGCCCTCCATGGCGGCAGCTACTCCATCATCCCCGACCAGATCGAGGCGGGCACCTACATGGCCGCCGTGACCGCCGCCGGGGGAGAGGTACTCATCAAGAACGTCATTCCAAAGCATCTGGACTGCATCACCGCCAAGCTGGTGGAGATGGGCGTCCGGGTGGAGGAGCTGGGGGATTCTGTCCGGGTTACCCGCAGCGGCCCCCTCAAGCGGGTGAACATTAAGACCATGCCCTATCCCGGCTTCCCAACCGATATGCAGCCTCAGATTGCCGCCTGCCTGTGCATTGCCCAGGGAACCAGCATGGTCAACGAGGGCATCTGGGAGAACCGCTACCGCTATGTCTCTGAGTTCCGCCGGATGGGTGCCAATATCCAGGTGGACGGCAAGGTTGCCGTCATCCAGGGTGTGGAAAGGCTGACCGGAGCACCTCTGCGGGCCTGCGATCTCCGGGCCGGCGCCGCCATGGTGGTGGCCGGACTGGCCGCCCACGGCACTACTGAGATTACCCGCATCCACTACATTGAGCGGGGCTATGAGAAGCTGGTGGAAAAGCTCCAGGGTTTGGGGGCTGACATCAAGCTGGTGGAGTATTCCGACGAAGAGGAGTGCCAGGGAAACCAGGCAGGCTGAGCCTGTTTGGAAAACCATATCTGTTTATGAGCGGCGGCAGCAGGTCTGCCGCCGCTGCTTGCTGTGCCTGGATTTGGCAGAAAAGAGAGGGAACTGGATTGCAATTGCAGATGTACACACTGGCCAGCGGCTCCTCCGGCAACTGCGTGCTGCTCTCCTACGGGGAGAGCCGGGTGCTGGTGGACGCGGGCATTTCCTGCCGAAAAATCACCACCCGCCTGGGGATGCTTGGCCTGACTCCGGACGACCTGAACGGCCTGCTGGTGACCCACACCCACGCGGACCATATCTGCGGCCTCAACGTCCTGTGCAAGCGCCGTCCCATCCCCATCTACGCCTCCCGGGAGACCTGTGCCGATCTGGCCCGGCGGGTGCCGTCGCTGGCTGGAGGGGATACCTTACATAGCCTGATTCCAGGAGAGCCTGTTTTGCTGGGAGAGATTACCGCCCAGTCCTTTGCGACACCTCACGACGCTCCGGGCAGCGTGGGCTATCTCTTCTCCGCTGGAGGAAAGCGGGCGGCGGTGGTCACCGACCTGGGCTATCTGGCCCCCACCGTCTCTGACGCCCTGACCCAGGTGGATCTGGCCCTGGTGGAGGCCAACCACGACGTGGACTGGCTGCGCACCGGCCCCTATCCCTATTACCTGCAGGAGCGGGTGCTGGGCAAGTACGGCCACCTCTCCAACGAGGCCTGTGGGGAGCTCTCCGTCCAACTGGCCCGCTCCGGCGCCTCTACCCTGGTGCTGGCCCATCTCAGCCAGGAGAACAACACCCCCCAGCGGGCCCGGGAGACCGTCTCCCATATGCTGAAGTGCGCCGGCTGCGAAGGGGTGCAGCTCTATGTGGCGCCCCGGGACGAGCTGAGCCAGGCCTACTGCGTATAAAACGCACGAGGCTGTCGACAAAGTCGACAGCCTTCCAACAAAATGCAAGCATTTTGTTGGAG
>JBJDXT010000130.1:0-4842 GCA_051866795.1 Candidatus Onthomonas sp. | reverse complement strand
CTTGAACCCGGAGCAGGTGGACCGTCTGCTGGTGGCCACCGTGGGTCTGGCTGACCCCAAGGTGCCCGAGAGCGTGGCCACCGCCCTGTCCTATCTGGACAAGCAGGTTCCCCCGGCGCTGCTGGAAAAGACCCATCACGTCCATCTGCGGGGCTGCATCGACTACGAGGTTCTCACCCTCAAGCACCGGCTCATGATGAAAGGGCTGGTAAGCTATCTGAAAAAGCAACCCCCGGAAAAGCAGACCCGGGAAAACCGGGAAATCATCGACACCTACGGCCAGAAAGCGGACTTTGTGGACCTGAGCCGGCTGGACCAGATTCTCACCTGGCTGGGCTGACCCCGCGATCACATTATCGTGTTATTATACCATCTTTTTTTACCCGATAGCAACCGCCCGGACCGGGAATAATATCTTGCCATCCGGGGGAAAGAATCGTATAATAAGGTATTAAGTATAAGCTGACGCGCTTTCTGCGCCGGATCGGAGGGATTTGCTTGGCTGGTGTTCTCGGTGTCTATATCCACATCCCCTTCTGCAAAAGCAAGTGCGACTACTGCGACTTCTACTCCCTGGCCGGCCAGGAGGAGCTGATGGACCGCTACCAGCGGGCTTTGCTTGCCCACATCAAGTCCTTCCTCCCCCTGCTGAAGGGCCGTCCGGTGGACTCCATCTACTTCGGCGGCGGCACCCCCTCCTACTACGGGGAAAAGCGCCTGCGGGAAATTCTGAGTTTTCTTCTGCACCATCTGTCCGTGAGCCGCCAGGCGGAGATCACCGTGGAGTGCAACCCGGACAGCGTGGACTGGCGGGGCATCTCCCGGCTGCGCCGGGCGGGGGTCAACCGGATCTCTTTGGGAATGCAGTCGGCCAACCCCCAGCAGCTGCGCTGCATCCACCGGATTCACACCCCCCGGCAGGTGGACCAGGCGGTGGCCGACATCCGCAAGGCCAAGATGGAAAACCTGAGCCTGGACCTGATCTACGGTCTCCCCGACCAGACCATGGCCGACTGGGAGGACACCCTGGAAAAAGCCATCGCCCTGAACCCGGAGCACATCTCCTGCTACGGCCTCAAGGTGGAGGCGGACACTCCCCTGGCCGCCCGGGTGGCCAGCGGTGAGCCTCTGCCCGACGGGGACTGCCAGGCGGACCTCTATCTCCGGGCGGTGGAACTGCTGCGTCAGGCCGGGTACCGGCAGTATGAGATCTCCAACTTCTCCAAGCCCGGCCGGGAGTCCCGCCACAACCTGAAATACTGGCTGGGCCGGGAGTATGTGGGCTTCGGCCCCGGGGCTCACTCTTACCTGGACGGACAGCGCTACGCCTACCGCCGGGATCTGGAGGCCTACCTCACCGCCAGCCCCACCCGGGAAGAGCTGCTGGAGGACGCCCAGACCATCAACGCCCCGGAGCGTGCCCGGGAGTATCTGCTCCTGCGGATGCGCACCCAGCGGGGCATTGAGGAGTGGGAGTACCGCCGGAAGTTCGGTCTGAACTTCGAACCCATCAGCCGCCGGCTGGAGTTCTTCGAGCGCCACCACTGGGCGGAGCAGTCCGACCGCCGCTGGCACTTTACCCCTGAGGGCTTCCTGCTCTCCAACACCCTGATCCTGGACCTGCTGGACGCCCAGGCCGGGACCCTGAACGAACGCAAAAACTGGGCGGATCTCATTCACCCCAGCAGCTCCGACCCGGAAAACAGATAGAATCACGCGCACCCAGCGTACCCCTGAAAGGAGATGCCCTGCAATGAAATACGTTTTGATTATCGGCGACGGTATGGCAGACAATCCTGTCCCCAGCCTGGACGGGAAGACCCCCCTCCAGGCCGCCAACATCCCCGTTATGGACGCCCTGGCCGCCAAAGGCGAGGTGGGCAACGTCATCAACTGCCCCGGCAACCTGCCCGCCGGCAGCGACACCGCCATCCTCTCCATCTTCGGCGCGGACCCCAAGGTCTGCTACACCGGCCGCTCCCCCCTGGAGGCCGCCGCCACCGGCATTCAGCTGAACCCCGGCGACGTGTCCTACCGCTGCAATATGGTGGCCTATGAGGACAACGACCTGCCCTTTGAGGAGAAGAAGATTCTCTCCCACTCCGGCGGCTCCATTGAAGGGGATCAGTCCATCCAGCTGGTCACCGACCTGTTCCAGGACCCCCGGTTCCAGGCTGCCGCCCAGAAGGCCGGCATGACCGTTTACCCCGCCGCCTCCTTCCGGCACATCGCCGTCCAGGCAGGCGCCAACATCACCGGCATCTCCCTGATCCCGCCCCATGACCACCTGGGGGAGGTCATCGGCCCCCTGCTCCCCTCCGGCTGCGACAACGCCGCCGTTCTGAAGGACCTGATGAAGCTGGCCCATGAGGTGCTGGACCATCACCCCATCAACGAAAAGCGCCGGTCCGGGGGCAAGCTCCCCGCCAACGGCGTGTGGTTCTGGGCAGAGGGCAGCGCCGTGGCTCTGGACTCCTTCTGGGATAAGTACCACAAGACCGGCACGGTGATCTCCGCCGTTCCCCTGTGCTTCGGCATCGCCCGTCTGTCCGGCCTGGACATCCGGGAGGTGGAGGGCGCCACCGGCGAGCTGGACACCAACTACGAGGGCAAGGTGGCCGCCGCCTTGGACGAGCTTCACAAGGGCAAGGACTTTGTGGCCGTCCACGTGGAGGCCCCCGACGAGTGCACCCACAACGGCGACCTGCCCGGCAAGCTCCAGGCCATCGAGTGGCTGGACAGCCGGGTGGTGGGTCCCCTGACCCAGGCTCTGGACCAGGAGGGCACCGACTACCGCCTGCTGATCCTCTCCGACCACAAGACCCTCACGTCCACCCGAGGCCACGACGGGGACCCGGTGCCCTACCTGATTTACGACAGCCGCACCGACTCCGGCCTGGGCCTGCCCTACTGCGAGGAGTCCGGCCTGAAGGGTCCCGCCTATCCCGAAGGCGCCCCTGTGCTCATGAAAAAACTTTTTGAAATCTGATAAATAATGGAGGAACCAAACTATGAGTAAGATCGCTTTTTCCCCCGCCGACATTCTGCTGCCCGTGGACTGCGGCCTGACCAAGTGGGCCGTGGTGGCCTGCGACCAGTACACCTCTGAGCCGGAGTACTGGGAGCGGGTGGACAAGTTCGTGGGCGACGCCCCCTCCACCCTGCGCCTGATCCTCCCCGAGAGCAAGCTGGAGGACGACAACGTAGAGGAAGAGATCGCCAAGATCAACCAGACCATGGAGCAGTATCTCCAGGAGGAGCGCCTGCGCCCCGTGGAGAACTCCATGCTCCTGCTGGAGCGGAAGCTGGACGGCGGCAAGACCCGCCTGGGCCTCATCGGCAAGCTGGACCTGGAGCAGTATGACTATGCCAAGGGCTCCGGCACCCCCATCCGCGCCACCGAGGGCACCGTCCTCTCCCGGATTCCCCCCCGTATGCGGGTGCGGAAGAACGCTCCCATTGAGCTGCCCCACATCATGGTCCTCATCGACGACCCCGACCGCACCGTGATCGAGCCCCTCACCACCGAGCAGGCCAAGAAGCAGATGTCCATGGTCTATTCCGCCACCCTCATGGAAAAGGGCGGCCGGGTCTCCGGCTTCCTGCTCAGCGACAAGCAGAAGCAGGACGTGGAGGACAAGCTCACCGCCCTGGCTGACCCCAAGCGGTTCGAGGAATTCTATCATGCCGAAGGCAAGCCCGTGCTCACCTTCGCCATGGGCGACGGCAACCACTCCCTGGCCACCGCCAAGGCCTGCTGGGAGGAGCTGAAGCCCACCCTGTCCCCCGAGGAGCGGGAGAACCACCCCGCCCGCTATGCTCTGGTGGAGCTGGTGAACCTCCACGACGAGTCCCTGGAGTTTGAGGCCATTCACCGTGTCCTCTTCGGCGTGGACCCCAAGAAGCTGCTGGCTGACTTCCTGGCTGCCTATCCCGGCGCTCACTACGGTGAGGGCGAGGGCCACCAGATCCGCTATGTGATGGCCGGCGAGAAGGGCGTGGTCACCGTGCCCAACCCCACCGCACAGCTGGAAGTGGGCACCCTCCAGTCCTTCCTGGACAAGTATCTGGAGGAGAACGGCGGCAAGATCGACTATATCCACGGCGAGGACGTCACCGAGCGCCTGGCCAGCCAGCCGGAGAGCATCGGCTTCATCCTCCCCGCCATGGGCAAGGATCAGCTCTTCCCCACCGTGATCTTTGACGGCGCTCTGCCCCGGAAGACCTTCTCCATGGGCGAGGCCAACGACAAGCGCTTCTATCTGGAAGCCCGGAAGATTAAGTGACTTCCCTCACCCTCCAGGCCCTGGCCAAGGTCAACCTGACCCTGGCCATTCTGGGGTCCCGGCCTGACGGCTACCACGAGATGGAGATGGTGATGCAGTCGGTCTCCCTTTGCGACACCGTCACCCTGGACCTGGAAGCCCCCGGAGGCATCCGGGCCGAGTCCGGCCTGCACTTTCTCCCCAAGGGCAAGGACAACCTGGCCGTAGCCGCCGCTCTGGCCTTCCGGGAGGCGGCGGGTCAGGACTGGCAGGACCTGCGCATCACCATTCAGAAGCAGATTCCCGTCTGCGCCGGCACCGCCGGGGGCAGCAGCGACGCCGCCGCTGTTCTCCGGGGTCTGAACACCCTCACCGGCACTGGGTTCTCTCCCCAGGAGCTGGCCCGGGTGGGAGAGGCAGTCGGCTCCGACGTGCCCTACTGCGTTCTGGGTGGAACCGCGCTGGCCCAGGGCCGGGGCGAGATTCTCACCCCCCTGAAGCCGCTGCCCCCTTGTTATATCGTTCTGTGCAAGCCCGCCTTTTCCATCTCCCCCCCCGCCCTGTTCCGGGAGTGGGA
>JBJDXT010000129.1:0-4902 GCA_051866795.1 Candidatus Onthomonas sp. | reverse complement strand
TGTTTCAGCCTCTCCAGCCTGGACGAGCTGCCACCTCTGCCTCAGACCGGGGAGGAGGCCAAGCTGACCCAGGAGTTTCAGGAGGCGGCAGCCATGCTCCAGGCGGAGCAGGAGGCTCCGTCGGAGCAGAAAGAGGACTGATATGACCGGCTGGATTATTGCAGTCAGCATCATGCTGGTGCTGTTTCTGCTCTCCCTGTTGCGGCTGGGCGCAGAGGTCTCCTATAACGAGGCGGGGCTGACCCTCCGGGTCCGGATAGGGCAGATTCGAATCACCCTCTATCCCCGGCGAAAAAAGCCGAAGAAGAAGCCAAAGAAAAAAGCAACAAAAAAGCGGGCGAAGAAACTTTCCAAAAAGAGTGAACAGACAAAGTCTGCTCCCGAAAAGGCGGAAAAATCAGAGTCGGTATCGGAGAAGAAGACGCAGAAAGAGAAAAAGCAGGAAGAGGAAGCCTCCAACAAAGGGGGACTTCCTCTGCCGCTGATGGATCTGATCTCTCTGATCCTGAACGCCGCCTCCGATACCGTTGCGCGGCTGCAGATTGACATGCTGGAAGTCGGTTATACCATCGCTGGCAAGGAGGACCCCGCCTGGGCGGCCATCCAATACGGCCTGATCTGCGCCGGAGAGGGCGGGCTGGTGCCTGTCCTGGAAAACAGCTTTTACTGCATTAAACACCGGGACATCCGGGCAAGAGTAGACTTTGAGGCCAGAACCTCGCTGATCTGGCTCCGGTTTGCGCTGTCCATCCGCCTAGGACAACTGATCTCCATTGCCTGCCGAACAGGCTGGGCATTTTTCAAAGTATACAGACAAAATCAGGAGGGTAATGACAATGGAACAGAAACATCCGATCAATGACGTACTGGGCCTGACCATGGAGCGGCTCAAGGAAATGGTAGACGTGAATACCGTGGTGGGCACCCCCATCACCACCCCGGACGGCGTGACGGTGATCCCCATCTCCCGGGTGAGCATCGGCTTTGCCTCCGGCGGTTCCGACTTTTCTCCCAAAAATCTGCCCGCCAACAAGGACAACTGCTTTGGCGGCGGCAGCGGCGCCGGCGTCACCATCACTCCGGTGTCCTTCCTCATCATTCACGGGGATAATGTGCGCATTATCAACGCCAACCCGGTGCCCGACGGCGTGGTGGAGAAGGCCATCAACATGGTGCCGGAGATTGTGGACAAGGTCTCCGATCTGGCCGGCAGCAAAAAGAAGGAGGGCCAGGCGGCCCAGTGAACTCCCCTGATCTGAGGTGAACCAACTGTGAAGATGAAGAAATTTCTGGGACTGGCGCTGGCTCTGGCGTTGGTAATCGGGCTGGTCTCCCAGGCTCACGCCGTGGCAGATCCTCCTGCCACCTCCGCCACCTCCACCATTGTTATCGACGCCTATTCCGGCCAGGTCCTCTATGAGGATAACGCCGACGAGCAGCGGGCCATTGCCAGTATTACCAAGATCATGACCGCTTATCTGGCAGTGGAGGATATGACCCTGGACGATCCCCGTCTGGATGAGACCTATACGGTCTCAGAACATGCCGCCGCCTCAGACGAAGGCGGAACCTCCATGTATTTTGAGGCAGGGGACCAGGTGTCCATGGAGGTGCTGCTCTACGGTACCATGCTCCGCTCCGGAAACGACGCCGCCGTAGCCTTGGCGGAAGCCTGCGCCGGCGGGGACGAGGAGGCCTTTATCCAGTGGATGAATGACAAGGCTCAGGAGCTGGGTATGACTAACACTCACTACAGCTGCCCCAATGGTTTGATTGATGAGGACAACTACTCCACCGCCCGGGATATGGCTAAACTGGCTAAAGTTGCCATGGAGAATGAGCTGTTTGCAAAGATTGTGGGCACCTGGTACATTGAGCTGGGAGATTATCAAATTGAAAACCACAATATGCTGCTGGACCAGATGAAAGGGGAATGCATTGGTGTTAAGACCGGCTTCACGACTTTAGCCGGCCGGACATTGGTCTCCTGCGCAGAGCGGGACGGTTCCAAATTCATCATTGTCACACTAAACGACGCAAACGATTACGACGATCATGAGGCTCTGTACAACTGGGCCTTCGAAAATTACCCTGCCAACGTTCTGTGCGAGAAGGGAAAGACGGTGACTACTTTCCATGTGGGCAATCAGGATGTCCCGCTGGTGGCAGCCCAGACCCTGGTCGCCTCTGCGGCTCAATCCAGCGAAGCGCCCATCACCTGCACCATGGAGCTGCCCAGCAAGGTCAGCGGGGCAATCTCTAAGGGTGCAGTGGCCGGCACAGCCACCTATAAGGTGGGGGATCAAGTGCTGGGCACAGTAGATCTGCTCTATGACGCCATCTTGGTGAACTGATGGAGGAGCGGATCAGCAAGCTGCTCTCTGGCTGGGGGCTGCTTTCCCGCCGGCAGGCAGAGGCCTGTATCCAGGCCGGACGGGTCACGGTCAACGGGCAGCCCGCCCGGCTGGGGCAGAAGGTCGACCCTGGACGGGATGAGATTGCGCTGGACGGCGCTCCACTAAAACAGGCGCCCCAGCGGGTCTGCTTGATGCTCAACAAGCCCCGGGGCTATGTGACCACTCTCTCAGACGAGCAGGGGCGGCCCACTGTAGCCCAATTGATTTCCGGCTGTGGTTACCGGCTCTATCCCATCGGTCGTTTGGATCTGAATTCCGAAGGCCTGCTGCTGATGACCAACGACGGAGATCTTGCACAACACCTGACTCACCCCAGCCATAAGGTGGAGAAGGAATACCATGTCCGGGTTACCGGTCCTGTGGACAAAGCGCTTCCCATGTTGCGGCAGCCTATGACAGTAGACGGAGAGCGTTTTCTGGGGGCCCGGGTTCGGGTACTCTCACAGACGGAGGAAAGCACTCTTCTCTCTATGACAATTACCCAGGGGAAAAAGCGTCAGATTCGCCGGATGTGCCGGGCCGCAGGTCTCACTGTCCACCGGCTACGCCGGGTGCGGGAGGGAAGCCTGCGGCTGGACGATTTGCCGTCCGGACAGTGGCGTTGGCTCACCGAACAGGAAATTTCCCGGCTGAAAGGCTGATCTGCTGGAAAAATCTGCAAGATAAAAGTGAAATCTTGCAATTTGGGCTTGCATTTTTCGGTCTCCTTGGGTATGATAGGTCTGTTAAGTTGATCCGCTTCCCGGTAGGGGAGCCGCAGATACAGAGCCAAGGGAGGCAGGCAGACCGGAATTGACCGGAGTGCCTGACCTTCGCTGTTTTAGGAAGGTGCAGGGAAATGCCAAACGATATCTTAGCGACCATTCAAGAGAATATGGCCGGTTTTTCCAAAGGGCAAAAACTGATCGCCAACTTTATTCTGAACTATTATGATAAAGCTGCCTTTATGACTGCCAGTAAGCTGGGCAAGACGGTAAACGTTAGTGAGTCCACAGTAGTCCGTTTTGCCGCAGAACTGGGGTTCGACGGCTATCCCAGCATGCAGAAGGCGTTGCAGGAAATGATCCGCAACAAGCTAACCTCTATCCAGCGTATTGAGGTCTCTAACGACCGAATTGGCGACCAGGACGTGCTGTCCATGGTGATGCAGTCCGATGTGGAGAAGATCCGCATGACCATGGAGGAGACAGATCGGGAGAGCTTTTCCAAAGCGGTGGACGCCATCTGCAATGCCCGGAACATCTATATTCTGGGTGTCCGCTCTGCAAGCGTGCTGGCAAATTTCCTGGCGTTCTATTTCCAGTACATCTTTGAGCGGGTCATCAATATTGATACTGTCTCTATCAGCGAGGTCTTCGAGCAGACCATCCATGTGGATGCGGATGACGTATTCATCGGCATGTCCTTCCCCCGTTATTCCCGCCGGACCGTGACTGCCATGGAGTATGCCCGTAGCCGGGGCGCTCAGGTCATCGCCATCACCGACAGTACTGCCTCGCCGTTGCTGCCTCTGGCAGACTACTCTCTGATTGCCAAAAGTGACATGGCCTCCTTCGTGGACTCTCTGGTGGCCCCCCTCAGTCTGGTCAACGCCCTGATTGTGGCAGTGAGCCGAAAGAAGGAGAAGGAACTGCAGGTCACTTTGGGCAAGCTGGAGGAGATCTGGGCCAAGTACGAGGTCTATGACAAGCCCTCGGGCAACTGATACCGTAAATGGGAGGATATCCTTGGACGAAAAACAGATCGTGGTGATCGGCGGCGGGCCGGCCGGTATGATGGCCGCCCTCACTGCCGCCCGGCAGGGAGCCGCCGTCACCCTGATAGACCGCAACCGCACCCTTGGACGCAAGCTGCGCATCACCGGCAAGGGCCGCTGCAATGTGACCAACGACTGTGCACCGACAGAGGTGCTTCAGAATGTCCCCCGGAACAGTCGCTTTCTCTACAGCGCCCTGAGCCAGCTTACCCCAGCAGACGTGAAGGATTTCTTTCAAGACCTGGGCGTCCCCCTGAAGACGGAGCGGGGAAACCGGGTCTTTCCCGTCTCAGACCGGGCGGACGACATTGCAGACGCTCTGGTCCACGCGCTTCACCGGGAGCAGGTGAAAACGATCACCGGCCGCGCTGTGGCCATCCTGACAAAGGACGGGGCAGTCTCCGGCGTCAAGCTGGAGAGCGGCGCCAGGCTGGAGGCTCAGGCGGTGATTCTTTGCACCGGCGGCCTGTCCTATCCCTCCACCGGCTCCAGCGGGGATGGCTACCGCATGGCCCAGGCCCTGGGTCACACGGTGGAGCCCACCAGGGGTTCTCTGGTTCCTTTAGAGGCGGAGGAGTGCTGCAAAGAGCTTCAGGGGCTGAGCCTGCGCAACATCGCGATTCAGGTAAAGGACAGCCAGGGTAAGTCGCTCTATCAGGATTTTGGAGAACTGCTGTTCACCCATTTTGGCCTCTCTGGTCCGGTAATTCTCAGCGCCAGCGCCCATAT
>JBJDXT010000128.1:0-4940 GCA_051866795.1 Candidatus Onthomonas sp. | reverse complement strand
CGGCTATATGGACGCCACCCGTTCCATCTACAACGGCGGAGACGCCTGCCTGATCAACCGTGACGTGACCACCAACTACGTCACCGACACCAACAATCCCACCACCGTGCTGCAGATGCGCCGGGCCTGCAAGGATATCCTGTACACCGCTGTCAACAGCCGTGGCCTGGCGGAGGAGAACCTGACCTCCGGCCCCATGACCTGGCAGATCATTCTGGTTGCTGTCGACGTGGTCATCGTTCTGGCGCTGGCTGCCATCGAGCTGCTGGTGGTGCGCAAGGGCTACGCCAAGCGCAAGGCCGCTGCCCAGCCCTGACCTGTCCCAAGCGTTTCATTTCCTCGCTGCCTTTTGAGATTCCTCCTGTGAGTCCGCTTTCCTAAGAGCCCGGCAATCGAGGCAGCAGATGAAACAAATTGCCCACAGGGCTCGGATCCTGTTCTCATCCGGCCCTGTGGGCTTCCGTATTGCGCGGCATTCAGTTGTTTGCTACAATTACCTGAAAGGAGGCGCCGTCCATGTACAATCCTCAGCTGAAAACCTTTCTCTGTGTGGCTGATGCGGGCAGCTTCAACAAGGCGGCGGAGCAGATGTATATCACAGCCCCCGCTGTCATCAAACAGATCAACCTGTTGGAGAAACGGGTGGGAGCTTCTCTTTTTCAGCGCACTCGCCGGGGACTGACTTTGACGGATGCGGGGCGGTCACTTTATACAGACGCAAAGTATATCATCCGGTACTGCGACGATTCGGTCTCACGGATTCAGGAGATTGTGAGAAAAGAGCGAAAGACCGTGCGGATCGGTGTTTCGCCCATGACCCAAAGCGACTTCCTGCTGAATCTCTGGCCCAGAGTGCGGCAGTACTGCCCGGATATCCAGATCCAGCTGGTGCCTTTTGAGAATACGCCGGACAACGCAGCTGAGATTTTGAAAAATCTCGGCCAGTGGATTGATGTGGTTCCGGGTGTGTTTGACGGTGAATTTCTCAGGAGCAGGGCGTGCTCGGCTCTTGAGCTCAAAAAGATACCGGTTCAATGCGCCCTGCCCGCCCAGCATCCGTTGTCTTCCAAAGAGCAGCTGACAGTGCAGGATTTATATGGGCAGCGGTTCATGCTCATCCACCGGGGATGGAACAGCCATCTGGATCGGTTGAGAGATGATCTGATGCAGAAGCATCCCCAGATCAATGTCGTGGATATCGCTTTCTTTCAGACCAGCGTCTTTAATGAGTGCGAAAATCACAGCAATGTGATGATGTATCTGCAGGAGCTCTGGGGGAACGTTCACCCGCTTCTGAAATGTGTTCCCGTGGATTGGGACTATGCCATTCCCTTTGGACTGCTCCACTCCCCCGAGCCCTCTCCGGCGGTAAACCAGTTTCTGGAGGCGGCAGAACAGATTCTTTCAGAAAAATGATTTGCTTCATTCTTCCTGAGCACAGTAATAGGCCGGCCCCTCAAAAAGAGGAGGCCGGTCTTCGTGTCTATGAGTGTTGTGTTACGAAACTCCGCTATTCTGTTTGATGATTCCAACATAATCCCGCTGAGCAAAAGAATTGCAGCCCCGCTCCTGACACTGTATGGGCAAGGGCTCCGGCAAACCCGGAGCCCCGTGGAAGAGCAACTATAATCTTTCGATAGGAGAAGGAGCGTTCTGCGTGCCGGTGCTCTGCCCTGCTCACTGTGCGCGCTGCGCCTTTTCCAGCTGTTTGGCCTCCCGCTTTGCCTGACGCTTTGCCCGCTTGGCCAGCTTGCGGCGGCTGGGCTTGAAGCCGCGGAAGAGCACATAGGCAAACCACAGTGCCAGCAGTCCGAACACGATATCCACTGCCAGGATGATTTTATCAGACAGGCGCATCCCCTCCTGGAACACACTGCCGGGCATGGCGCCGTTCATGGCATTGGAATTTGCGATCGTGTACAGGATGCGGTGCAGCGCAGCCCGGGCGTAGTGGTAGTGGGCCGGATTCTCGGGATCGAAGTCAAAACGGGCGCTGCCGGCTTCATAGGTCAGTTTGGCGTCAGCGCCGGCCTCAATCATCTGATAGCCGTCCATGAACACGCCGGTGTTGGCATTGTCGGTGAGCACGAAGCCGTTGAAGCCCCACTCATTCCGCAGCAGGCCGGTGATCAGGTTATAGGAGCCGCCGGTCCAAGTGGCACCGATGCGGTTGAAGGCAGTCATCACCGCCTGGCTGGCCCGGATGGTGCGGACAGCGTTCTGATAACTGCCGTCCGCCTGCTGCTCCACATAGCTCAGCTCCACGTCTCCCACCTTCATGCACATCTCAAAGGGCACCAGATACAGCTCCCGGGCGGACTGCTCATTCAGCCAGGTGGCGATGCTGTACTGCCCCTCCCGGTCGCCCCGGTGGTTCTCCTGATCGTTGAAGGCGAAGTGCTTGATGTAGGTGTACATGCCCTTGGAGGCCGCGCCGTAGATGGCGTTGGAGCCAACCGCGCCGGAGAGGAAGGCATCCTCGGAGTAATACTCGCCGTTGCGGCCGGAGAAGGGAGTGCGGTGGATGTTCATCGAAGGGGCGTACCAGCCGTTGCACCCGCCCAGCAGGGCCTCGTTGCCGATCATGATGCCGAACTCCCGGGCCAGCGCCTGATTCCAGGTCTGAGCCAACGTCATGGAGTTGGGATACATTTTCCCTGTGCCACCGTAGATCAGACCGGCGGCGGTATCGGCGTCGATGGTGAAGGGCTTGTCCACGGATGCGATACGCTCCACGCCGTAGCCGGAGAGAGCGACGGTATTGTAGTAGTCCTCTTGGGTGAGCTGGTCCAGCAGAAGATCCCACTGGGGATCGTCAAAGTCCAGGCCGCGCATTTCAATCAGAGTCAGGCCGTTGTCCGCGCCGTAGACGGGAGCGTCGGTGATGGATTCCGGGTCAACGGGAGAGCCGGAGTCAAAGGAGTCCAGCTGAGCGATCAGCTCGGCACTGGCTGTCTTTTTCCAGGTGTAGGCCACTCCGTCCTCGCCGTTGATCTCGCCGCCCCAGGTGCTGACGATATCGCTGGGCTCACCGTCGTGCGTGGGGAAGGTGCCAGCCCAGTCGCTGCGGGTCAGGTAAGTGATGTCACCCCTGGCATCGTCAAAGAGATTGGAAACCGGCGCGCCGGTGTAGGAGTCCACGGAATAGGTGACAGCATCTGTCTCCAGCGTCTCGGGGGTGTAGACCGCCGTCATTGCGGCGTTTCCCTCCCCTGTCATGCCGTCGGCAACGGTGTAGCCCTTGGCAGCCAGGACGTTGTTGACGGCGTCATGGGCGTTGGCTGCGGCGGTGATATAGTAGTCGCCGGCGTCCAGAATGTAGGTTTTGGCATGGTTGGCGTCATAGGCCTTGAGCTGTTCCCGCTGGAAGGTCACCTCAACCGTCTCAGAGGCGCCGGGGGCCAGCTCGCCGGTTTTTGCATAGCCAACCAGCATGACAGAGGCTTTTTCCACGCCATACTGCCTGTCGTAATCGGTGTAGGGACTCTGGACGTAGATCTCCACCACATCCCTGCCGGCCACATCGCCGGTATTGGTGACGTCCACGGAGACGGTACAGGAATCATCCGACCACACAGTCTCAAAATTGGACCACTGGAAGGTGGTGTAGGACAGTCCATAGCCAAAGGGATAGATCACTTCCGCGCTGTAATCGTAATCCCCGGCATTGCCCTGGCCCATGACCACATCCTCATAGCGGGTCTCATAGTATTTGTAGCCCACATAGATGCCCTCGGCATAGGACACATAGTTGTACTTGGTGGGATTGCCATTCTCATCGAAGTAGAGATAGTCGCCAAAGTTCTGTGCGGCGGGGCTGGCCAGCGCATCCGCGGCAAAGGTGTCCACCGTCCGGCCGGAGGGGTTGATTTCGCCGGTCAGGATACCGGGCAGAGCCTGAAGACCACCAGGCGCGCCCAGAACCGCCTTGATGCTGGGATAGTCCTTCAGCCAGTCCATCTCCAGCGCGGCGTTGGAGTTGACCACCAGAATCACCGTGTCGAAATGGTCATTCAGATAGCTCAGAAGCTCCCGCTCGGTGGAGTCCGGCTCCAGATAGGTGCGGGCCTTGTCCTCTTCGGAGTCGGCGTGGTTATACATGCTCCGGGGCATATCCCGGCCCTCGCCGGCCACCCGCTTCAGGAAATACACCGGGACTGTGCCCTCCATGCTCTCCAGAACGCCGTCCGCCTCCTGCAGCGCAGAGAGCGGGCATTCGTTGATGCGGAAGTCCTCGGCATCGCCATAGCTGATGGAGCCGGAGGCCAGACCATATCCGTTCTGGTGCGCCTCCTCGTAGAAGGTCCACAGCGTCTCATTGACGCTGACACCGGCTTCCTGGAACAGGGTTTTCAATCCGGTGCCGCCGCCCAGCAGCCCGCCGCCGGCGGTCACCGTGACGGCGTTCACGCTGACAAAGCTGAAAACCGTGTCCTGTGCCACGGGCAGGGCGTTTTCCTGATTTTCCAGAAGCACGATGCCCTCTCCCGCGATGCAGTCAGACAGCGCATCCTCCGCCGCGCCGATGGTGTCCGCGGTGTAATCCGGCTTGTTGTACTGTAGGTCCAGTCCCCCGGTGTCCGCCTGGGAGTTGTCCACGCTGCGGTCAAAGCCGTCAGTAATGCAGTTCAACATCCGGGCGTAGGCGGGAACCAGCGTGTTGACGCCTACAATCCCGATCAGGAGCACCACGATCAGCAGCAGACAGACCACAGTGCGCAGCGTCAGCCGGATGATCTGCCCGGCCGACTTCTTTCCCTCTTTCATTTGTTTGCCTCCTCTGAAGTAGTTTGCCGTCTTGCCGACGGCTGCTGTACTCAGTATAGCAGGCTGTCTTTCGGATCGGACAGAATTTGCTGCGGGCTGTCACTTTTCTGCCGCAGGCTGCTGTTCACAGAGGGGAAACGCGATCTGCAGGACGAACTGATTCTGTTCCGTTT
>JBJDXT010000127.1:0-4946 GCA_051866795.1 Candidatus Onthomonas sp. | reverse complement strand
TTTTAGCCGGACCTGTGCCGGCAAAAAGCACACAGGGAGGCCGGGAGTGTGCCCGAAGGGCGCGCGGTTCGGCCGCATAATTCCAAACAAATGCAACGCATTTGTTTGGAGAGCCTGTCGTTTTACGACAGGCTCAGCGGCCCGGAAGCACAGAGCTTCCGGGCCGCTTTGAGACTATTTTGACTGCTGCCCCAGGGCATTCTGCCACCAGGGCTTATCCTTCCACAGCCGGTTGGCTCCGGCAAAGGCCCCCCAGCCGATCAGACCGCCTGCCGTGTTCATGATCAGGTCGTCCACATCGCAGGAGCGGCCGATAAAATACTGCAGCGTCTCAATCCCCACAATCAGCAGAAAGATGCACAGCACCGTCCGACATCCCTTCCGCAGCCGGGGAAAGGCCATGGGCAGGAGGATGCCCAGAGGCACCAGCATGAGCACATTGAGCAGCAGCTGCCGCGCCATATGCGCCGCGCCCATGGTGTAAGGCGTCCAGATCCAGTTGAAGGGGATCAGATTGAGCAAATGATACCCCGGAGAGAAGTCCAGCGCCAGGCCGTCAATGAAAATAGTGAGATAGAGCAGGCTGAGCACTGCGCCAATCAGCGCGTAGAGGACCAGATGGCGGATCAGCGGCCGTTTGCCCCACCTCCGCCGCCCCACCAGATAGAACGGGAGGTAGACCAGTAGGGAGAGCACCGCCATTACCGGCAGAATCACAATCAGATAGTATAGCAGCATCGGTTTCCTTCTTTCTCTCGGCGGAAGCCGGCGGGAGAGACGCAGGCGGCCGGCGGATTGCGCAGCGGGGCCGCCCGTTCGGTCTCTTTGCTTATTCCAGATTCAGCCCTCTGCTGAGCACCAGCTGGCTGATGGCCCAGAAGACGGCGCACCAGAGCAGGTAGTAGATCATAGCGATGGCGAAGCCCAGGTCGAAATTGCCGGAGAAGGTCAGCTCCAGAATGGAGGCGTCCTTCAGAACAAAGGTAGTCTCCAGCCAGCTGAGCAGATTCATGGAGATAGACTGAATGCTGCCCAGGACGAACCATGCGGCCACCGACCAGGCTACCCGGTGCCGGGGGAAGAGCTGCCCGATGGAAAGACTGGCATAGACCTGGAGGATGGTGCTGACCAGCAGGATCAGCAGCATCAACAGAATTTGCAGGACGCCGGAAATGTCCACGAAATCCAGATGGCTCAGTACATAGAGCAGGCCGGAGAAGACCTCTCCCCAGTCGGTTCCTGTCAGCGCGGTGCTGGTGAGCAGCATCAGCGCCATGGAAACCATCATCACCGCCACCGTGGCGATGGTCCAGATTACGGCGGGAATCAGCTTGGCGGCGATGATCTGCCAGGAGCGGACGGGGAGGGTGTGGATTAAGTAGCCCTCGTCTTTGAAGAGGCCCCTGTAAAACCGGTTGATGTTCAGCACTGTGGTGATGATGACAGCGGCAAAGAAAAACAGGGTGGTCAAGAAGGTCAGAATCACCCAGATGGGCAGGATTGCCTCAAATACAGCGTTGGCCCGGTCCAGCGCGCCAGTCAGGACGCTCAGCGCTGCCATCACCACATAGACGATGAGAAAGGTGCGGCAGGTGGATTTGAACTCATATTTCAACAGTTTGCTCAGCATTTGAATACCTCCCGGAACAGACTGTCCACGCTCATGCCCTTGCTAGCCCGGATGCTGTCCACGCTCTCGTGGAGGACGATCTGGCCGTCCTTGAGGAACACTGCCTCGTCCAGCACCGTCTCGATGTCCGCAATCAGGTGGGTGGAGATGAGGATGGTGCCCTCTTCGTTGTAGTTGTTCAGAATGGTGGAGAGGATGTACTCCCGGGCCGCCGGGTCAACGCCGCCGATGGGCTCATCCAGCACATAGAGCAGGGCTTTCCGGCTCATGACCAGCACCAGCTGCACCTTTTCCCGGGTGCCTTTGGACAGGGTCTTGAACCGGGCCTCCGGATTCACACTCAGCCGGGCCAGCATATCCATGGCTTTATCCCAGTCAAAGTCGGCGTAAAAGTCCCGGAACAGTTTAAGGGCGTCCTTCACCGTCATCCAGTCCCCCAGATAGGTGCGCTCCGGGAGATAGCTCACCAGCGCCTTGGTCTCCGGGCCGATGGGCATGCCCGCCACCTCAATCAGGCCGCTGTTGGGGGTGAGCAGGCCGCAGATCAGTTTGATCAGGGTGGTCTTGCCTGCCCCATTGGGACCCAGCAGGCCCACAATTTTGCCCTTGGGGAGGTTCAGATCCACGCCCCGGAGCACTTGGGTCTTGCCGTAGCTCTTTTCCACCTGGCTACACAGCAAAACCGTATTGTTTCGTCTCTCCTCCATGTGTTTCACTCCTTTTCGTTCTCAACTGCCGGCTCTGTCCAGTTTTGCAGCATGTCATGGATCTCCTCCGGAGAGAAGCCCAGAGCGGCGAGCTGCCCGCGGCAGTGGTCAATGTGGGTGTGGGCCTGTTCCAGCCGGAGACAGTGGATCAACTCCCGGCTCTCGGTCACCCGCCGCCCGGCGGTGCGCTGGGTGTAGAGCAGGCCAGTGGACTCCAGCAGGGTCAGCGCCTTCTGCATGGTGTTGGGGTTGACCGCCGCCTCCTGGGCCAGCTCCCGCACCGAGGGGATGCTGCTTCCGGGCGGATAGGCTCCGGTCAGAATCCGTAGCCGGATCACCTCTGCCGCCTGCAGATAGATCGGCGCGTCTGTGGCAAAATTCCAGGGCAAATGAATCGCTCCTTTCTCAAGTTCAGCTGTCCCAGACGATCAGACAGAGGGTTCGGGTAGCTGTGTCGTAGATGGCGGCAGTGAAATTGCGCGGGGCCGCGTCCGAGTCCCCTGGGGGCGTCCGATCCTGAAAATACCAGTATCCGGACTGGCACCTGGGAATCTCTGGAGTACCTGATTCCAGGAACCCCTGCCAGTACCCTGACTCCGTTTCACCGCCATAGAGCATCAGGGAGAGAGACTCCTCCATGGGAAGAACCTGCCAGCCGGGCGTCCCGGAGATGGTCTGTTCCACCTGATTCGCCTCCGCTTGGTCAAAGGTCAGGCAGATACGGAGCTCTCCGTCGCCCAGAAAACCGCCGTGACTGTCCGAACGAGCCGTTTGGGCCGCTTGAGGTAGGGTCAGGTTCAGTGCCCGCTCCGCCTCCTGTTGCGGATTTTTCCCGCCGCAGCCGGAAAGTGCGGCAAAACACAGGGTAAGAACCAGAAGCCACAGCGGCTGTCTTTTCATATACAGCACCTCCTGCCGTGAAACTTCAACTGCTGTATTAGGATAATAATACAGCAGTACAATTGTGTCAAGAGGATTTTCCCTCTTTTATCCTTTTTTAATCTTTGGGCACGGGAGTGTGGAAAAGAAAGCAAAACGTCCCGATGCGGCTGATGATTCCGCATCGGGACATATTTTATACCAATTCCAAAAGCTCCTCCGGCCGGTCGATCAGGTAGTCTGGGTGCAGCGTCTCCAGCAAGCCCCGATCCCGGAAGCCCCAGGTCACCGAGCAGCAGGTCAGACCGGCGTTTCGGGCGGTGGCCACATCCACCTCCGAGTCCCCCACATAGAGGCATTCCGCCCGGTCCTTGCCCAACTGCTCAATGGCCGCCCAGACCATATCCGGGTAGGGCTTGCGCCGGAGACCGGGGGCCTCCCCCATGGAGACCGCCATCCGGTCTCCGAAAAAGGCTTGGCTCAGGGGTTTCACGGCGGCGTCCTGCTTGTTGGAGACAACCGCCAGGGCAATGCCCCGGTGCTTCAGCTCGTCCAGCAGGGACAGAATGCCGGGGTAGGGGGCCGTTTTGATCCGACAGTGGCTCTCATAATAGGCCCGGTAGAAGGCAGTGGCCTCCTCATACCGGGGATAGGCCCGTCCGCCGGGTAGGGTCTTCTCCATCAGCACCCCCACTCCGTTGCCCACGCTTTGGCGCACCTGATCGACGGTCAGCTCCTCCAGCCCTTCGTGCCGGCGCATGGCGTTGACGGCATCTGCCAGATCCTCCAGCGTGTTCAGGACGGTGCCATCCATATCAAAAATCACTGCGGTATAGCCCATAACACTGCCTCCTTTGTTTCGGCAGCATTATAGCACGGCCGCGCCCGCTATTCCAGCTTTTTTCGCAGATGCTCCACCGCCCGGCGCTCGATGCGGGAGATCTGTACCTGGCTCACCCCGATGACCTTGGCGGTACGGTCCTGGGTGAAACCCCGGAAGTAACGCAGCAGAATCACCATCCGCTCCCGCTCCTCCAGCTCATTCACAGCCTGGCGGAGGGAGACCGACTCCACAATCTCCCCCTCGATGCCCTGGTCCCCCAGCAGAGATTCCAACGTCAGCCCCTCCGCTGTCTCGCTCTGGAGGGAGGTGACGGCGCTGGAGGCGGTGTCAGCGGTGGCGATCTCCTCCGGCGAGAGGCCGGTGCGGGCAGAGAGCTCGGAGAGGGTGGGGTCCCGGCCCAACTGGTTTGCCAGCTGTTCCCGGGAAGTCCGGAGCTGGAAAGCCTGCTCCTTCAGCCCCCGGCTCACCTTGATAACCCCGTCGTCCCGGAGAAAGCGGCGGATCTCTCCGGCAATCTTGGGGACGGCGTAGGTGGAAAACTGGGTGCCGTATTCCGGGTCAAAGCTCTGCACTGCCTTGAGAAAGCCGATGCAGCCTAATTGAAACAGGTCTTCTGTCTCCGCACCCCGGCCGGCGTAGCGTTTGACGATGCTCCAGATCAGCTTGTCATTTTCCGACAGCAGAATTTCGCAGGCTGCCTTATCCCCCTGCTGGGCGGCAGCCAGCAGCTCTCCCCGGCGCAGGGTCATGGCCTGACCCGGAGGGAGATCTTTTTCCGCATGGTCACCACCGTCCCCCGGCCCGGGGTGGAGCGCACCCGAATGGTGTCCATAAAGCTCTCCATAATGGTAAAGCCCATGCCGCTGCGCTCTTCGCCGCCGGTGGT
>JBJDXT010000126.1:0-5071 GCA_051866795.1 Candidatus Onthomonas sp. | reverse complement strand
CTCGCCGTCTTGATAATACCAGAAGAGATACCGGGCCTTGGACACGTCGTAATCGCCGCGGCAGTAGGGGACGCCGGGCTTTTGGCACAGGAAGGCCAGCTTCCAGTTGCCCGCCTCCGGACGGGGCTCCAGGGGAGGCACCACACCCTCCAGCAGATGGGAGAAGGCAGCCTCCAGCAGATTCACATGGCAGTAGTGGTTGATCAGGTTCCACATATGGCAGCCGTCCAGCCGGGGCGTGACCTCCAGAATAACCGGACGGTCGCCTTCGAGCTTGAGCTGGACATAGACGGGACCGTTGGCGATGCCCAGCCGCGCCATGGCGCCCCGAACAACCTCAATGGTTTTGGCCCGGGTCTCCTTAGTAGTCACTACGGAGGGAATCAGATGCTCTTTGATAATACCGCCGGGCAGATCCTCAAAGACAATCCGGTCGGAGACAATAGCGAATTTCAGCGCACCGTTTTCCAGATAGCCGTTGACCGAAATCTCCGGCCCGTCCACAAACTGCTCCAGAATCACCTTACCCTCTACGGAATAGCCCAGAGACTGCTGGAAATGGGCCAGAATGTCCGCCGTGCTGTCCACCCGATAGCAGCCTCTCTGCCCCTGGGAGTCCACCGGCTTCATCATGGCGGGGAAAGCCCGATATTGCAGGGCCTCGTCCACGGTGGAGCAGACAGAGAAGGGAATGTTGCCCTCAAAGTCCTGCCCCAGGGCCTGGCGCATCTTATACTTGGACTGGCAGGTGGCGGAGGTGGTGGAGGAGATGAAATGAGGCAGCCCCAGCCGCTCACTGACTTCCATCACTGTGGGCATGGCCAGATCGGAACCCACTGAGTAGACGGCGTGAATGCCGTTTTCCTGAATGTAGGCACAGATGCCGTCCCGATCTTTGATGTCGAGCTGGACAAAGTGATCCAGATAAGGAATGCCGTGGTCCGTATCGGTATAGCTGCATCCAAACACCTCGTAGCCCATTTTCCGGCAAAGCTGAATGGCGTCGATCTGGGCATTGCCTGCCCCCAGAATCAAGATTTTTTTCATCGGAATCCTCTCCCGTGTTATTCTGATACTTGTGGGCTCATTCTGCAGAAGGCCACACTCTGCTCATTATAGCATACAGTAATTGAATTGCAATGGAATTGCGGGAATTTGCGCCAAATTAGGAAGAATCAAAGAAAATTCCCCGAAAAATCGGGGAATTTCTGGTGCAGAAAAGGGAAAAGTATCAATTCCGCTGGCCCATAGTGCGGATCTTATGGGAGACAGATTCGCCGGCGGAGGTAATCAGAACTAGCAATGGCAGCACCTCCAGCCGCCCTGCCAGCATGTCAAAGATAAAGACTGCCTTGGACAGGGGAGAGAAGAAGCTGAAGTTGCATACCGGTCCGACCAGACTCAGACCGGGCCCTACGTTGTTGTAGGTGGTGGCCACCGCGGTAAAATTGGTGATGAGATCGTAGCCTTCCAACGAGATAAGCATTAGAGAGATGACAAAGATGAACAGATAGCCCACCAGATAGACCAGCACTGACCGCAGCAAATCCTGGCTGACCAAGGCGCCATTGAGCCGGAGCTGCCGCACCACTCTTGGATGACGGAACCGTTGTAGCTCAGAGCGGAGATAACGACCCATGAGCAGCCAGCGGGAGACCTTCATGCCGCCGCCGGTGCTGCCGGCACAGGCGCCGATAAACATGAGCAGTACCAGAACTGTTCGGGCCATGGTGGGCCATAGGTCAAAATCCACCGTGACATAGCCAGTGGTGGTGATGACCGAGACTACCTGGAACAGGCCATGGCGAAAGGCTTCTTCCAGCGTGGGGAAGAGGCTGCGGATATCATAAACCACCAGCACAGTAGCTGCGGCGATAACCAGAAGATACCAGCGGAGCTCCTCGTATTGGGCAGCAGCCCGAAATTTCCGCATATAGACCAGAAAATAGACATTAAAGCTGACACCGAAGAGCAGCATAAAAAGGATCACAACATACTGCACATAGGGGCTGTAATCTGCCATGCTGGAATTGAGCACGGCGAAGCCGCCGGTGCCGGCAGTGGAGAAACAGGCGGTGATCGCCTCAAAAAAGGGCACGCCGCCCAGCAACAGCAAAATCAGCTCCGCCAGAGTTAGCACAAAATAGATGCCGTAAAGCAGTCCAGCCGTCTCCCGCACCTTGGGCACCAGCTTTTCCACCGAAGGGCCGGTAGACTCCGCCCGCATTAAATGGATATTTCGTCCGCTGGACAGGGGGAGCACAGCCATAACAAAGACCAGCACGCCCATGCCCCCCAGCCAGTGGGTAAAGCTCCGCCAGAACAGGCTGGCGTGGGACAGGGACTCAATGTCGGTCAAAATGGTAGAGCCTGTGGTGGTAAAGCCGGAGGCAGTCTCAAACATTGCGTCAATGAGATGGGGAATATCTCCGCTCCAGACAAAGGGCAGGGCCCCCAGAAAGCTGATGAGCAGCCAGGTGAGGGCCACTGTCACATAGCCCTCTCTGGCATAAAAGCGGTTGGAGGCGGGCTTCCGGCGGCTGAGCAGCAGGCCCAGGGCGATATAGAGCAGGGCGGCAGCCAAATAGGCAAAGCCGGCCTGCTCCCGGTAGACCACCGCCACCACGCAGGAGGGCAGCAGGAACAGTCCGCAGAAGCAGGTAACCCAGCTGAGAATATAGAAGATCATGGAGAGGTTCATGGATTATCCCTCCACAAGGCGGCCGCTGGAATCCGCTGCGGGCGAGGAGAGAGAGCTGCCCCGTCCGGGACCGGACTTGAGAATGTCTTGAATGTCCCGCAGACCGCTGTGTGTTGTGACGATAATCACACTGTCGTGCAGCATCAGCCGGTCACTGCCTCTGGGATTGAAGGCCCGGCCGTCCCGGATGATGGTGGAGACGATGATGTCCGGCCGCAGCTTCAGGTCTTGAAGGGGAATATTCAAAATGGGGGATGGGGCACTGAGGCGGAACTCCAACGCCTCTGCCTTGTTGTCCAGGATGCGGTAAAGGGTCTCCACATTGCTCCCGGTAGTATTGTTCATCGCCCGGACGTACTGGACAATGTGCTGGGCAGTTAGTTCTTTGGGGCAAATCATGCTGCCGACCCGTAGCCGCTGGAGTACCTCTCCAAAGGGCATCCGGGAGACTTTGGTTACCAGCTTGGCGTCTGGATTATAAATGGAGCTGAGCATAGAGAGCATCAGGTTTTCTTCGTCCAGATTGGTCAGAGCCACAATGCCCTGGGCAGACTCCAGCCCCTCTTCCATCAGAACATCCCGGTTGATGCTGCTGCCATGGATAATCATGGCATCCGGAAGAGATTCGCTGAGCACATCGCAGCGGGCCTGATCCGCCTCAATAATTTTAATGGAGAAGTTCATAGGGGCCAGCTGATTGGCAAGATAGTAAGCGATCTGACCTCCGCCTACGATCATTACGTCCCGCACCCGGCTGGAGGACATGCCGATACGCTGGAAAAAATGGGAGGTATTTCGTGGCGAGCCCGCGATGGATACCGTATCGCCCCGCTGAAAGACAAAATCGCCTCGGGGAATCAGCACCTTTTGAGCGCGTTCCACAGCGCAGACCAGCACATCGGTGCCCAACTTCTGGTTCATCCGTATCAGCGGCATGCCCACCAGCGGATTGTTCCCTTCCAAAGGGAATGTG
This sequence comes from Candidatus Onthomonas sp., assembly GCA_051866795.1. Classification (GTDB taxonomy): domain Bacteria; phylum Bacillota; class Clostridia; order Oscillospirales; family Oscillospiraceae; genus Onthomonas. The sequence continues at coordinate 1,397 of JBJDXT010000126.1, read as the reverse complement.
AGCAGCTCCGCCCGGCCCCGGGCAAATGTGGAGATCTGGATAGCCTTGGGAGTACGAAGCAGTCGAGCGATCTCGGTAGCGGCAGTTAGCTCCGGATTGATGATCATGGAGATGCCCAGGCTCTTCTGGAGATAGTCCCGCTCTTTGAAATAGGTAAAGTCCCGCACCCGGGCGATGGTGGTAATGTTGCTGCCCGCTTTTTTGGCTATGACACAGCAGAGCAAGTTCACTTCGTCCGATCCGGTGACAGCAATGAGCACATCGGCAGAGGCGATTCCGGCCTCCTCCAGCATCTGAAAGCTGGTGCCGTTGCCCACATAGCCCATGACATCGAAGTTATCCGCAACGCGCTGCAGTTTGCTGCGGTTGAGGTCTACTACTGTGATATCATATGTCTCCTGGCTAAGCTGTTCGGCCAGTGTGGCTCCGATTTTGCCGCAGCCGATAATGATAATATTCATCCTGTGACGCTCCTACCCGTACTCAAAATGAAACACATCCACATATAGCATAGCACAAAAGAAGTCCGGCGGCAACTGCCGCCAGACCGGAAAATGCAAAGAAAAAGCCGGATGCTGTTGGACATCCGGCAAAATGTGTCCGATTCTGTTGGAGTTTTAGCGTTCAATCTACTGCGCTGCTGGTCCGCATGGCCTGAATGGTGCGGCTGATGAGATCATTCAGCTCCCAGCCCAGCATTTGAGCGCCTCGTTCAATGACATCTCGGGAGCACCCGGCAGCAAACTTCTTGTCTTTGTACTTCTTACGCACCGACTTGACTTCCAGATCACTGACACTCTTGGAGGGGCGCATGATGGCCACAGCGCCGATGAGACCAGTGAGCTCGTCCACCGCGTAGAGCACCTTTTCCATCTCGTGCTCTGGGGCGATGTCCACGGTCAGGGCATAGCCGTGGCTGGCCGTGGCGTGAATGATGGACTCATCCAGGCCGTGCTGGCGCATGATCTCCTGGCTTTTGATGCAGTGCTGCTCTGGGTACTGCTCGAAATCCAGGTCGTGAAGTATGCCTACAGCTTCCCAGAAATCCGCTTCGTCTCCGTAGCCCAACTGCTGAGCGTACCAGCGCATGACGTCGCCAACAATCCGGCCATGTTTCAGGTGAAATTCGCCCTGGTTATAGGTCTGAAGCAGCGCCCAGGCCTCCTCTGGTGTTGGAATCATTTTGTTTTCCTCCTTCTGTCTGTCAATCAAAATGAATGGGGACGGATATCCCCTCTTCTGTCAGCTTTCCTCCGGTATACAGCAGATGGTACCGCCGCCCAGCACCAGACCGCTGTCATAGAGCACCACCGCCTGCCCCGGGGTCACCGCCCGTTGGGGCCGGTCAAAATCCAGCCGGAGTAGCCCCCCCGGCGTCATGGAGGCAGTGGCCCACT
>JBJDXT010000125.1:0-5071 GCA_051866795.1 Candidatus Onthomonas sp. | reverse complement strand
TGTCCGGCTTCACCGCCAAGCTGGCCGGCACCGAGCGCGGCATCACCGAGCCCACTCCCACCTTCTCCGCCTGCTTCGGCCAGGCCTTCCTGGAGCTGCATCCCACCAAGTATGCTGAGGAGCTGGTCAAGCGCATGGAGCAGAGCGGCGCCAAGGCCTATCTGGTCAACACCGGCTGGAACGGCACCGGCAAGCGCATCTCCATCAAGGACACCCGCGGCATCATCGACGCCATCCTGTCCGGCGCCATCCTGACCGCTCCCACCAAGCAGATCCCCTACTTCAACTTTGAGGTTCCCACCGAGCTGCCCGGCGTGGATCCCGCTATCCTGGATCCTCGCGATACTTACGCCGATGCCTCCGAGTGGGACGCCAAGGCTCAGGATCTGGCTGGCCGCTTCATCAAGAACTTCGTGAAGTACACCACCAACGAGGCCGGCAAGGCTCTGATCGCCGCTGGTCCCCAGCTCTAATCCAACCGAACAGATCGCATGATCTCTTATCGCGCCCCGGCATTCCTGTGCCGGGGCGCAGCTGTCAGAAAACCCGGCTGTGCATCAAGCTACAGTCGGGTTTTCTGATGTTTTGCGTGCGCTCTCCCCAATTAGCCTGCCTCAAAGGGGATAACGTTTTCTCTTTTCATCTGTTTCCTGCACCGAATGAAATACAGTATACACAGCAGGATCTGAACTAAAGACGATGACGGCGTTGCCAGTCCAATCCGGAAAATGGACACTGGCTGGATCTGGCTGAACAGAAAGGAGAGCGGGACTCTGATACAGAAGGCGCCTGCAATTCCTTGAATCATCACAAACTTTGTACGTTCGCATCCGTTAAAGAAACCGATAAAGCAAAAGAGGAATGCAGTCAGCAAGCAGTCAATTCCATAGGCCTTCAGATACTCCCCAGATGCTGCACAAACTGCTTCGTCCAAAGAAAAGATTCCGCTTAGTGCGGCTCCGTGGAAAAACGCCAGATAGCCGAGCAACAAGCCGCAGGCAAAGGAGATGCCAATTCCATAGGCCAGCGCTCTGTTTGCCCGCTCCATTTTCCCTGCGCCATAATTCTGGGCGACAAAGGACGACATGGCCTGTGAAAAAGCGGAAGGCACCAGCATAATGAAACCGCAGAGCTTCTCTGCCACGCCAATTCCGGCAGACGCTACAACGCCGAGACGGTTCACAAGCGCCATGATCACGAGAAAGCTGATGGACACCAGCAGATCCTGAATGGCGATGGGCATTCCCAGAGACACGATTTTTCTGATAATAGCCGGGTGTATCCTGACATCTGAAAGGGAAAACGGAAACGGCAGTCCGGTACGGCGGATAATGCAGAAGGAGATCAGGACACTCAGCGCCTGTGCAATTACAGTGGCTATCGCCGCGCCGGCAGCTCCCAGATGAAACACTGCTACAAACAGCAGGTCACCGAATATGTTAAAAACAGCTGCAATCGCCACCGTTATAAGGGGAAGCCTGGAGTTTCCGATGCCCCGGAAAATGCTGCCCAGCACATTGTACGCGACGATAAAGACAGCTCCGCCGCTGCAGATCCGAATATAGGCCGTCGTCTGTTCAAATGCCTCGGAAGGCGCATTCAGCGCACTGGCGGCCGGCGCAGCCAGAAACTGCATTGCAGTAGCAATCAGAACGCCTAGCAGAGCAAAGAAAGTGATGGTAGCGCCGATGACCGCGCCGCACTTTTCTTCCTTCCGCTGGCCAATCAACTGCCCCAAGAGCACAGTGGTTCCCAGCGCCAGATCCGTAATAACGCAGGTCACAGAGTGCATCAGCTGCGAGCCGATGGAGACGGCAGAGACATTGGCAGGATCAGAGAATCTTCCGACAATCAACAGATCTATAGCACCATACAGCGACTGCAGCAGTAATGTAAACATGATTGGAAATACAAATCGTATCAACGGCGTGATAATCTTGCCTTCTGTAAAATTCGTATTCTTCATTTGCTCCCTCTTTTCCATAAAAACAGCCGGATAAGAAAACCGAGCGCACTCGACATCTTATCCGGCCTGACAGTTCCGACTATCATCCTCCGATGACTTTGGTCATTCTAGCACATTTGGTTCCGATCTGTCAACAAATGATCTGTTGCCTCATCTACAGTCGGCCATAGGAAGGCTGCCCTTTTCCGGCCTCGAAAGCAAAATGCCCCAGAGAGAGCGGTGACTCTCTCCGGGACATTGTCTCAGGCCCTTTTGCCGGTCTGATAGCGCTTGATTTTCTTGGTCGCTGTCTTTTCAAATTCCGTATTGCGGAACCGGATCTTATGGATCTTCTTGTGGTTGGGCTGGGTGGCGTTGAGCTTTTTCACCTGCTCCTCAATAGACTTGCGCACCTGCTCTTCCGGCAGTTCAAGGGTATTGTCAGGGAATATCTCCGCGGTGATCGCCCCGTCCTCCTCGTAGGCCACCACCTCGGCCACCTCGGGGATGCGCTCAATCTGCTGCTCCAGCTCCTCGGGAGAGACGTTCTCGCCGTTGGCCAAGATGATCAGATTCTTCGCCCGGCCGGTGATGAACAGGAAGCCGTCCCTGTCCACATAGCCCAGGTCGCCAGTGCGGTACCACCCGTCGATAAAGGCTTCGCCGGTGGCCTCGTCGTTGCGGTAGTAGCCCATCATCACGTTGTCGCCCTTGACCTGGATCTCGCCGATGCCGTCGGTATCCGGGGCATAGACCCGGATAGAGACCTTGGGCACGATCTGACCGACGCTGCCGTCCCGCCAATGGTAGTTCCGGTTGACCGACAGGACGGGAGAGCACTCGGTGATGCCGTAGCCGTTGAGGATGCTGACGCCCAGGGAACGGAACTCCTTCACATACCGGGGATCCAGGGGGGCGCCACCGCAGATGATATACTCCAGCTCGCCGCCGAACTTGTCCAGCACGTCCTTAAACAGCTCCCGCCGCTTGTCCACGCCCACCTTGAGCAGGGCGTCGCTGAGCTTCATGCCCTGGCGGAGCTTTTTCTCCTGACCGGTCTTGCGGGCGGTACGCCAGATCGTCTTGGAGAAGGTCTCCACGAACAGGGGCACCAGGAAGAGGGTCTTAGGCTTTGCAATGGGGATCTCCTTCATGAAGTCCGCCAGACTGGAGTTGATGAAGATGGGGCGTCCATAGTGGAACGCCTTCATGACAGCCGTCACCAGGCCAAAGGCGTGGTGGAAGGGCAGCACCGCCATGGTCGCGCCCTCCGGCGGGTAGAACAGCTGCATGGTCAGGGAGATGTCCCGGGCCATATTGAACTGGCTGAGCATGACCGCCTTACTGATGCCGCTGGTGCCGGAGGTGAAGAAAATGGTGGCCAGCCGCTCCGGTTCCATGGTCAGGGCGTCATAGAGATTCCGGCCCCGCTCATAGAACTTTCGGCCCTTGTCAATCCACTCGTCCATGTCGGTCATGGGCAGGATGCGCAGCTTGCCCAGCTTTTTCTTGCTGGCCTCCACCGTAGCCAAGCAGTTTTTGCTGGCCACTACCAGCTCGGTGTCCGTCTGATTGAGCAGTACGGTCACCTCTTCCTCGCTGAAGTCCTTGGCCAGCAGCACCGCCACATTTCCAGAGGTGACAATGGCGAAATAGGCCAGCAGCCACTGGTAGGAGTTCTCTCCCATAATGGCGATCTTGCGGCCCCGGACGCCCCGTTTGAGCAGATAGGTGCCCAGCCAGCGCACCTCCTGATAGAAGTCGCTGTAGCTCTTCTCCACCAGGGTCTTGCGGTTGGGCATATAGCGGAACGCGATCTGGTCCGGCACCGAGACCGCCTTGATCTCCAGCATCTGGCGCAGATGGTCCAGAATCGGCAGGTCGTCATATAAGGGGTAGGGACGATTTTTCATAGCCGCGCTTCATCCTCTCACAAAAGGGCCAGAGCCCGTATATTTATATCAAAACAATTGTATCATACCACAGATTGACCCGGATTGTCAAAATAAAGGGGACATTTTCCCAGAATCTACGGCTGGTTCCAACAAATTTTGTTGCGTTGCCGCACTGATTCTGCTACACTGTGGAAAAACACCGGAGGATTAGAAGAAGATGCAGTTTTATTTTGCCCCCATGGAGGGGATAACCGGCAGTCTGTACCGCCGGATCCATGCCCAGTGCTTTCCCGGCACAGACCGGTATTTTATCCCCTTTCTGGAGCCCCGGGAGGGCAAGTGCTTTGACGGGCACGACAAACGGGAGTGCGACCCGGAGGAGAATCGGGGGATTCCCGTGGTGCCCCAGCTGCTGACCAACCGGGCGGACCGTTTTCTGGAGGGCACCCGGCGGCTGGCGGATCTGGGCTATCAGGAGGTCAATCTGAATCTGGGCTGCCCCGCCCGAACGGTGGTGACCCGGGGCAAGGGCTCCGGCCTGCTGGCAGACCTCCCAGCTCTGGAAGCGCTGCTGGATGAGATCTTCGCCCGCTCCCCTCTGCCTGTCTCCATCAAAACCCGGCTGGGGGTGGATTCCGAGGATGAATTTTCCTCCCTGCTGGCTCTCTACCGCCGGTATCCCCTCACTGAGCTGATTGTTCACGCCCGGGTACAGCGGGATCAGTACACCGGCCCAGTGCACCGGGACACCTTCCGTTTGTCTCTGGAGAACGTCCCCTGGCCGGTGTGCTATAACGGAGATCTCCGCTCCCCCGCCGCCTGCCGGGCCTTTCAGGCGGAATTTCCCCAGGTGGAGCGGGTCATGCTGGGGCGGGGACTGGTGGCAAACCCTGCTCTGGTACGGGAATTGCGCACCGGCCAATCCCTCACCCGGGAAGAACTGCGGAACTTTCACGACATGCTCTACGCGGAGTATCAGCTGCTGCTCTCCGGGGACCGGAATGTATTGTGCTGGATGAAGGAGCTGTGGTTTTACTGGGTCTGTCTCTTTCCCGGCAGCGAGAAGGCCTATAAAGCCATACGCAAAGCCCAGCGAAAGAGCGATTATGAGGCGGCGGCAGCCCGAATCTTTGAGACCTGCCCGCTGGAAGTGGAGCCGGGGTATTCCAGGTGACAGGATAAGGTACAATAAATTGCGCAAATTCAAAAGACATAGTTTACAAACTCTGGT
>JBJDXT010000124.1:0-32845 GCA_051866795.1 Candidatus Onthomonas sp. | reverse complement strand
GATAAAAGGAACAGATATCCACAAAATCCCGGATGGAAAGAGCATAAAAGCTCTTGCTCCATCCGGGATTTCTAGCATATTGGGCTTACGCTTATACATTTTGTCGGCGGTAAGTAAACCTTGCAGAAAAAGTGGCTGTTTGTCAACGGACCCATCGTGCCAAACCCGATTCCTACAGTGGATACCCGCAAAGAGCTGGCCAAGTCTGTCGGTCTCGGCGAACGCACCATGGGCAAGGTCATGCAAATCGACGAGCACGCCCCCGCCGCCGTCAAAGAGGCGCTGGACAAGAAGGAACTCTCGCTCAACCAGGGCTACCAGATCACTAAAAAGGTGCAGGAGCTTCCGGAGGAGCAGCGGGAGCAGGCAGCTCAGGAGGCGGTGGAATGGGCAAAGACCCGGAAGGAGATCAAGCGAAAGGACGCAGAGATTGACAGCCGCACCAAAATCGCCCAGGAGTTCTGCCGGGCTTTTGAAAAGACCTGCAGCCTGAAGCCCACCGTGGAAAACGTCCGCTGCTGGGTGGAGTGCACCAGGATGCGGCCGGATGAAATGGAGTTTAATGCCAGAGAAGCCCGGAAAACTGCCCAGGTCTTTCAGGCTATCGCCGAGATCATCGAGACCGAGCTGCTGCCCCAGGATTGGAGGGTGAAGGATGCCGAGAAAGATTCCGCCGGAAGCGGAGAATGAAATTCTGGAGCGTCTCGCCAGCCAAATGTACATTCACTCGGACGAGGTGGACACCATTCTTCAGAAATACGGTGTTGCCGGCAGCGAGGAACAGCTCCAGCAGAGCTACCGGCGTCAGCTGGGCCAGCGCCTGCTGGCGGGACTCCGGGACGAGGAGGGCCGCCGCGAGGTATTGGCCGTGGGCGATGGAAGAGGCGGCACCGAGTATCTGGTGGTGGACTGCTGCAACAATCTGGAGCAGCTCACCAAAATCCGTCACCGGCTGGGCAGCCAGACGGCGGGGCTGGATAACTCCATGGAGAAGGTGAAAGACCGGATGGAGCGGCTGAACCGCTTCGCCCGTAAGATCAGAAAGGCGGGATGAACATGGAAGAAATCATGACAGAGCTGACCCTTTACAGCCCCGTCACAGGAGAGCTGTTTGACAATGACTACGATTGGAATGGCTGCGATGCCCCGCTGGAGCTGTACGGCGGTGACCTGACCGCTTTCACCGACTCCATCCAGGAGGCGCTGGAGCGTGAGGCCCTGCCGAAAGAGGCGGAACGGGGGCTCATGACCTACTACCACAACCAGGACGGTGTCAACGAGAAGGTGTCCTCCCTCACCGTCACAGTGGAGGAGCGGCACGGAAAGCTCTACGGCGTGGCCGAGTGCCAGCTGACTGCGTCGCTGACTCCCGCCGAGCTGGAGCGGCTGAAAGACTACATCACCGGTCAGTACTCCGACGGCTTCGGCGAGGGCTTTGAACAGCGGCCCATTCAGACCTCGGCGGGCGAGCTCTATATCCACCTCTGGCAGTACGACGGCTTTTCCCTCCGCACCAGGCAGGAGCTGGAGGCGGCCAGACACCCCATGGTCAAGAAACCCATTCACCACAGCCGTGGAGGTGAGGCCCGGTGAGCGGGAGAATTATCATCGGCGTGGACCACGGCTACGCCGCCATGAAAACGGCCCACTGCGTCTTCCCTGCCGGGCTGCTGGCGTATGCGCACGAGCCTTACACCAGCCGGGACGTACTGGAATACGATGGCAAGTTCTTCGTAGTGGGCAGCGGCCGGCAGCCACTCCAGAAGGACAAGACTGCTGGGGCGAACTACTACCTTCTGACCCTGGCCGCTATCGCCAAAGAGCTGGAATTTCGAAAGGCTGACCGAAGTATTGAGGTGATTCTGGCCGCCGGTCTGCCTCTCACCAGCTTTGGCCGGGACAAGGCAGGGTTCAGACGCTATCTGCTGCGGGAGGGCAAGCCGGTGTCCTTCCGATACGAAAACCGTGCCTATGAGGTGACTGTCTCAGACGTCATCCTGCTGCCTCAGGGCTACTCCGCCGTCATGACCCAGACCGATCTGCTGGACGAGCCCTCGGTCATCGTGGCGGACATCGGCGGCTGGACGGTGGACCTTATGCAGCTGGATCATGGCATTCCCAACGCCGCCACCTGCCGGAGTCTGGAGCTTGGGGTAATCCAATGTCTGAACGAGATTGGAGAGCAGGTGCGAAGGAGCCTGGGACTGACACCCAGTGCAGCCCAGATCGAGAGTGTTCTGCACAGCGAGGCAAGCAGCGTGGATGAGCGCGTCAAGGCAATCGCCCACCAGGAAGCGGAGCGGTATGTCCGGCGTGTCCTCTCAGCCATCTCCGAGAACGGAATGGATGCAAGAGCGACTCCTATTCTCTTTCTCGGCGGCGGTGCCGGGTTGCTGAAACGCCACCTCTCCCCTACCTCCGGCCTGTGCCGGCCGGTTCTCCTGGACGACGTGACGCTGAACGCCAAGGGCTATGAGCGGATCGTGGGCCAGATGCTGGGCAGTGAGACAGATGGCTGAGCAGCGGAGATTCAGCGCCGTCTTTCACCTGAACGACCCTGTACAGCGAAAGGCGTGGGAGATTCTGTCTCGAGCACCTCCCAGGCAGCGGATGGCCACGCTCTGCCGGATGATCTGCGGCTATCGGGAACAGGAAGAGCTGCTGGACGCTGTCCGGGAGGTAATTCGGGAGGAATTGAAGCACGTTCCGAGCTCCGAAGCAGCGCCGCAGAATATTCCGCAGAGAGCGCTGGATTTTATCCAGACGCTTTGAATACGCAGGCCCTCCCGGGGTTGGGAGGGCCTGTTTTGTGAGGGGAGGTCTTTAAATCTGATTCCATATTTTATCCTATTTATTGGCTCCGACAACCATTCCCACCACTGTACACATGAGGCTCCCACATGATCGGACTGAAAGATCAGTGCTTCGGTGTGGAAGTCGAGATGACAGGAATCACCCGGGAACAGGCGGCCAAAGCTCTGGCCGCTTACTTCGGCGCCAATGTCGTCCACACCGGCGGCGGATATGACACCTGGGCCGTTCAGGACAATGAGGGCAAGACCTGGAAGCTGATGAGCGACGCCAGCATCCGGGGAGAGCGGAAATGCGGCAGCCGCTATCTCCCGGAGAACAGCCGTCCCTATAAGGTGGAACTGGTGACGCCCAAGCTCACCTACGATGAGCTGCCCAAATTCCAGGAATGTATCCGCCAGGTGCGCCATGCCGGAGCCAAGGTCAACGACTCCTGCGGCCTCCACGTTCATGTGGATGCCTCCAATCACAACCGCCAGAGCCTCAAGAACCTGATCTCCATCATGTATTCCAAGGAGGACATTCTGTTCAAAGCCCTTCAGGTGAACGAGGCCCGGGCTGCTCGCTGGTGCAAGAAGGTACGGGAGCCCATGCTGAAAGAGGCCAGAAAGCTGTCCTCTGATACCACCAAGGATCTGACCCAACTGGAGAGCATCTGGTATGAGGGCAACAATGGCAGTGAGGAGCATTATAACTGGAGCCGCTATTATGCATTAAACCTCCATTCCGTGTTCTACCGTGGAACCGTGGAATGGAGGTGTTTCAATTCTACCCTGCACGCCGGACGGGCCGCCGCCTATGTGAATCTCTGCCTCGCCATATCTGCCCAGGCTATTGCCCAGCGGAGCGCCGTCATGAAAAAGACCCAGAGCGACAATGAGCTGTTCACCTTCCGGGTCTGGCTGGTACGGCTGGGTCTGAACGGCCCGGAGTTCAAAAACACCCGTGACCACTTGTTAGCGAACCTGGATGGTGACCGGGCCTGGCGGTATGACAAGGACAGCTACGAGCCAAACAAAAAGAAAAAGCATCGTGAAATGGAGAGGTGATTATGAGAGTTTTGATTGATGAGACCATCTATGAGGGCAGCGCTGTGGAGATTCTGGATCAGCTCAGAGCATTAACCTTTGAGCCACGGGAGTTTCCCAGCACGGACGCCTACATCCGCTTTCTTCAGGACAGCATCCGGCGTATGACGGATCTGCCCTGTGAGCTGCCGGCCGGTTCTGTAGAGCAGAGTTCCGCCGCCCTTCTGGAGACGCTGGAACGCATCGGCGCGCTGGGAAGGCTGGCGGCGTAATGGAGGAAAAGCTCTACTTTGCCTATGGAAGCAACATCAACCTGGACCAAATGGCCTACCGCTGTCCGGACGCAAAGGTGGTCGGCCCGGTGATGCTGGAGGACTATGAACTGCTGTTTCGTGGAAACGGCGGCGGCAATGGGGTAGCCACTATTGCCCCGAAACAGGGCTCTTATGTCTACGGCCTGCTCTGGAAGCTGACTCCTGCCTGTGAGAAGTCCCTGGATCGGTACGAGGGCTATCCCCATCTCTACGCCAAGAAAGGCGTCACCGTCTGGGACACGGAGGGTCAGCGCCACACCGTGATGGCTTACGTCATGACCAACCTCCCCTTCCGTGAGCCTGCCATGCCCTCCTCCAACTACTACTACGGCATCAAGGCCGGATTCCGGCAGAATGGACTGCCGCTGAAGGCGCTGGATAAAGCCTTTCAGCAGGTGCGGCAGGAGGTGACGGAGCGGGAGCAGCAGAGGCCACCCTGGCATTACAGCAACCAGAAAAAGAAGTACCCGAGGCGTGAGCGCTGATCCTCCTCCCATGATTTTCCGTTGACGAACAGATGTTCTATTGTTATAATAGAACAAACATTTAATAGCTGTGGAATCTGATGGGCAGAGAGAGGAGTACACAATGGAGCAGGAGAGACAGTACGTCGCAATTGATTTATGGTCTCACCGCCCATGAGCTGGCCAAGAAGATGATTCAGGCGGTGCTGAAGCGAACCGGTATTACGGCCACCGCTGGAATCGGCACCAATCTGTATCTCTGTAAGGTCGCAATGGACATCGTGGCGAAACATATTCCGGCAAACCGGAATGGTGTGCGCATTGCGGAGCTGGACGAGCTGAGCTACCGCCGGCTGCTCTGGTCGCACTGGCCCCTGACAGATTTCTGGCGCGTGGGCAGAGGGTATGCCAAAAAGCTGGAAGCCAACGGCTTATACACCATGGGCGACATTGCAAGGTGCTCAATCGGGTCTGACACAGACTACTACAACCAGAAGCTGCTCTACAAGCTGTTTGGAGTCAATGCGGAGCTGCTCATCGACCACGCCTAGGGCTGGGAGCCCTGTACCATTGCGGACATCAAAGCCTATCGGCCGGAGTCCAGCAGTCTCGGCTCCGGACAGGTATTGCAGCGTCCCTACGACTTTGCAGGCGGGCGGCTGATTGCCCGGGAGATGACCGACTTGCTGGTGCTCGACCTGGTGGAGCAGGGGGTGGTCACCGATCAGATGGTGCTGACCATCGGCTATGACATTGAAAATCTGTCCGATCCAAAGCGGAGCGCAGCCTACCGGGGGCCTGTCACCACCGACCACTATGGACGCAGGGTTCCAAAGCACGCCCACGGCAGCATCAATCTGGGACGGTACACCTCCTCCACCAAGCAGATCACAGACGCGGTAATGGAGCTGTATGACCGCATCGTGGATCACAACCTGCTGGTGCGGCGGGTAAACGTGGTGGCAAACCATGTTTTACCGGAGCAGCAGGCGGAGGAGGAAGCGGCTATGGAGCAGCTGAACCTCTTTATGGACGAAGCGGCCCGTCAGAGGCAGCGGGCCGAGGAGACTGCGCTGCTGGAGCGGGAGCGCCGGATGCAGCGGGCTATCCTGAACATCAAAAGGCGATTCGGCAAGAACGCCATTCTGAAAGGGATGAATCTGCAGGAGGGTGCTATGGCCAGGGAGCGCAACCGGCAGATCGGCGGACACAAGGCATAGGGAGGCAAACACATTGAGCGGCAAATACGACGATATACTCTTCCTGCCTCATCCGGTCTCGACAGAGTGCCGCCATATGTCCAACCTGGAACGGGCGGCGCAGTTTGCCCCCTTTGCGGCGCTGACCGGTTATGAGAGCGCCGTCCTGGAGACAGCCCGGTTGACGGAGGCAAAAGCAGAGCTCGACGAGAGCGAAAAGGCAGTCATTGACACCCGGCTGCGGATGCTGCTGGAGCTGCCAGGTCAGCAGCCGGAGATCATAATCACTTATTTTGTGCCGGACAAGAGAAAATCCGGCGGCTCCTATGTGGAGACCACCGGATATGTGAAACGGATTGATCTGGTCGAAAAGATTATCCTCCTGACAGACGGGACGCGCATTCCAATTGAGGATGTTTTCTCTCTGGAAGGCGAGCTGCTTGCTCAAATAGAGGATTGATCGGAAGCGGACCAGGATGTACCACGCCACACAGACGATACGAAAACAAACTCAGCGAGAGGAGAATGCCAATGAAACATCAGAAAAAATGGAATATCATCCACGGCGACGCATTGAAGGTGCTGGAGGGCTTTGCCCCCGGCACCTTTGATGCTGTTATCACCGACCCGCCCTACGCCAGCGGCGGAAGAACCCAGGCGGAGAAAAACAAGTCCACCACTCAGAAATATTCCAGCATGGGAGAAAACGCCCCGCCTCCCTTCGACGGTGACTCCAAGGATCAGAGGAGTTGGACCCGGTGGTGCACCGAGTGGCTGTACCTGGCTCGGAAAGCCTGCAAGCCCGGTGCGCCGGTCTGTATGTTCATCGACTGGCGGCAGCTCCCGGCAGCCACCGATGCTCTTCAGTGGGCGGGCTGGATTTGGCGGGGTACCGCTGTCTGGGACAAGGGTAACAGCCGTCCCCAGAGAGGCCGGTTCCGGCAGCAGGCGGAATACATTGTCTGGGGCAGCAATGGAGATATGCCCATCTCCCGGCCTGTCCCCTGCCTGCCGGGGGTGTTTAAGTACGGGAATCCTCAGAATCGAATCCATCTCACCGAGAAGCCGCTGCAGCTCATGCGGGATGTGGTTCAGATCACGGAACCGGGCGGGCATATTCTGGACCCCTTCGCCGGGTCGGGAACGACGGTGCTGGCGGCTGTGTTAGAGGGCTATGAGGCTACGGGTATCGAGGTGACCGAGGCCTATGCAAAGCTGGCGGGAGAGCGAATTGCCCGTGATTTGGTAGAAGAGGATGCCGCAAATGCATTGCAGATCGCATGACAATTGTATGGCTCGGAGGTGTTTGGCAATTCTTTTTGAATGATTTATTGGCTGATATTCAATAAATACAAGCACATTCAGGGTTTTTGGACAGATGGCAGCTGTTCGGGAAAAAATCTCTGCCCATCACTGTTGTTCCTTTCTTATTGGGAGCAGAAAGGCAGCGGACCGAAGGCAGCCGAGATGCCAAGTGCAAAAACAGGGCCAATCCCAAGAAGGATCAGTCCTGCTTTTGCATCTATGCCCGGCCGGCTGCCGCTGTACAGCTTAGGAAAGAGGAGAAATATGCGCGGTCAGCCTGTCTGAGGCAAATCCTTTGATCTGGCTCAATGCGCTTCGCGTTTCAGCTTCCGGTACTTCCGAATCACCAGAATCTCCAGCACTGCCAGTGCCGCGCCCAGAGCAATATCAATGCCGATGGCAGTGGTCTCCCAGGCAGGCGTTGTTTCGGTGTCGTGATTTCCGTCATAGGCCCAGCTGGATACCACAGTGTACAGAATATTCTTACTGGCGTGCTGCATCTGAAGGACAGAGGTGGGATGGGTCGGATCGGTTACATTGTTCTGCGGCCCGTCAAAGGTGGACAGCATGGCGTCCACACCGTTGGCCAGAGCTGCGTCGGCGTTCATAAAGCCGTGACCATTGTTGCGGAAGAAGTCGGTCAGAGCCATGCCGCGGAATCCCCACTCGTCCCGGAGCACCGTATTCAGCAGGCTGCTGTTCTCGCCCGTCCACTTGTTGCCCAGGAAGCTCCAGGACACCATGACGGCATTGGCGCCGCCCTCCTTGACTGCAATTTCAAAGGGCTTCAGATAGATCTCACGCAGCGTCTGCTCGTCTGCCCAGACGCTGACCATTTTGCCGTTGCCCTCATAGAAGGCGAAGTGCTTGATATAGGAGTAGACACCAAACTCCATCGCGCCGGACACCGCCTGGGCCGCCATATTGCCGGCCAGCACGCCGTCCTCAGAGAAATACTCATAGTTCCGCGCTCCGAAGGGGCTGCGATGGGTATTCATGCCGGGGGCATACCAGCCATGAGCGCCCATCTCCTGGCTCATCTCACCCATGCACCGGCCCCACTCTGCCGCCAGATCCTTGTTCCAGGTAGAGGCAATCACAACTTCAATGGGGAAGCCCATAGAGCCAACTCCGGTAAAGTTGTTGTTGATTGCGGCAGGGCCGTCAAAGTCCAGTGTACGCACCTTGCCCACAGATGCCACGGCGCTGGTCTGATAGCCGGCCATGGCAATCAGCTCCTGCATCTCCTCCACCGTCATCTGCTGTACCAGCAGCTCCCAGCGCGCATCATCATAGTCCGCATCCCGGAGGTCTGCCAGCTTGAGCCCGTTGTCCGCACCGGTGACGGGCATCACATCGTCGTCATTCAGGTAGGTGGTTGGATCGAAATTGCTGTTGAGGTGATACTCGGACAGGTAAGGCTCCTCCAGAACCGTGGAGGCGGGAGCGGCAGTGGCCTCCGCCAGATTTGCAAAGTGGCCGGCACGGGACAGGACGGTAAAGCTGCCTCTGCCATCGTCAAATACATTCGTTGCAGCCAGCTCGTCGCTCTCCCGGCCATCCCGGTACACGATAGTGCTGTCCACCACATAGGTCTTAGCGTCCAGAACATGATGGGAGTCGCTGTTGATGGAGATGACATAGTCGCCCTGCTCCAGAACATAGGCTTTCTCCGTCAGATAGTCATAGGAGGCCATATCCTCCACAGCAAAAGAGATAGAGATTGTCTCGGAGGCTCCGGGCTCCAGCAGGCTGGTCTTGGCAAACTCAATCAGGTTGGCAGAGGCCTTCTCAATGCCGCCGTCGGTGTACGGAGGATTAAAGTAAACCTCCACCACATCTTTACCGGCCACAGCGCCGGTATTGGTCACGGTGACGTCAAAGCTGATCTGTCCGTCTGATTCCGTGATCTCCCCCATCTCCTGGGTAAAGGTTGTATAGCTCAGGCCATAGCCGAAGGGATACTGAACGGCGGTATCATAGTCGATCGCTCCCTCAGCGGCGGCAGTCTCATAGTACTTGTAGCCCACATAGATGCCCTCCACATAATTGGTGAAGGAGGGGTAGAAAACCTGGGGCTTTCCGGCATTCATGCCCTCTACGGCCAGATCCTCCAGATTGCTGTAGTGGATCTGCTGGTTGTTATTCCACCAGGGGGCCTGGGTCATATCATACATAAAAGTGTCGGGCGTCTTGCCGGAGGGATTGACGCTGCCCCGCAGAATGCTGCCCAGGGCGATAAAGCCCCGGTTGCCGGTTCCGGCGCACCAGATCACGCCTTTGATCTGCTCATAGTCATCCACAAAGCCCAGTTCAAACTGGTTCGCGCCGTTATAGAGGACAATCACCTGGTCAAAGTTGGAGCAGACCATGTCCACCAGGTCGGCCTCTGTCTGAGAGAGCTGCAGATAGTGCTCCCCTGGCTGGAAATCCAGATACTCCTCAGAGTTGTTGTCATAGGCCGCCTGACTCATGTCCATCGGGATGTCGTTGTGGCCCTCGCCAGCCTTTCGGGAGAGGACGATCACCGCCACATCGGAGAATTCCTTGGCGTTGTCAATCAGCGCATCGCTGTACAGTGACACCGGAGGCTCCGGCAGGGTCCAGCTCTGCTTCTGAATGGACATTTCAGGAGAGTCGGCGCTGTAGGCATTATAGAAGTCCACCAGCTCCTGATTCACCGCAAACCCGGCATTTTCCAGCCCCTTGGTCAGTGAGATGATCTCGTACAGGTCGTTGATGCCGCCGGAGCCGGCGCCGCCATAGGCGGGGTTGATGGATTCCCAGCCGAACAGATTCAGACTGGTGACGTCGGTGAGCGGCAGCAGGCCGTCATTCTCCAGCAGGACAATGCCCTCCTCCATCACATCCTCTGCGGTCTCGGCAGCTTTGTTGTTCGTCTCGTCGCTGAGCTGTCCGTCGCCGGTCGCCAGGCCGATCAGGGTGGCCATCGGGCCAAAGCAGATCAGGTTGACGCAGATGGCAATGGCCAGCACCATGGCGAGTACAGCTTCGCTGCGGATCAGAAACTTCTTGGATTTGGATTGCTTTCGGCAGACAATCAGCAGCACAACTGCGATCACAATTGCAGCCGCGATCCCAATGAGATGGGGACTGCAGAGTGCCAGAACTGCCAATACGTCTTCTAATTCGACTTGGATCATTTTCTTCTTCCTCCTCTGATATGTGTTTGCCGGTACGTTCTATTTCTCATCCGCCCGTTTCCGTAAAACAGGCGAATGATAAAATACAAGGTTCCAAAATCCAATTCTGTACATCACAGATGCTGCCGGAATGTATGAACGATTATTGACTATGTGTTTAATAACGATTATAATGTTTCAAACTGGGAGATCAATCACACATTTTTCAAATCAGAACGTTCCTTTACATGTTCCGAAAATGTGTCAGGGACTTTTTCTCCTGGCTGTATTAGAATACAAGCAGACACTTCTATCCGCCAAAGTTCCGCGCAAAGGAGAAAGGATACGCACCCATGAAACAGCGAAAGACAGACCGGCGTACCCTGTATACACAAGCCGTCATTAAAGATGCTCTGCTGGAGCTGCTGACCATTCAGGGATTTGAAAAGATCACCGTTGCCAGCCTGTGCCGCCAGGCAGAGATCACCCGTGCCACCTTTTATCTTCATTACAGCGACCTGACTGCTGTAGTGGATGAACTGGTGGATGAAGCGCTCGAAATTTCCGAGCAGGCCAGCGAAACAAGCGTTGACAACTTTATAGAAAACACACGTTTCCTGGCAAACACTTCTGATCCGGAGGTTCTCCGGAAGCACAACGGTCTTTTCCCTACCTGTCAGCGGGTGGCGGATGATGAGAAATATCTGCCTCTTTTTCAGGATGAGGCGCTGTCCAGCTATGTGATCAAGCATATCTATATGGCGGAAAAGGATCACATGGTTCCGCACTACATGGACTACTGCCACCTCTCCCAGCGGGAGGCGACTCTGATGTTCATGCACGACATCTATGGTGCCTTTTATCTGAATCGGGCGATGGGCTGGAAGAAGGATGCTGAATGGTATCGGATGCACAGTATTCTCAGCCGCTATATCTTAGGCGCCATGGACGCGCTGCGGGATCAGGAGCGGAATTGATTCATATGTCGAGTGTTGGCCGCATAAAGACAGGCCGCCGCAGGTAAGGCGTCAACTACGCGCATTACCTGCGGCTCTCTTTTTGTCAATGCGTGTAATTGCACGCACTGTTATTTTGCGTACAGGAAGGAGAGCGTCTCTATCCACTATATATCAGATCGATTTTATTCCGTCCTTTGAAGAAGAGCCCCCAGCCCTTGGGCTGGGGCTGTCGCAAGCATAGCTTTCGTATGACAAAAGCGCTTGCTGGGGCAGGCCCCAGTCCCCACATGCCGCCTGTGGGCGGAGAAAGGAGGTGCGATTACGCACGAAGGACTGTTTTCTCTCCGTCCGGTTGACCCGGGAAGAGCGTGAGCATCTGAACCAACTCAGCCAGAAATCAGGACTGACGTTAAGCAATACCATTCGGGCCTGTATCAGCCAGACCGAGCTTCGGGAACGGGCTCCAGCTGAGTTGGGCCAACTCTACACAGAGATCAACCGCATCGGTACGAACATAAACCAGATTGCCCGGAAGATCAACGCCAACCTGGGTACACGGGCAGATGTCCGTGAGGCACTCCATCTGCTCCATCTGGTCTATGAGCGGCTGGAAGAGATTGTGGACAAGTAATGGCAGTCACAAAGATTCTGGCCCGAAAAGCCCCATTGAACCAGCTTGTCAATTACGTTCTCAACGGCGACAAAACCGATGACCGCATTCTGACAGCCAGCCAACGCTGCTCCACTGAATTTGCAGCCAGCCGGATGATGAAAACCAAACAGCAATATCAGCAAACGGGTGGCGTCCAGTGTTATCACATCATCCAGTCCTTCCAGCCCGGCGAGATTACACCGGAGCTGGCCCTGGAGATTGCCAAAGAATTTGCCGCCCAGTATCTCTCAGATTATGAGGTAGTCATCGGCACGCATGTAGACCGGCATCATATTCACAGTCATCTGGTTTTCAACTCGGTGAACGCAGTAACCGGGAAGAAATATCACAGCAATGCCCAGACCTACTACCAACAGATCCGCGCTATCTCCGACCGTCTCTGCCGGAAGCACGGCCTGTCCGTCATTGTACAGGGCAAATCCAGCAAAGCCATGAGCTACATCGAGTGGCTCCGCCAGAGCAAGGGGCAGCCCACCTACCGCTCCATGCTGGAAGCTGACTTGCGGGAGGCCATTGAGGACGCCAATGACTTGGGGCACTTCTTCCTGATCATGGAGCACAAGGGCTACGAGATCCATCACGGCAATCGGCTGGGTTTCCGGCTGCGGGGGCAGGAGCGTTTCATGTATCCGGGCCGGCGCAATCCGCTGTTCACTGAGGAGGGCATTCAAAAGGCCATTGCGGGAAATCTGCTGGAAATTGAGGCTGGCCGGAAGCTGGTGGTGATTTCTCGGCCGAAGTACCAGCCTTACAAGAAGCACCCCAAGTACACTGGATTCCTAGCCCTGTACTACCATTACCTCTATCTGCTGGGCAAGGTCGAGCAGCGGCAGTACCCGCCCAGGATGACGCCCCATTTACGGAAGGAGGTGATGAAGTTCGAGCAGTACCGAAAGCAGTTTGCTTTCCTCCGGGAACACAACATCTCCTCCCCAGAGGACATGGCCCGGTTTGTCAGTGATGCTGAGGCTAAGATCACAGCGCTTACCAAACAACGTACCATATTAAATGTAAGAAAGAAAAAGCGCCGAGCGCTGTACAACGCACTGTCGGACGCAGAGGCACTGGCTCCGGTGAAAAAGCTCTACGAGGAGGGGCTGCCCGGCATGGAGGCAGAATATGCCCGGTATCTGGAGGCCGTGAAAGTATTGGAGGAATGCGGTATTCCAAGAGACCAGCTCAAGGAAGAAAAAGCCGCAGTCTACCAACAGGCGGCGGAGCTGAACCGACAGATCAGAGCGGTACGGCGGCAGATTGCGCTGTGCAGAGAAATCCAGAATGCCCAGCCCCAGATGGAGCGGGACATTCAAACCATCGAAACGAAAGAAAAGGCGGTGACACGAGATGAACACAGGCAGCGGTGAAGCGGCGGACCAGATGGTCCGCATGATGCTCTCCAGTGGCGAGGTGGCTGTCCGGCTGACCGGCTCAGCCGTCAAGAATCTGGCGGCCATCAGCATCGCCCTGGCCAGGAACCACAAAAAGCTCTCCGGCAGAGTGGGAATGACCAGGATGCTCCGGGAGACCCGGGATCTTCGGCTGTTTCCCATGAGCGAAGAGCAGTACAGCCAGTTCCGTCAGCTGGCCAGGCAGCAGAAAATACTCTATGCGACTGTCAAAGACAAGGACAGCCACGGGAAGCAGGTTGACCTGATCCTTCCGGCCTCGGATGTAGAGCGGGCCAACCTGGTTTTTGAGAAAATGCTGTATCAGGACGCAAGTGCACAGGCTGTGGAACTGCAGAAAGAGGAAGCCAGGTCGGAACACGCATCAAAAAAAGAACGCCGGTCGGGACGAGACTCGCACGATACCAGGCCCAGCTCCGATTCGAGGACGACGGCTGAGCGCCCCTCTGTGGAGGCGCGGCTGAAGGGATTCCGGTCAGACCTGAATCAGCGGCAGTCCGCCCCGGCCAGGGCAAAAATCAGAACGAAACAGCCGGAACGGACAAAATAAGGGGGTGATTGCCCTGAAAAAACAGCACGGGCCAGAGGCGCTGCTCCTCTGGCTCTTTTTGTATCTGCCAGTGGTCTGGGCGGCGCTGCTGATTGCCCAGTCCATGGACGGCAGCTTGTTGGACATGGTAAAACGGCTGACGGAATCCCTGAAAAATCCACTGTCTGTCCACTGGACGAAGTTCAGCCTGTCGGTCATCGGCGTTTGCAGTCTGATCTATGTGACGGCAGTACTGGTCTACTCCGATGAGCAAGGCCGCACCCGGGAGGGCGAGGAACACGGCTCGGCCACCTGGGGCTCGCCCCGACAGCTCAACGCCCAATTCGCCCAGAAGGAGAACAAGCTGCTGACCAAGCACATCTCCCTGGGACTGGACACCCACAAGCACCGGCGAAGCCTCAATGTGCTGGTGATCGGAGGGTCGGGCGCTGCTAAGACCCGTGGGTATGTGATACCGAATATCTTGCAGGCAAACACTAATTTTGTCATCACTGACCCCAAAATGGAGGTGCTGACCGCCACCGGCAGCTATCTGAAAAGTCAGGGCTATGACATCCGGGTGCTCAATCTGGTCAACCTGGAGCAGTCGGACGGGTACAACCCCTTCCGCTACATTCGGGACGAGAAGGACGCACTGCGGCTGGTCAACAACCTGATTCAGGCCACCACGCCGAAGGGGGCACACGAGTCCGATCCATTTTGGACGAAGTCAGAGACTGCCCTACTCCAGGCCATCATCCTCATGCTCTGGCAGGAGGCCCCGGAGTCGGAGCAGAACTTCTCTATGGTCATGCGGGTGCTGGAATACGCAGAGGTGAAGGAGGAGGACGATGAGCACCTCTCCCCTCTTGACCTGCTGTTCCAGGCCATCGAACGGGAGAAGCCGGACAGCGTGGCCGTCCGGCAGTATAAGGTCTTTAAATTGGCGGCGGGCAAGACAGCCAAGAGCATCCTCGTATCCACAGCTGTCCGCCTGGCGTCTTTCAACCTGCCCCAGATTCAGGCGATCACCAATCACGACGATATGGATCTCTACACGCTGGGCGAACGGAAATGTGCCCTCTATGCGGTGATTCCTGACAACGACAACACGTTTCACTTCCTGGTCAGCCTGCTCTATGCCCAGGCCTTTCAGACGCTTTACTACAGCGCAGATCAGATCCACCACGGAGCGCTGCCCCGGCACGTCCATTTCATGCTAGATGAGTTTGCGTCCATGCCGCTGCCCGGCTTCACTCGGGAGCTGGCCACCATGCGCTCCCGGAATATCTCGGCCAGTACGATTATTCAGAATATGGCCCAGATCAAAGAACTATATAAGGATTCCTGGGAGACGATTCCAGGCAACAGCGATACCCTCCTGTACCTCGGCGGAAATGAGTCCAGCACCCACGAGTACATCTCCAAGGCACTGGGCAAGGGCACAATCGATACCAAGACCCATGGGCAGACGAAAGGTCGCTCCGGCTCCTACTCCACCAACTTCCAGATGAGCGGCCGGGAGTTGCTGACGCCAGATGAGGTACGGCAGCTGGACAACCGGTATGCCATCCTCTTCATCCGGGGCGCAAAGCCGGTGCTGGACGAGAAATACGATCTGACCAAGCATCCAGCCATCCGCTTTACCCCGGAGGCCGGCGGACAGCCCTACCTCCACCATCCCAACCACCACACCACAAAATGCTCCGGCAAACCGTTGTTTGTTCCGGAGCGCAGCGAAAGGAGTGCAGCCAATGAATCACAACACCTTTGAGCGCCGGGCCAAGCGGCTCTACGTTACCCTCACCAGTCTGACACTGATCATGTTGGTCTTTGTATCCCCTGCCTTTGCCGCCAGCGACCCGCTGACGGCGGTCAACAACCTGAGTGACTTTATCTTCTCCTTGATTAAAGCGATTGGAGTCATCCTGCTGGGCTTTGGCATTTTGCAGCTGGGCCTGTCCCTCAAGAGCCACGATCCCTCCCAGCGGGCCAACGGGATGCTCACTGTAGCCGGCGGGCTGGTCATTGCTTTTACAAAGGAAATTCTGAACTTGATTACCGGCTGATCATGAGAAAGGGGCGGGTGCTTCTGCGCCCGCCCCGCAAAGGAGGTGAAATCCCATCGAAAGCGACAACTGGGTTGTCCAAAACCTGAACTCCGCGCTCTCCACCTGGAACGAAAAGCTGGCAGAGATCTGGTCGCTGCTCACCACCAGCCCGGAGGACTTCCGGGGCGGCGGCATCTGGAGCGTCATTCTGAATATCAACAGCGCCTTGAAGGCCATCGGCTACGGATTGCTGGTGCTCTTCTTCGTCATGGGGGTCATCAAGACCTGTGGGAGCTTTACCGAGCTGAAACGGCCCGAATTGGCACTGAAATGTTTTATTCGCTTCATCCTGGCCCAGACGGCCGTGGCCTACGGACTTGACCTGATGATGACCCTCTTTGAAATCGCCCAGGGAGCCATGTCCACCATTATGAGTGCCTCAGGCCTCTCGGCGGCATCCGCCACAACTGTGCCGGGGGAGCTGGTGACCGCCATCGAAAACGTGGGCTTCTTTGAATCCATCCCCCTCTGGGCGATCACCCTGCTGGGCTCTCTGTTTATCTGGGTGCTGTCCCTGGTCATGATCCTCACTGTCTACAGCCGCTTTTTTAAACTCTATATCGCCACCGCTATTGCGCCCATCCCCCTCTCCTCATTCGCGGGACAGCCCTCCAGCAATATCGGCGTTGCCTTTCTCAAAAGCTACGCCGCTATCTGTCTGGAGGGCTGTGTCATTGTGCTGGCCTGCGTCATCTTCTCCCAGTTCGCCGCCAGTCCGCCGGCTTTGGGAGACAGCTCCCTGCCGGCGGCCACGCTGGTCTGGAACTATATCGGAGAGACGGTTTTCAACATGCTGGTGCTGGTGGGCTGCATCAAGATGAGCGACCGGCTGATCCGGGAGCTGATGGGGCTGGGGTGATCATCGGAGGGATTGGACAAGCTCCCGTTCTTTCTTCCGTCTCCGGCGGATGGCCAGGAGCTTTCTCCCGAGAGACACCAGCCAGGAGAGGACGACTACTGCCAGCATTCCATACCAGATGCCCTCAGCCAGCGCCTGGTTGGCGTAGTACCACTCATGAAAGATGGTGGGCACCACCAAGGCGTAGACCAGCGGGATGGCCAGCCGGAAGATTGCCGCCAGGCGCAGCACGGCAGAGAGGACAGCCATTATCAGCCCCAAAATCAGATACACCATTCTCACAACCTCCTTTGGGCGGTTCAATGGGTTAAGGTTGTGGAATGGTAGCATCTTTTCCCCGGAAAGACAAGTCTCTGTTCAAGAAACGCTCTGAATTTTAACTTTCTCATCCCTCCAGGAGGTGATTTTACTGGAAGTACGCATCAACAAAGAAGTCCGGAACTACCAGGAGAGCATTTTCTTCGGTCTCTCTCTACGGCAGTTTCTCTTTTCCGTTTTGGCTGTTGCGGTGGCGGTGGTTCTCTATTTCTGCCTGCATCACTTCGTAGAGGGCAGCAGCTATGACTGGCTCTGTGTTCTGGCTGCCTTCCCCTTTGCCCTGGGCGGCTTCTTTCAGTATAACGGCATGCACGCCGAGCAGTTTCTGCTGGCGGTAATCCGTTCTACACTTTATCCTCAGCGGCTGGTCTTTCACTGCGAGAACCTGTACGCCCAGGCCCTGCAAAACTCCGCCATGAAGGAGGCGCTGACCCTTGATTAAGACACTGCAATCCACCCTGAAGCAGGATCGGGAAAAGTACAAGGTTCCCAAGTCTGTCCAGGACATCATTCCCATCCGCCGGATCTGGTCAGATGGGATTTTTCAGTCTGGAACCAAGTTCTCCAAATCCATCCGCTTTACCGACATCAACTACGCCATCGCCTCCAAAGAGGACAAGACCAGCATGTTCCTCAGCTACTCGGAACTGCTGAACGCCCTGGACACCGGCGCCACCACCAAGATTACCATCCACAACAAGCACCTCAATCGTCAGCACTTTGAGGAGACCATCCTGCTCCCGGAACAGGGAGACGGTTTGGACGAGTACCGACGGGAGTACAACCGGATGCTGACGGACAAGGTCACCGGCACCGTCAACAATGTGGTGCAGGAGCGATACATCACCATCTCCGTCCACAAGAAAAGTGTGGAGGAAGCCAGAACCTTCTTCGGACGGGTGACCAACGACGTGATTGCCAAGCTGACCCAATTGGACGCCCACAGCGAGGAACTGGACGCCGCCCAGCGGCTTCAGGTGCTTCACGACTTCTATCGTCCCGGTGAAGAGGCGGAGTTCCACTTCAATCTCAAGGAGCACATGAAAAACGGCCGTTCCTTCAAGGACTGCATCTGTCCGGACTCCATGGAGACGCACAAGGACTACTTTGTCATGGGCAATCAGTATGGCCGGGTGCTGTTTCTCAAGGAGTTTGCCAGCTACATCAAGGACTCCATGATTACCGAACTGACTGAGCTGAACCGGAGACTCATGCTCAGCATTGATATCATTCCCGTACCCACCGATGAGGCGGTACGGGAGCTGCAGAACCGGCTGCTAGGTGTGGAGACTAACGTGACCAACTGGCAGCGCAGGCAGAATAACAGCAACAACTTCTCCGCTGTAGTTCCCTACGACCTGGAGCAGCAGCGGAAGGAGACTCGGGAGATGTTGGACGACCTCACCACCCGGGATCAGCGGATGCTGTTCGGACTGGTCACTCTGGTGCATCTGGCGGATTCCAAAGAGCAGCTGGACAGCGACACAGAAACTCTCCAGTCCATTGCCCGGAAGCACCTGTGCCAGCTCTCCACCCTGACCTGGCAGCAGCCGGAGGGGCTGGTGACTGCCCTTCCCTTTGGACTTAGAAAAATCGATGCCCTGCGCACCCTGACTACCGAGGCGCTGGCTGTACTCATGCCCTTCAAGGCCCAGGAGATTCATCATCAGGGTGGTATCTACTACGGCCAGAATGTAATCTCCAAAAACCTGATTCTGGCCAACCGGATGGAGCTGCTCAACGGCAATGGGTTCATTCTGGGCGTCTCCGGTTCGGGCAAATCCTTTACGGCAAAGCGGGAGATTACCAGCCTGGCGCTGTCTACAAAAGACGATATTATTATCATCGATCCAGAGTCGGAATATAGGCCATTAGTAGAGGGTCTAGGCGGTGAGGTGATTAACATCTCTGCCACCTCTCCCAACCACATCAATGCTCTGGACATGGAGCAGGGCTACGGCGGCGGGGAAAATCCGGTGGTGCTGAAGTCCGAGTTCCTGCTGTCTCTCTGTGAGCAGCTGGTGGGCTCCGGCAAGCTGAACGCCAAGGAGAAGTCCATCATCGACCGGTGCACCGCCAGCGTCTACCGGGAATACATTCGCAGCGGTTATCAGGGAAAAACGCCCACCCTCCGGGACTTTTACACTGAGCTGCTCCTCCAGCCGGAGCCGGAGGCCAGGGATGTAGCTCTCGCCATTGAGCTGTTCACTGAGGGCAGCCTGAACACCTTTGCCAAGCCTACCAACGTGGATACGGACGCCCGTATTCTCTGCTATGACATCCGGGATCTTGGCAAGCAGCTCCAGCCGGTGGGCATGCTGGTGGTGCTGGACAGCGTGTTCAACCGGATTATTCGGAATCGGACGTGTGGGAAAAACACCTGGCTCTACGTTGATGAAATCTACCTGCTATTTCAGCACGAGTACAGCGCCAATTTCCTGTTCACCCTTTGGAAGCGGGTACGGAAGTATGGGGCTTGTGCCAGTGGGCTGACTCAGAACATTGACGACCTGCTCCAATCTCACACTGCCCGCACCATGCTGGCTAACTCTGAATTCCTGGTCATGCTGAATCAGGCCAGCACAGACCGGGTGGAGCTGGCCCGGCTGCTGAACATCTCAGATAACCAGCTCTCCTACATCACCAATGTGGAGTTCGGACACGGCCTGCTCAAGTGCGGCAGCGCCATCGTCCCCTTTGAGGACCGGTTTCCCAGAGACACAAAGCTCTACCGACTAATGACGACCAGGCCGTCTGACCTTTCGGAACCGAGGTGATGTGGGATTCAGAAGATTAAGGAAAAGCCCCCTGTTCGGGCAGCGCTGAAAGAAAAAGCCAAACCAGTCCCACGGGAGCTGGTGCGCCGCGGGGCTGGCTGGGCTGCGGCAGAACTGAAATCTCAGCTCCGGGAGGCCGCCGAGGACGGGCAGTATCGGGATGACTATGGCGGAGATCATCTCACCGACATGACAGAGACTGTCGTTCATCGGGCAGGCCAGGCTGGAGGACGGTTTGCTTGGCGGAAAGCCAAAGCTGTCAGGGAACGTGCTTTTCATAGTTTTGAGGAAGATGCCGAACCAGGAGCTGAAACAGAACAGACTCAAGAGACTCCCACCGTTAAGACAAAGGACACCTACATCCAACGGAAGACAGCTGTCACCCGAAAGACTCCCCAATCTGTAGAGCGGGCTGGGGAGTCTCATGCTGCTGCGCAAGGACGGGCTATTGCAACAAAGCAAGCTCAGGTGCGTCGGGAGCAACGTCCTCCTGAACCTGTTTCAAATCTTTCAAATGCAACCAACTATCTAAGCAGACGGGCTATTCCTGCCGGTAGGTTCCCTGTTCAAGAAAGCTCACCCGCCAAGGAGATTCGGCAGAGACCGCTTGCGGTCAAGTACATCAATCGTCAAACGGTGAAAACATCCGGCAAGACGGCAGGTTGGGCAAGCAAACTGGCCCACATTTCCCGAAATACATACGCGGCTCAACATCTGCCGAACGCCAATGCCGTCCGGCATGGCATTCGGGCACTCCGGGACAGAATAAAGCCCACTGAGACTGCCATAAAAAACACCGCAAAGGCTTCACGTTCTGCAATGAAAGCAATTGTCTCCTCCTCCAAAGCACTGATTGCCGCCCTGTCCTCTTTGGGCGGGGCGGCAGTCGCTGTTATAATCGTCGTTGTATTGTTCGGCAGTCTGCTCTTCATGACCGGCGGCAGCAATGCAGACGCAGCTTTGCCGGTAAGTGAGGAGGTACAGGCCTATGAGCCGCTGATCCGCCAGTACGCTACACAGTACGGCATTCCGGAATATGTGGAGCTCATCAAAGCGATCATGATGCAGGAGTCCGGTGGACGGGGTACCGACCCCATGCAGGCAGCAGAGAGCGGCTACAACAACAGGTATCCCCGGGTGCCCGGCGGAATCACTGATCCGGAATACTCCATTCAATGCGGAGTGCAAGCTGTCCGGGATGTGCTGGACAGGGCTGGCGTGGAGAGCCCGCTGGACTTGGAGCACATCAAGCTGGCTCTCCAGGGGTATAACTTCGGCCCAGGCTATATCACCTGGGCCGTTTCGCATTATGGAGGGTATTCACTGTCGAACGCAGAGGAGTTTTCCGCCATGATGGCGGAGCGGATGGGTTGGGTGCGATATGGTGATACCCAGTACGTCCCCCACGTGCTGCGCTACTATGCTTTGGGCCGTATTCCCACGGGCGGCGGAAATGAGGCACTCGTTCAGATTGCCCTTTCCCAGGAAGGCAACGGCGGTGAGACCTACTGGCGCTGGTACGGTTTTGACAGCCGGGTAGAGTGGTGTGCCTGCTTTGTCTCCTGGTGCGCTGACCAGTGCGGGCTGATTGACGCCGGAGCAGTCCCTAAGTTTTCACTGTGCTCGGATGGAGCGGCATGGTTTGCCGCTCGGGGACGGCTCATGGACGGGAGCTATGTGCCGTCTCCAGGGGACATCGTCTTCTTTGACTGGGGAGATGACGGGAGCATTGACCATGTGGGGATTGTGGAGTCTGTGTCTGGCGGACGGGTATATACCGTTGAGGGGAATAGTGGGGATCGTGTGAAGCGGAGGAGCTATACACTGGGTAGTCCATCTGTCTATGGATACGGGCGTTAAATTTGATATCCAAAGTCTATGTCTCTAAGCAGCAATTTTAGTACCGCGATAAGCTTCTGTTGCAAGAGGATGGGAGTAAAACAAATCATGCTGTATGTCCGAATGAGCATCGCGCCGATCTAAACACAGCAACTCCCAACTACACAGGCTCCCGAATGGATTTGTTCCAAATAGGAATGGTCTGAACATAATTCCGGCGGAACGGGAGTCTGGGGTTCTCCATGCGCTCCAAGAGCATCCCGGCAGCGAAATAACCCATGTCAGAGCTGGGAATCCGCACCGTTGTCAGAGATGGCTCGACAACATCCGCCTGGGCTGTCCCGTCAAAGCCAGTAATCATGACATCCTGCGGTATCCTCAACTCCTTTTTCTTAAGCGCAGTTATCAGATGAAGCGCCAAGAAATCATTTGCGCAGACAAAGGCGTCCGGCATAGACGGCATCCGCTCTATCTGATCCAACAGCCAGGCAGGATTGCTATATGGATTGGAATCATCCGCCAGAATGCAGAGACTTTTCCGCACCGTCAGATTGGCGCGTCCCATCGCTTTGCAGAAGCCGGACCATCTCTCCTGAAAGCTGCAGCAGTGGTTGGCGTCTCCCACAAAGCCGATCTCCCTGGCCCCTGCCTTAATCAGCTTCTCTGTCAGCGCAATAGTGCTGGAGACATTCTCCATTGTAATGAGGTCAGCCGCCATAGAAGAGAGATCTGGCCGGGCATAAGTATCGGTAAAAATCACCGGCAGGCCCAGGCCACAGATCATATCCGCGTAGTCATGATCGAACAATTCGATTCCCAGAATACCCGCTGTCCGATCCAGCGCAAAATTGGCGGGAAGCCGCTTCTCGTCAATCTCTTCCTGGCTGATCTCATACATCATCAGTGTGTATCCGGTACGGCAGAGCCGGTTGGCAAAGGCAGAAATAAACGCCGTTCCGTAGTGAGAATGCATGGGCATATGGTGGGTCAGCAGCGCAATGCTCTTGGCGTGCAGCAGCGGATTTCCGACAGTCTGAGCTGCTGCGGCATTGTCGCTGGAAATCTGGCGATAGCCCAACTCCTCCGCCTTTGCCAGGATCATGCGCCGGGTCGCCTCGGGAACGCCGCCCCGGCCATTAAACGCTTTCGATACCGTGTTGCGGGAAAGACCGCAGGCGTCTGCAATATCCTGCATGGTAATACGTCTGGCTGGCATATCTTATACTCCTGTTCTGAAATCTCTTTTTGTAACATAATAGCATACTCAAAATCGCAATGCAATGCAAAGTATAAACTGAAATGTCTTTTTGTGTAAATTAATGTAAACTTCATTTTTTCGTCTCGCACAATTTGCTGCATCTCCTTTTGAATATTCCTCCAAAAATAGGAGATACCCCAAAAATTAGATTGACATTTAGCAGACTGTTTTGTATATTGTAAATGCAACATGTTGCAAACGTAAATCGATAGGTTTACATTTTGAAAAGAAAGAGGTGTGGCAATGAGACGATTAGCGGTCCCTGCCGGCGAATCAATTCGCAAGAAGTTAGTTTACATGAGGAACAACTGGCAGCTTTACATTTTCTTTCTGCTGCCGGCTGTGGCTCTGACCTTCGTTTTCAAGTATCTGCCAATGGGCGGTCTTGCAATCGCTTTTGAGGATTACAACAACCGCCTTGGCATCTTCGGAAGTGAATTCGTCGGATGGGCAAACTTCGCACGGTTCCTCTCCTCTCCGGACTTCCTCACTTTGATGGCAAACACGCTGAAGCTGAGTGTCTACGGACTGCTGTGGGGATTCTTTCCGCCCATTATCCTGGCAATTATCCTGTCCCGCGTGCGCGGCGCCGGTCTCCGGCGGAATATTCAGCTGCTGATCTACGCGCCGAACTTTATCTCCGTCATCGTTATGTCCGGTATGATCATCGCGTTCCTGTCCCCTGTCGGCCCCATCAACCAGGCGCTGGGTACTTCCAGCAACTTGATGACAGATCCAAAGGCATTCCGTACTATCTACATCGCCAGCGGCATCTGGCAGGGTGCTGGCTGGGCCTCCATCATCTACACAGCGACGCTCTCAGGCGTAAGCACCGACCTGGTGGATGCCTGTAATATCGACGGTGCTAGTCTGTTCCAGCAGATTATGAACGTCGATATTCCCACGCTGAAGCCTATCATGGTCATCCAGTTCATCCTGTCTGCCGGACAGATCATGAGCATCGGCTTTGAAAAGGCTCTGGCTCTGCAGACCGACCTAAACCGCGCCGCATCGGAGATCATCCCTACTTATGTGTACCGAATCGGTCTTCAGATTGGCGACTACAGCTATTCTACCGCTGTGGGCCTCTTTAACTCTGTGATCAACGTCATCCTGCTGATCTCAGTGAATAAGATTGTCTCCCATCTGAACGAGGGCGAAGGTCTGTAAGGAGGAAAGAAAATGGAAGCAAGACAATTCTACACACGGAAGGACAAAGTTGTCCTCTGGATTGGTTACGCAATTCTGGGGGTATTCGTGCTGGCTGTTTTAATCCCTCTGATTTACGTCATCCTGGCCTCCTTTATTGACCCGGTGGTACTGACCAATCAGGGCATCTCCTTCAATCCGGATGACTGGACGCTTGAGGGCTACCGTCGGGTACTTCAGGATCCCATGATTGTCCGGGGCTTTATCAATTCCTTCCTTTATTCCACTGTATTCGCCCTTTTCTCTGCCCTTGTCTGCCTGTTGGCTGCCTATCCCCTCAGTATTCCGCAGTTTGTGGGGCGCAAAGTCTTCAATACCTTTTTCCTGATCACCATGTTCTTCGGCGGCGGACTGATGCCTACCTACCTGCTGATCTCCAATATGGGGCTGATCAATAACCCTCTGGCTCTGATCCTCCCCGGTGCGGTGAACGTATGGAATATTATCCTGGCCCGTACTTATTTTAAATCCATCCCCGGTGAGCTTCATGAGGCGGCTATGCTGGACGGCGCAAACGACATCCAGTATTTCTTCAAAATCCTGATCCCTCTCTGCAAGCCCATTATTATGGTTCTGATTCTGTATCAATTTGTCGGCATGTGGAACAGCTACTTCGACGCCATGATCTACCTGGAGGATTCCACCTTGCAGCCTTTGCAGCTGGTCATCCGCTCGATTCTGGTCCAGAACACACCGCGTCCCGGCATGGTTTCCGATGCACAGAATGCCGCCATGATGGCAAAGATTGCCGAGCAACTCAAGTATTCCACCATTGTGGTCTCCAGCCTGCCGCTGCTGGTCATGTATCCCTTCTTCCAGAAATACTTTGAGAAGGGTGTCATGATGGGCTCCGTCAAGGGCTGATGCCAATACAAGAAAAAACGAAAGCAAAGGAGACAGATTATGAAAAAGCGTATGTTCCGAATCATCACAGCCCTGCTGGCTCTGCTCATGCTGACCGCATGCGGCAGCACGCCAACAGCCGACGCTCCGTCCAGCAGCGGCAACGCCAACGACACCGCTGTCGCCGGTGATGCCGCCCCCGCGGAAGACGCCGCTGTGGAGTTTCCGCTGGCTGAGCAGGTCACTCTGACCGCCCTGACCCATGAGCCCTCCTTCGCCTCTCAGGAGCTGGACGAGCGTGTCATCGTACAGCGTCTGGAGGAGAGCACCAATGTCCACATCGACTGGACCGTGTACGTTGACGACCAGTTTGGCGAGAAGAAGCAGCTGGCTCTGGCAAAGAAAGATCTGCCCGACATCGTATTTGACGCTCAGATGAGCCAGTACGATCTGCTGCGCTACTCCAAGGACGGCACGATCATCGCCGTGGACGAGCTGATCGACCAGTACATGCCCAACCTGAAAGCAGTCCTGGACGCACGCCCCGAGTATCGCGCCCTGATCACCGCCCCTGACGGACATATCTACTCCTTCCCTTGGATTGAGGAGCTGGGCAGCGGCAAGGAGGCCATTCAGGCTATCGGCGGCATCCCCTTTATCAATCAGAAGTGGCTAACTGAGCTGGGCCTGGACATGCCTACCACCCCCGATGAGCTGACCGAGGTTCTGCGGGCCTTCAAGGCAGCGCATCCCGACTGCCTGCCCCTGTCCTTCGTCATGAACGGCGGCAACGAGGATGTGGGCGTCCTGCTGAGCGCCTTTGGCTATGGCGACAACCCCGACCACTACATCGTGACCAATGAGAAGAAGGTCATTTACGCACTGGCCGACGAGGGCATTATCCCCGGTCTCGAATGGCTCCACTCCCTGTACGCAGAGGGCCTGATCGACCCCGAAGTGTTCACCCACGATTACAACACCTTTGTCTCCAAGGCTGCCAGCGACCGTTACGGCGTGTTCGTCGCATGGGACAACACCAGTGCCGGCACTCCTGACGACTATGTGGCTCTGCCCGCCCTGATGAACGCCGACGGCGAGTACAACGTCACCCGCCAGAACGCCATGGGCTTTGAAATCGGCCGCTGCGTCATTACCTCCACCAACGCCTATCCCGAGCTGACCGCTCAGTGGATCGACCAGCTGTACAATCCCGTGCAGTCTGTCCAGGACAACTGGGGCACCTACGGCGATACCGCTCAGGACAACATCTTTGAGCTGAACGATGACGGCACCCTGAAGCATCTGCCCATTCCCGAGGGCGTGGTTCCCTACGAGCTGCGGATGAAGACCAACCTGGGCGGCCCTCTGGCCATTCTGGATGAGTACTACGGCACCTATACCACCAAGCCCGATGACGCCATGCTGCGTCTGGACATTATGAAGGAGCTGTATGCGCCTTACATGCAGTGCGACTACAACTATCCTCCCATCTTCTTCGATATTGACACAACCAACCGCATCACGCAGATCGAGACTGACCTGAAGCCCTTCGCCGAGAGCCAGAAGGCCGCTTGGATTATGAACGGCAATGTGGAGGCTGAGTGGGCTGACTATATCGAGCACCTGAACCAGCTGAACCTGCAGGAGCTGCTCCAGCTCAAGCAGGAGGGTCTGGACAGCTACTTTGCCAACATGGGCTGATTCACCCAGCAGCTTGTGCATCCTCTCCGCCCGCTGCCCGGCAGTTTGCCGGGCAGCGGGGTTCCAATCGGGCCGGACGCCGCTTACCGGCAAAAGGCGGACAGATGTCATTTTATAAAAATGATATCTCTCTGCTTTTTGGATCCACTCACAGGAGGTAACAGTCATGACCAGCGAAGCATTACAGCAGGCCCGTGATTTTGAAGCCAAATACATGCCCTATATTCCCAGGGAGCAGCGTCCTGTTTTTCACGTCACCGGCGGAATCGGCTGGATCAACGATCCCAACGGCTTTTCCATCTATCAGGGGGAGTATCACCTGTTTTATCAGTACCACCCCTACTCTACCAAATGGGGGCCTATGCACTGGGGTCATGTAAAGACCAGCGATTTCATCCGCTGGGAACGTCTGCCCATTGCGATAGCACCAGATACGGAATACGACGGAGATGGCTGCTTTTCCGGCAGCGCCATTGAGCTTCCAGACGGACGCCAGCTCCTAATGTACACCGGCGTCCGCCGCATCCGACAGGAAGACGGCGTAGTCAATGAATATCAGACCCAGTGTATCGCCGTAGGCGACGGCGTTAACTACGAGAAATACGAGGGCAATCCCGTCCTATCCGGCAAGGATCTGCCTGAGGGCGGCAGTGCGCTGGACTTCCGTGACCCTAAAATCTGGCGGGAAGACAATACTTATTACGCCGTGGCAGGAAACCGCACCTCAGACGGCAGCGGCTCCATTCTGCTTTACGAGAGTAAGGACGCCTTTCACTGGAGCTTTGGCAGCATCCTGGACGCCTGCCGCAATCAGTACGGGCGGATGTGGGAGTGTCCGGACTTCTTCCCGCTGGACGGAAATCATGTACTGCTGACCAGCCCTCAGGAGATGACGCCTGTCGGGCTGGAATTCCACGCAGGCAACGGCACCGTTTGCCTGATTGGCCACTATGACTCGAAGCAGAAGCAGTTTGTCCGCTCATGGGTCCAGGCCATTGACTACGGCATTGACTTCTATGCGCCTCAGACCCTGGAAACCCCGGATGGGCGGCGGATTATGATCGCGTGGATGCAGAACTGGGAGACTTCAAACTGCCAGCCCACTGATATCCGCTGCTTCGGCGAGATGACGCTGCCGAGAGAACTGCACATCTCTAACGGACGGCTGGTACAGAACCCGGTTCGGGAGCTGGAACAGTACCGCAGAAATCGGATTGCTTATCAGAACGTAATTCTTTCCGGCGAGACAAATCTGCATGGCATCAGCGGCCGGGTGATTGATATGACAGTCACCGTCCGGCCTGCCAATCAAAGCAGCCTCTACCAATGGTTCAAGCTGAAACTGGCCGAGGACGGAGAACACATGACGGTGATCCGCTACAAGCTGGACTGCAATACAGTTCGGGTAGACCGTACCCGCTGCGGCTTCCCACACGACATCGTCCATGTGCGAGACTTTCTAGTTCGTCCTCAACAGGGCATTATCAAGTTCCGAGTCATTTTGGACCGCCACAGCCTGGAGCTATTTGTAAACGATGGAGAGCAGGCGGCCACGTTTATTCTCTACACACCGGAAACAGCCAGCGCAATCAGTTTTGAGGCCAGCGAAGCTGTCCTGCTGGATGTGGAAAAATATGATCTGGTCATAGACTCGGAGGATGAATCATATGTCTGAACAGCGTTTTGATGTCGTTGCACTGGGCGAACTGCTAATCGATTTCACCGACAACGGACTTAGCCCCCAGGGGAATACTCTGTTTGAAGCAAATCCCGGCGGAGCCCCCTGTAACGTGTTGGCCATGCTGAAAAAGCTAGGCAAGTCTTGTGCCTTTGTAGGCAAGGTAGGTGACGATATTTTTGGCCATCAGCTGCGCCAGGTCGTCCAGGAGGCAGGTATCAACACCGATGCCCTAGTCCAGTCAGAGGAGATCCGCACCACCCTGGCGATCGTCAAGACTTACCCCAACGGCGACCGGGACTTTTCCTTCTATCGCAATCCCGGGGCAGATATGGCGCTGAAGGAAGAGGAGATTCCGGAAGATACCATCAGAAACAGCCGTATTTTCCACTTTGGCACCCTGTCTATGACCCACGACACGGTACGCAGAGCGACGATCAGGGCCATCAAAAGCGCAAAAGCAGGCGGCGCTCTGATCTCCTTTGATCCCAATCTTCGCCCGCCGTTATGGAACAGTCTGGAGGAGGCGAAAAGGCAGATTGCCTATGGTTTTTCCCAATGCGACATTTTGAAAATTGCGGACAACGAGATTGAGTTCATGACTGGCGAGCAGGATTTTGACAAAGGCGCCGCCATCCTCAAATCCCAATATCCGAACATCCGCCTGCTAAATGTGACAGCTGGCGCAGATGGAAGCTATTCCTATTATAACGAAACGCGGGTCTTTGTCCCTAGCTTCCGGCTGGGTGGTACGATTGAGACCACTGGGGCCGGAGACACCTTCTGTGCCAGCGTGCTGAACTTTGTGTTGGAAAACGGCCTGACCGGGCTGTCCGAACACAACCTGGAGCAGATGCTCCGCTTCGCCAACGCCGCCGCCTATCTGGTCACCACTAAGAAGGGGGCCATCCGCTCCATGCCGGAGCGGGAACAAGTAGAAGCGATTCTGAACCGCTGAGTACCTTTTTATCAGAGGAGTAAGAAAACGTCGATGAAAAAGAATGCGCTGGCACTTTTGTTGGCAATCTGCATTGTTCTGTCCGCGGCATCCTGCGGAAGCACAAATGCGGACACAAAAACCGCCGCAAAAGCAGAAACGGAAACAGAAATGGTAAAAAAAGCCGAAGAGGAGGCCGCTTCCTATGAAGAGGTCAAATATAAAATTTATCCGGCCCCCGATGACGCTTTTGTGGGCGATGTTATGCCTATGGCAGACGAAAACAATTTGGAGCTCTACTACTTATACGACACGAACCACAACGGTCAAGCCTATCACCCAATCCATAAATTTACTACCTCAAACTTCTACGAATACGAAGATAACGGACAAATGCTCGGTTGTGGACAGCTCGACGAGCTTGATCCAGCGCTGGGAACAGGCTGCGTTCTGAAGGGCCAGGATGGTCTCTATCACTGTTTCTATACGGGACACAATGATTCCATGGGCGCACGGGGCCTAGGCAAAGAGTGTGTAATGCATGCAGTCAGTGAGGATAAGGAGAACTGGACCAAGCTCCCAGAGGATACCCTCTTCCCGGCAGAAAATTACTCCAGCGATGACTTCCGTGATCCGTTCGTCTTCTGGAACCAAGAGGAGCAGTGTTATTGGATGCTGATTGCCGCACGGGAATCCGTTCTGGGCGGTGTAGTCGCAAAGTACACATCCACGGACCTGAAGGATTGGACGCTCTGTGCCCCGTTCTACGCGCCCCAGAGCCACTATATGCTGGAATGTCCCGACCTCTTCCAAATGGGGGACTACTATTATCTGTTCTACAGCTGGGACTGTGTCACCTATTACGCAATGAGCGATTCTATAGACGGCCCCTTCCTCCCACCGGAGGATAACGTTTTGGACGGGGCAGGCTTCGTTTTCTACGCAGCAAAGACAGCAGTACTTGATGGCAACCGCTATCTCTGCGGCTGGATCGGCAGAACAGATCAGAAGAAGGACCTTGGCTCCTACAACTGGGCTGGAAATATGCTGATTCATCAGCTGGTGCAGAAAGAGGACGGCACCCTGGGCGTCAGGGAACCTGAAAGCCTATCCGAGTATTTCACTGTGGAAAAGAAAGTTTCACTTGTCCACCAGGAAGGAAGTGTAACAGAGGAGGGCAGCAGTTTTTGCCTGATTGCAGAGGAAGGCGAGAATGCCGTGGCGAATTTCGGCATGCGAGTTCCGACCATGATGCTAGAGTGCGATGTGACACTGGATGAAGCCGGATATGCAGGCTTTGCTTTCGGATCGGGAGAGGATTACAGCGAATATACAGGTCTTGTACTGGATGCCAACAATCAATGCATTCATTATGAGGGCACTAAGCTGGCATATATTGCGGACGAGGAACCCATTATCACAACAGCGTTCTCTTTTGAGCCTGGAGCAACGCACCATGTGAAGCTCATTTGTGAA
Source organism: Candidatus Onthomonas sp. (assembly GCA_051866795.1). Taxonomy (GTDB): domain Bacteria; phylum Bacillota; class Clostridia; order Oscillospirales; family Oscillospiraceae; genus Onthomonas. The sequence goes on along the minus strand of JBJDXT010000124.1, from coordinate 2,008 downwards.
AATGAGATTGTGATTCTGTACATCGACGACACAAAAGCGCTGAGCAGCCGCATTTATCACTCAATCGACGGTGCGTATATCAGCATCTTTGCAAACAATACAGAGGCCATTTTTTCCAATTTCTCAATATGCACCCCTGATTAAGATTCACTTCGGTATTAGCGCCGCATCTCTTTGACAAGGAATGCATTTGTGGACCAAGCTGGAGTGGTGTACCGGATAGATAACTGCAAGTGTCTTTCTTGTTCTCCTTTTTGGAACAGTTCTGCCGTTATGGCAGCCCTGTTCTCAGCGTGTCAAAAAATATCCAATGCAAATGGACATTGAAATCGGCGTGCTCTTCCATCGTAAGCTTCAACATAGATATTTTCCAGAATTTACCTTTCGTTCCTGGTAGCAAAGCATTAGCATTCTAATCACAATTTACATTTCTCGTACCCAAAGCTGCAAATTTCCTCCTATACATCCGGCATTTTTAATCATAGTTTTCCTAGCGGTCGCTATTTTTACGAATAGCGACCGCTTTTCTCCTTTTTTCGACTCATTTTAACTCATTCTGCCATTTACGATAATCCTTGCAAAAACAGAATAAAGTTGCCCACTGCAGATGTTGATTGCAGAGCGGATGACTCACACAGATATTACCTATAAACTACACAAGGAGCCATGTCGTGGATCAAAGAGATCGAATCCAAGACATTGAGCCGTTCAGAAGCGTCCCTGCTCCGAAACACAAGATCCCCGAAGTGCCACTCCCTGCAGAACTTCCACTTGCCAAGCGTATCTCCATCTCGCCAAACCAAGCCGAACCCCTCAATCGTCTCAAAGAAGCGACTGGTTTTGTACTGATGTACAGGACCAGCCGCTTTTCTTTTGCCTGTAAGCGTTCAAGCCGATGTCGAGCCCCGCCTCTTCCTTTCGATTTTTCGCTAACAAAATCGAAATGGAGGAGTATTCATGTTCAATCGAAAGAGCGACTATGCCCTCAACAAAAAGCAGAAGAACGCCATCATATATATGACTGCCAAGGGGCAGATCCTGCTGACCCGGGCAGATTTCAGCAACGAAGAAGAATTTCAAAAATGGAAAGCGTGGTCAGATCAGTACTACCGTAAAGATGAAAAGGAGGGCCGCCGCTTTTCAGATCAAAACGTCCCTGTCCAGGATTGGGAGGCCCTTGTCTCTGCATTGTTTCCGTCAGAGGAATCAGATATTCAACAGAATGTGACACATGACGATTTATGGTATCCCACACTCTTTCTGCATGCGAAAAACTGCCTGACCAAAACACAATATTGCAGACTCATGCTTTATCTAAATGGGATGACAGTAAGCGAAATTGCAAAGCTGGAGGGTGTCTCCAGGCAGGCTGTGTCAAAAAGCATTCTCGCTTCAAAACGCAGGCTCAGGAAATTCAGTGAACTTATTGTAAAGAAAAAATGAAATATGGTTGACAAGTGCCGTTTTAGCCGTGATTAGTGAAGGCCATTTTTCTGAGCCTTCCAGACAACTTCATACACGATACCACAAGCACACAACCCGTACCCGAGCGAGCAGGACACGCCGCCGAGACGGATGGCTTCCAGGAGGTGAACATGAAGCCATCCCAGCGATCAACGTCAGCCCTGAATCCGGATATGGCACCCCGGACGCCAGGACGGTGCGGGGGATAATGGTACTTTCTCACGACTCCCCAAGGACTTGCGGGAGAACCCTGGGGCGTTCGGCATCCGGCGCCCTGGAGCTATGACAGCCCCGCCAGGGGCGGCTGTGGTATCCCCTTTGTCCGGGGGCGTGGCAAATAGGACGAACTGCAAACCATAGGAAAGCAAACTGCACTGACCTGCTGCATGCTGCATCAGTCCAACGAATTCGGTGCAGCGGACGCTTTCCAATTCCACACCGGTCATCTGTCTCAGATGACCCCAGAAAGGATGATTTACCTTTGAAAGTAAAGAAACCGATTGTACGAACTGCTGCTTTCACCCTGTCCCTGCTGGCAGCCATG
>JBJDXT010000123.1:0-32983 GCA_051866795.1 Candidatus Onthomonas sp. | reverse complement strand
CCACCGAGACCGGCGCCGGCCAGTGGGGCACCGCCCTGTCCATGGCCTGCTCCTATTTCGATCTGGACTGCAAGGTGTACATGGTCAAGGTCTCCTATGAGCAGAAGCCCTTCCGCCGGGAGGTCATGCGCACCTACGGCGCGTCGGTGACTCCCTCTCCCTCCATGACCACCCAGGTGGGCCGCAAGATTCTGGAGGCCCATCCCGGCACCACCGGCTCTCTGGGCTGTGCCATCTCTGAGGCGGTGGAGGTGGCCGTCTCCAATCCCGGCTACCGGTATGTGCTGGGCAGCGTGCTCAATCAGGTGCTGCTGCACCAGTCGGTCATCGGTCTGGAGACCAAGGCGGCGCTGGATAAGTACAACATCAAGCCGGATATCATCATCGGCTGCGCCGGCGGCGGCTCCAACCTGGGCGGCCTCATCGCCCCCTTTATGGGCGAAAAGCTCCGGGGCGAGGCGGATTACCGTATCATTGCCGTGGAACCCGCCTCCTGCCCCAGCTTTACCCGGGGCAAGTTCGCCTACGACTTCTGCGACACCGGCATGGTCTGCCCCCTGGCCAAGATGTATACCCTGGGCAGCGGCTTTATCCCCTCTGCCAACCACGCCGGCGGCCTGCGGTATCACGGCATGAGCTCCACCCTCTCTCAGCTCTACCACGACGGCCTGATGGAGGCCACCTCGGTGGAGCAGACCTCCGTCTTTGAGGCGGCGGAGCAGTTCGCCCGGGTGGAGGGCATCCTCCCCGCCCCGGAGAGCAGCCACGCCATCCGGGTGGCCATCGATGAGGCTCTCAAGTGCAAGGAGACCGGCGAGGAAAAGACCATCGTATTCGGCCTCACCGGAACCGGCTACTTCGACATGGTGGCCTACGAGAAGTTCCACAACGGCGAGATGAGCGACTATATCCCCACCGACGCCGATCTCCAGCCCGGCTTTGACGGCATTCCCAGATTCCCCGGCAATCTGGAGGACTGATTTTTCCAACGGATCTGACGCCCCCGGGGCAAAAGCCCCGGGGGCAGTTTTGCCGGTGTGGGCCGCAAATCTGATTTCGCTCCTTGACGTGGGCGGAAAAACCCGGTATAGTAAACCCGTACGTCCGAAACCACGCGGAATGGGGTCAAAAGCCCCGCGAGTCGGTCACTGTGAGGCTCTCCAACGAGAGATGAGTCAGATACGCGCCGGACGTCTCGATCCTGCCGGAACCGGGATGGAGGAGATGGCCCTGGGCATACTGCGCCCATCTCTCCTGTATCGGAGGGATGGGCGTTTCTGATTGCCCGGCCGCGGACAATGGTTCCAAATTCGTTTGGAAGGAAGAAAACACATGAAAAACAACAGCAAACGCATACTCGCCCTGCTGGCCGCCCTGGCCCTGACCCTGGGCCTGCTCACCGGCTGCGGCCAGAAGGCCCAGGAGGAGCCTGCTCCCGCCGCCGACACCTCTGCCAGTGAGACGGAAGCGCCGGAGGCCGAAGCCCCTGCGGAGGAGGCCGCTGCGGAGGAAGAAGCTCCTGCGGAGGAAGAAGCTCCTGCGGAGGCCGAAGCGCCTGCCGGCACAGAGGAGCCCGCTGCGGATGACGCTGAGGCGGTCAAGCACATCACGCTGACCGTTACCTATGCCGATGAGACCAGCCAGGAGTATGCCATCGACACCACGGCGGAGTTCCTCAAGGAGGCCATTGAGGGTGAGGTGGAGCTGGGCGGCTCTGAGAGCGAGTACGGCTTCTACATCGAGAGCGTCAACGGCGTCACGGCGGACTACAGCACGGACGGCGCCTACTGGGCCATCTATGTCAATGACGAGTACGGCATGTACGGCATTGACAGCCAGCCGGTGACGGATGGGGACAGCTACGCCCTGGTCTATACCGTTGGCTGAGCGGAAATCACTTCGTCCCGGGCTTACCGCCCGGGACATCACCGTTTTGGGGCTGGCCGCCGCCCTGGTCTTTTCTCTCCAGATTGCCATGTCGGGCCTGCCCAATATTGAGCCGGTGAGCCTGCTCATCCTGCTCTACACGCTCTATTTCCGGAAAAAGACCCTGCTGGTTATCTACGCCTTCGCCCTGCTGGAGGGGGTGTGGTACGGCTTCCATCTATGGTGGGTGATGTACCTGTATGTGTGGACGATTCTGTGGGCCGTGGTGATGCTGCTCTCCCGGAAGGGGAAGCGCCACGGGGCGCTGTTCTGGGCAGTGGTCTCCGGCCTTTACGGCCTGGCCTACGGCTTTTTCTGCTCCTTCCCCTATGTGGTCACCGGTGGGCTGAAGATGGCCTGGAGCTGGTGGCTGGCGGGGCTGAGCTTTGATGTCCTCCACGGGGCGGGGAACTTTGTGCTGGCGCTGGTGCTCTTTCACCCCCTGGACCGGGTCATGTCCGCCCTCCGGCTGGGAGAGGGGCAGTGCTAAAGCCGGCCCGAGCCGCATATCCTTGCCCTGAACAAGAGGGGAGGGAGTGCAATGGCCTTCAATGCCGGCGCGTTTTCGGAGGAGACGACCCATCACATTCTGCTGGAGAACCGGAACCGGCTGGCGGTCTCCGGGGTGGAAGAGGTGGAGAGCTTTGACGACAACCAGATCGTCATGGCCACCTGCCAGGGAGAGCTGATCATCCGGGGGGAGAACCTGCACATCGAGCAGCTCAGCCTGGACGGGGGAGAGCTCCGGGTGGAGGGGACGGTGGACGCCCTGACCTATGAGGCGCCCCGGGAAAAGGGCGGCTTTTTCGCCCGGCTGCTGGGCTGAGGGATGGAGACCGATCTGGCCCTCCAGGCCCGGGGCCTTGTGACCAGCCTGCTGCTGGGCCTGGGAGCCGGGGCGGGCTATGACCTGCTGCGCATTCTTCGCCGCCGGTTTCCCGGAGCAGGGGTGGGTATGGCGCTGGACCTCTGCTTCTGGCTGGGGGTATGCCGGGCGCTGCTGGGAGTGACCCTGGAAGAGGGGACCGGAGCGATCCGGGGCTACTACGCCGTCGCTATGGCGCTGGGTGGCGGCGCGTGGATGCGCTGGATGAGCCCGGTCTTTCTGCCGGTGGGCTTCCGGCTGGCCAGGTGGACAGAGCGACTGCTGCGCTGGCTGGCCACGCCGGCGGTGCTGACCTGGAGAGCGCTGAAAAAAATTTGTAAAATTCTCAAAAATCACTTTCATTATTGGAAAAAATGGTTTATAGTAGAATTACTATTCGTAGAACGAGGACTTAGGCCGTCGTCGCGCAGCAGGAAAGGAGCCAGAGCGAATGAAGTTCAAGCAGAGCGGTTTTCTGTCAAAAGTGGTCGTGCTGATGCTTCTCGTCTTTGTGGCCATCACTCTGCTCAACGTCCGGGGAGAAGTCAAGGAGGCCCAGCAGCAGCTGGAGATCTACCAGGCCGCCGTGGACGAGCAGCAGCAGGTCAACGCCGCGCTGGAGGAAAACATCGCCAACAGCAGCGATCCTGACACTGTGCTGGACGTGGCGAAGGACAAGATGGGCCTGCTGGAGCCCGGCGAGGTCATCTTCTACGATACCACCAACTGAGCAGGCCGCTGGGAGAGAGACGGGCTGTTCTTTCAAGAGAGGAAAGAGAAAAATCTATGGAGCTGGAAGTCGGGGCAATTCTGGAAGGAAAAGTGACGGGCATCACCAAGTTCGGCGCCTTTGTGTCGCTGCCGGGCGGGAGGTCCGGCCTGGTTCACATTTCCGAGATCGCCTATTCCTATGTCAGTGACGTCAGCGAGTTTCTGGAGGTGGGCCAGGATGTGAAGGTCAAGCTCATCAGCATCGATGAGAACGGCCGGATCAACCTGTCCATTAAAAAGACCACTCCTCCCCCTGCCCGCCCGGCAGGCGGACGTCCCCAGTCCGGACGTCCCGTGTCCTCCGGGCCCAGACCCGGTGGCAGTCGTCCCCAGACCGGTGGTAGCGCCCCGGAGCGGCGGCCCACCTCTGCCCCTGTCCCGCAGGGCCGGAGCAATCCGCGGGAGCCCCAGAGCTTTGACGATATGCTCAAGCACTTCCTCTCCGATTCGGAGAGCCGTCAGTCCGACCTGAACCGGGGCGGCGAGAGCCGCCGTCCCCGCCGCAACCGCCGGGGCTGAGCTCCTGATTGGATTTGTTCGCCCTCGCACAGGTGTATTCTGTGCGAGGGCTTTCTCATTTCAAACGGGAAATATGAAAAATCCGTCCGGCCCAGCGGCCGGACGGATTTCGTTTTGTGTATGTTTGCCTTGCGGGACTGGACTCAAGAAGCTTTGCGGCTGGAGACCACGTCGAAGATAACGGCGATCAGCAGCACGCCGCCCTTGACCACATACTGCCAGGAGTCACCGATGCCCATGATGGACATGCCCATATTGATGACGCCCAGCAGCAGAGCGCCGATGACCACGCCGCCCACGGTACCGCTGCCGCCGTAAGCGGAGGCGCCACCGATAAAGCAGGAGCCGATGGCGTCCATCTCGAAGGAGGTACCGGTCTGGCCGCTGACCGAGCCGACGCGGGCCACGCACAGCAGGCCGCACAGGCCGGCCAGCAGACCCATATTGGTATAGGCCGCGAAGTAGATCTTGTTGGTGTCGATGCCGGAGAGCTTAGTGGCCTTCTCGTTGCCGCCCACGGCGTAGAAGTAACGGCCAAAGGCAGTCTTGGAGGTGATGAAGTTATAGATCAGGCAGATGGCGACCACCCAGACCAGCATGACGGAGATGCCCTTGTACTGACTCAGCAGCCAGCAGTACCACAGGATGACGGCGCCGATGATAATGCTGCGGCCGTAGTCGCCGGCGGCGCTGTTCTGATGATAGCCCTTCTTGGCCTTGTTGGCCCGGGAGAGATAGGTGGACACGATGACGTAGACAGCGGCGATCACACCCACCACGATGGGGGAGAGCAGGCGCTCCTCGTTGTCCAGGCCGGGAATCTTGATGTAGGAGGTGAACAGGTTGAGGAAGCGGGGATCCTGGATGGAGACGGTCTTGGAGTCCAGCACCAGACGGCCCAGGCCGCGGAAGATGAACATGCCGGCCAGGGTGGTGATGAAGGGAGGGATGCGGACAAAGCCGATCCAGTAGCCCTGCCAGACACCCACGGCCAGGCCGATGACCAGGCCCAGCAGCACGGTCAGGTAGGGATTCCAGCCCAGGTTGGTGATGCCCACAGCGGCCACGCCGCCCACCAGGCAGATGACGGAGCCGACGGACAGGTCAATGTTGCCGCCGGTGAGGATGCACAACAGCATGCCGCAGGCCATGACCAGAACGTAGCCGTTCTGCAGCAGCAGGTTGGACATGTTCTGAGCGTACAGCAGACGGCCGTTGGTCAGAAAGTAGAAGAGAATGAACACCACCACAAGGGCGATGACCATGGTGTATTTTGTGATGAATTCCAGGACTTTGTTGCCGCCCTTGGAAGCAGTCTGGGTTTTGGTTGCCATGATTTGATACACTCCTTTGTTGCCCTTATTTGGTGGAACGGATGATATGGCCCATGATGATCTCCTGGGTGGCCTCCTTGGCGTTCAGCTCGGCCAGCAGCTTGCCCTCGTTCATGACATAGATGCGGTCGCACATGCCCAGCAGCTCAGGCATCTCGGAGGAGATCATAATCACCGACTTGCCCTGGGACACCATCTGGTTGATGAGGCAGTAAATATCGTACTTGGCGCCCACGTCGATGCCGCGGGTGGGCTCGTCCAGAATCAGCACGTCCGGCTCGGTGAACATCCACTTGCCCAGCAGTGCCTTCTGCTGGTTGCCGCCGGAGAGGTTGCCCACCGCCTGCTCGATGGAGGGGGTCTTGGTGCCCATCTCCTCGGTCATGTCGCCGGCCACCTTGACCTCCTTGTCCCGGTCGATGACGCCGTTGGAGCAGACCTTGTCCAGACGTGCCAGGGTGGTGTTGAAGCGGATGGACTCGCCCAGAATCAGGCCGTTGGTCTTTCGGTCCTCGGTGACGTAGGCCAGGCCCTCGCGGATGGCGGCCTCGCTGTTTTTCAGGTTGACCTGCTTGCCGTTGATGTACAGCTCGCCGGAGATGTTGGTGCCGTAGCTCTTGCCGAAGATGGACATGGCCAGCTCAGTGCGTCCGGCGCCCTGCAGGCCGGAGAAGCCCACAACCTCGCCCTTGTGGACGTTGAAGGAGACGTTGTCGTCCACAATCCGCTCGGGATAGAGGGGATGATGGACGGTCCAGTTTTTGACCTCCAGGCCGATCTCCGGCTGGACGTTGTGCTCCCGCTCAGGATAGCGGTCGTCCATGGCGCGGCCCACCATGCCCTTGATGATCCGGTCCTCGCTGAACTCGTCCACGCCTTTGACCAGGGTCTCAATGGTGGAGCCGTCCCGGATGATGGTGGCCTTGTCGGCGCAGTAGATGATCTCGTTGAGCTTGTGGGTGATGATAATGGAAGTCAGGCCCTGCTTCTTGAACTCCAGCAGCAGATCCAGCAGCATCTTGGCGTCCTCGTCGTTCAGAGAGGAGGTGGGCTCGTCCAGGATGAGCAGCTTGACGTTTTTGGCGAAGGCCTTGGCGATCTCCACCAGCTGCTGCTTGCCGGTGCCGATATCCTTGATCAGGGTCTGGGCGGACTCGTACAGGCCCACCTGCTTCATATGTTTTTCGGCCTCACTGTAGGTTCTGTCCCAATCAATGATGCCCATCTTATTTTTGAATTCATTGCCCAGGAACATATTCTCGCCGATGGTCAGCAGCGGAATCAGAGCCAGCTCCTGGTGGATGATGACGATGCCCTTTGCCTCGCTGTCGCGCAGCGTTTTGAACTGGCAGAGCTCGCCATTATAATAGATCTCACCGGTATAGGTGCCCACGGGATAGATGCCGGACAGGACGTTCATCAGGGTGGATTTACCGGCGCCGTTTTCGCCGATCAGAGCGTGGATCTCGCCCCGTTCTACTTCCAGATTGACGTTGTCCAACGCCTTGACGCCGGGAAACTCCTTGGTGATGGATTTCATCTGTAGAATGATGTCTGCCAAAATGGGTTTCCTCCTCTCCCTTGCTCACAGTTGGAAGGGACTGTTACGGTTGGATAAGAAAGATGGGCGGGGCAGAAGCCCCGCCCATCTCAGATACGAAGTTGAGGGATCAATCAGCAATCAGCTCTGAGTGGAAGCCAGATAGTCGCCGTCCCAGGCATACAGGCCGGTATCGACCAGCTCCTGCAGGTTGTCCTTGGTGATGACGGAGGGGACCAGCAGGAAGGAGGGGCACTTGTTGCCGGCAGAGGTCTCATAGGACTCGGTGTCGTAAGCGCACTCAACGCCGAAGCTGTCGCACAGGGAGCCGTCGATGGTGGCGCCGGACAGCATGGCCTTGGCCAGCTCCAGAGTCACGATAGCCTCGTTGGAGACGTTCTTGTAGACGGTCATGGTCTGCTTGCCGTCCACGATGTTCTTCAGGTTGGCGATGTCGCCGTCCTGACCGGTGACGATGATCTCGTTGCCGCCGGCATAGTCAGATTCCAGAGCCTGAGCGACGCCCAGAGCGGTGGAGTCGTTGGAGCACAGCCAGGCATCCAGCTGGGTGCCGTCAGCGTAGTAGGAAGCCAGAACGTTCTGAGCACGCTCCATGGCGGTGTCGGTGTTCCACTGAGCGGTAGCCACGGCGTCAAACTCGGTCTGGCCGGAGACGACCACCAGAGTGCCGGCCTCGATGTAGGGCTTGAGCACGTCCATAGCGCCGTTGAAGAAGTAGCCGGCGTTGTTGTCGGCGGGATCGCCGGCGGTGAACTCGATGTTGTAGGTCTTGTCACCGGCGTTGGCCAGATCCAGAGACTCCTCAACGAACTTACCCTGGAGGGTGCCGACGGTGTAGTTATCGAAGGAGACGTAGTAGGAGACAGCGTCGTTCAGGATCAGGCGGTCATAGGAGATGACGGGCACGCCTGCCTCGGCAGCCTCGTTCATGACGGTGTTCAGAGCCTCGCCGTCGATGGCGGCCACGATCAGCAGATCCACGTTCTCAGCCAGCATGTTCTGGATGTCGTTGACCTGACGGCCGGAGTCGTTGTCGGAGTAGGTCAGGACGGTCTCAAAGCCGGCGGCCTTGAACTGCTCATCCAGGTAAGAACCGTCGCGGTTCCAGCGCTCCAGGGACTGAGTGGGCATGGAGATGCCGATCTTACCGGTGACGGCAGCGGACTCGTCAGCAGCGGGCTCGTCGGCGGCGGGCTCTTCAGCGGGCTCGTCAGCAGCGGGCTCCTCAGCGGCGGGAGCGTCGTCCTTGGGCGCCTCGGTGGTGGTGCCGGAGCTGCCGCCGCAAGCCACCAGAGACAGGGCCATGACCAGAGCAAGGATCATTGCAAGTAACTTTTTCATGTTCTTCCTCCTCATGTGTTTTCCCGGCTGTGCCGGGCTGTTGGGTGGGATTCACTTCCGGAACCCCTGACTGTCTTTCATTATATCGGCCAAATACACAAATAGGAAGAAATAGAATTGGGAAAAGGTGGTGCATTTTTAGTTTTTATATTTACAAAAGTGCCAGGAGCTAGGATTTTTTTGCTGGTCTTTTTTTGCAGTGCAAAAATATGCTATTATAGACAAAAACGCTCCCGGTTTACCAGAGGTGCTTTTGTCATTTTAACGAAAATGGTGGTTGATTTTTGTGAATTCTGCCGGAATCCCTGCATCAGCCTGACTCCCGCTCCTTTTCATTCAGATTGAGATAGACCTCGTCCTCCAGATGGAAGCCGCCGTCGATAATGACCTCCTTCATATTGTCTGCGGTGACCTTTACCGGCTCGATGAGCTGGGTGGGGATCTGTCCCCAGCCGTTGTCCTGGGTCTCCAGGCCCAGCTCCTCCCCCTGGACCAGGCGGATGGTGTATTCTGCGGCGGTGCGGGCCAGCTTTTCCACCGGCTTGTAGACGGTCATGGCCTGGGTGCCCTCCACGATCCGCTGGCAGGCGGCCAGGTCGGCATCCTGACCTACCAGGCATACCGAGCCGGCCAGTCGGTGCTCAGACAGGGCCTGAAAGGCCTGACTGGCCAGATCGTCATTGCCGCACATGATGCCGGAGAACTGGATGCCCAGGTCCAGAGCCTCCTCCACACCGGCGTAGGCGGTCTCTGCCAGCCAGCCCTCAGCGGAGCGGGTATACTCCACCCGCAGGGGACGCCGCTCCAGCACTGACTGGAAGCCGGCGGCAACCTCGGCCACATTGCTGTCGCTGTCCGGCCCGGTGATGCAGATGATGCTGCTCCCCGGATCCAAATTTTCCGCCAGCGTCTCCGCCATCATCCGGCCTACCGCTTCGTTATCAAAGGAGATGTAGAGGTCCAGACTGGCGTCCTCTATCATCCGGTCATAGGCCACCACCACAATGCCGGCGTCTCTGGCCTTCTGTACCACGTCGCTCATGGCGTAGCAGTCCACAGCGATGATGACGATGGCGTCCATCTGCTTTTCGATAAAGTACTCCACCTGGTCGATCTGCTCTTCCACGTTGCCGTTGGCGTTCTGAACGTAGACCCGGGCGCCCAGATCCTGGGCGGTGGAGACAAAAATGTCCTGATCCCGGCGCCAGCGCTCGATGACAAAGGAGTCAAAGGTCATGCCGATCTGAATATACTCCTCCTCTTCGCCGCTCTCCTGCTGGTCGGGGGCGGATGTCTCCCGGCAGCCGGCCAGTCCCGCCGTCAGGCACAGGGCAAGCGCCAGGCAGAGCAGCCGTCTGAATCTATCTTTCATTCTGCGGACGCCTCCTTTCCCGGGCTGCTCACAGGTGGGCGTCCCGGAACTCGGTGGGGGTGACCCCCTCGTATTTTTTGAAAATGCGGCTGAAGTAGCTGGGATCGCTGTAACCTACGCTGAGACAGACCTGTTTGATGCTGTTGGAAGGGTCCAGCAGCATCCGCTTGGCCTGGGAGATGCGGAGCTTGGTCAGGTATTCCACAAAGTTCTCCCCTACCTCGTCCTTGAATAGTTTGCTGAAGTAGTAGGGGCTGACGTGGACCTCCCGGGACACCTCGTCCAGGGTGAGATCCCGGCGGTAATTTTTGCGGATGTACTCCTGGGCCAGGGCCACTGTGCCCACAGAGCGGTCCGCCTTGCTCTGGGAAACGGAGCGGCAGGCGGCGGTGATTTTGTCCAGATACCAGCTGCGCAGGTCGGCGTAGTCGTCAAAGGCCAGCACCGTCTCCAGATAGCCCCGGCGCTGCAGAAAATGATAGGTCTGCCCGCCGGTATGGAAGGCGATATACTCCGCCCGCATCACCAGCTCCAGCGCCTTGAGCTTGATGTCCATGGGATAGGCCCCGTAATTTTCCGCCATGCAGTCGAAGAACTGGCAGGCCAGCAGCCGGGCGTTGGGGAGGTTGCCCTCCTCCACATAGTCGTACATCCGGTACTCCTGCTCACTGGGGTAGCCCTCCTCCCACTCCCGCTCCAGGGGCAGGTCGTTGAAATGGGCGATGCCCGCGTTGTTTTGCTCCAGCGCCTCCACCGCCTGACGATAGGAGTCGTAGAGTTGGCCCATAGGCTGGATAGAGCCGATGCCCATGCGGAAAGTGAGACCGGTGCGGCGCTCCAGCCGCTGGACCAGGGCCTGGGCCTGCTCTACAATGGCCAGCCGGGCGGTGTATTCGTCTCCCGGCGCGGCGCAGGGGGCTACCGCCACAATCCGGTTGGCCATGAGAGGGCCCACTACCGCCTGAAAGGCGGCCTTGAGCTGGTCCCGGCAGATGCCGTAAGCGGAGAGGGCCTGGGTATCCTGCTCCACCAGATCATCCGCGTCCGAGGCGGCGGAGCGGGTCTCCAGCACCACCAGATAGCCGCAGTCCTGTTCGATGCCCAGCAGTGAGCAGTAGTTCTCATAGCTGCCGGAGACGTTCTGCAGCAGTACCGAGTAGATAAAGCCAGACTCCAGCATGGGCAGGGCGGTCTCCAGCTTCTCCCGGATCATCAGATTGCTGGTACGCTTTTTCCGGGCGGCGTCCACCTGGTTCATCGCTTTCTGGATCGCTTCCACCGCCACTGATTTGCGCACCGGCTTGGTGATAAAGGCCATGACACCCAGATCAATGGATTCCTTGGCGTAATCAAAGTCGTCATAGGCGCTGACCACGATGAAGATGGTGGAGCGGTGGGTCTGGCGCAGCTCCCGGATGGCGTCGATACCGTTGATGCCAGGCATCCGGATGTCCATGAGGACAATGTCCGGCTGGAACTCCTCTGCCAGTTCGATGGCAGCCCGGCCGCTCTTGGCGGTGCGCACCTGACACTGGTCGCCGAAGTTTTTCTGGACGATGTAGGACAAAGCGTCCAGGACGATGCCCTCGTCGTCGGCCAGCATGATTTTATACATGGTCTTGCTCCTCCTCTTTGTCAAAGGGCAGGCGGATCCGGACAGTGGTGCCCTGCTCCGGATTGTTGGCGGTGATGGCCATCACGTCCTCCCGGCCGTAAAACAGCCGCAGCCGGGCCAGCACGTTGCGCAGGCCCACGCTGGTATGGCTATCCCCCGGCTCCTCCTCCGGAGCACCGGAGAGGATGCGCTGGGCCACCGCCGGGTCGATGCCCGCCCCGTTGTCGATGACCGAGACAAAATAGCACTCCTCGCCCCGGGCCACGTCGATGGACACCCGCTTCTCCCATTCCACCTCCCGCAGGCCGTGCTCCACGGCGTTTTCTACCAGGGGCTGGAGCACCAGACCGGGAAGGGTGAGCTTGGGCACCACCGGAAGGCCGGTGCGGGCGAAATGGATCTCTCCGGAGAAGCGGACGTTGATGACGTAGAGATAGTTCTCTACCTGCCGCAGCTCCTCCTCCAGGGTGGACAGCTCTCCCACCTTTTTCACATTATAGCGGAAGAAATCCGCCAAGTTCTCGATGAACAGGCAGGTGTCCTCCGCACCCTCCAGCATGGCCAGCTGGGCCCCTGCGTTGAGGGTGTTGTAGAGGAAATGGGGGTTGATCTGAGCCTGAAGGGAGCGCAGCTCCGCCTCCTTCAGGTGGGTCTCCATGAGCAGCCGCTCCTCCATCAGCCGCTTTTCCCCCTCCATCTGGGTCTTGATCTGGCGGATGTTGTCGTTGAGGCTGACCACCATCTGATTAAAGGCCCGGGCCACCACGGCAAACTCGCCGCCGCCTTCCGCCGGCAGCAGCTCCACGTTCAGATTGCCCTGACTTACCTGATCCGCCCGCTGGGTCAGCAGGGTGAGGGGCCGGGTCACTGCCCCCACAAAAAAGAGCAGTAGCAGGAAATTGAGCAGAATGGCCAGCACAAGCAGCACCAGGCTGAGCAACTCCACTGAGCCCAGAGATTGGAGCAGCAGGGAATAGCTCTCCGAGTTGACCCGGAACTGCTGGTCATTGAGGCTGTCGATGGTGTCGGCGATATAGCCGTAGAGCCGGGTTGCCTGGTCATAGCTGGTCTTGTACTGCTCAATGTCCCGGCCCCGCTTGGCGGCCACTGCCTCCTCCGCCAGGACCAGATATTCCTGAGACATGGAGCGGATGTTTTTCTCCGCCAGCAGCATAGGGCTGTCGGTGGGCCGGTCGTTCAGGTCTTCAATGCAGCGCTGATAGTCCTGCACATTCCGGTAGTATTCCTCCAGCGTGTCCGAGCCCTTGGCGGTGAGATATTCATAGGTGCTGTTCTGAACCCGGTCGAGGGTGTCCGAGAGGGTGCTCAGGCTGATATTGCTGTCATAGATGGTGTCCAGCGTGTCCACCATCCGGTTGATACTCATGTACATATAGAGGTTGACCAGAACCACCAGGCTCATACTGACGGCAAAGGCCAGGGATACCTTGGTCCGCAGGGGCAGGCCGCTGAACCAGGTCCAGCAGCGACCAATCAGCTTTTTCATGGCTCCGCCTCCTGCTGGGCCAGATAGTCCGCCACTGTGTCCTGCGTAATGACAATCTGATCCACTGTGGTGTAGCCGCTGGTGCGGCCGTAGGACAGATACTCGTCCAGAGAGGCGATGGCCTGCTGGCCCAGCTGCTGGGGGTCCACCGTGACGGTGGCGTAGATGATTCCCTTCTGAATGGCGGCCAGGGTGTGGCTGGAGTCATAGTTGCCGATGATCCGCACCTGGCCCACTCGGTTATAGTCTACCACCGCCTGATAGGCGCTGATGGTATCCATGTCGTTGAGGCAGACCAGCAGATCCGGCCGCTCCTCCCCGCTCATGATCAGGTCCCGGATGGCCCCCTCGGCGGAAAAGGAGTTGCTGCTGTCCACCGTCACCGCCTGAATGGTCAGCGGCAGGCCCTCGCAGGCCTCCAGAATGGCGGAATAGAGAATCTCCTGGCTGGTGCCCCGGCTGCTGTCCAGCAGGACGGCTACCTGCCGGATCTCATCCTCCTGCTCCTGACAGAGCTGACAGATGAGCTGCCCGTACTCCTGGCCCTGATCGTAGTTGTTTCCGCCCACATGGGCCTGACGGCTGCTGTTAGGGTCGTCCTCCATCAGGGTGACCACCGGGATCTCCCCCTCCGCCGCATCCTCGATGAGCTGAGTCATCTCCTCCGAGCCGTCGGGATAGACCAGAATGCCGTCCACCTGCTGGGCGATGGCCATGCGCATCCGCTCCTGAAGGTCATAGCTGCCGGACAGGCCGCTGCCGGTCAATTCCAAATAGGCGCCGCAGGCTCTGGCATCCTGAAGGGCGGCGGCGTAAACGCTGGCCCAGAAGGGGTCCTCCTCGTCGTCCACCACCAGGGCGAAATGGCGGCTGTAAAAGCTGCTGCTTTCCGTCTCCGGCTGGGCGGAAGAGGCCATCAGATTCTGAAATCGGGCCAGAGAGACGCCCGCCGCGGCAAAGAGAATAATCAGTGTCACCGCCAGGAGCAGCAGGGCGGTGCGCTTGGAGGGTCTTGGGTGCTTCATAGGCTTCCTCCGCGGGCGTTTGCCCGCATAATAGATCGTACTTCTTTTACAATAGGTACTCCCGTGGAGGGTGTCAACATTTATTTCGCTTTTCCGGCACATTTTTGTGCATTTTCCCAATTTTCCGAGCCGATGTTTGTACAAAATGCCCGCCCCCCCACTGAATGCTCTCCCCAGGGGAAACGGGCGGAATTTTTCTTTGGGCAGTTGACAATTTTTCCGGAAATCGGTATAATAAACCCGATCTAAACCCAATATGGAGACCAGCTGTGACGAAAAACAGTAGGTGTTTCCCAATGTGCAGAGAGGGGCCGGTTGGTGCAAGGCCCTCTGAAGGGACGCCGAACCCGTTTCCGAGCTGCGCAGCCCAAGCGGTTCACCGCCAAGCTGCGCCGGGCGCGCCCGTTAAAGCGCGGCGGTATCTGGCCCCGGCCATGTACCCACAGAGGTTCCCGTTGCGAGACGGGGGCAAAGTAAGGTGGCACCACGAAGCGTTCGCTCTCGTCCTTCACAAGGCGGAGAGAGAATGCTTTTTATTTTGCAATCGAAAAACGAAGGTTGAAAGGACTGATTTCATATGGCAAAGAACAAGAAACAGGTGACGGCGATCACCTCCATGTCTGAGGATTTCGCCCAGTGGTATACCGACATCTGCCTCAAGGCGGAGCTGGTGGACTACGCCAGCGTCAAGGGCTTTATGATCATGCGCCCCTACGGCTACGCCATCTGGGAGAATATGGTGGACATTATGGACGCCGAGTTCAAAAAGACCGGGCATCAGAATGTGGCCATGCCGGTGCTGATCCCCGAGAGCCTGCTGAAGAAGGAGGGGGAGCTGGTCAACGGCTTTGCCCCTGAGGTGGCCTGGGTCACCATGGGCGGCGACAGTAAGCTGGAGGAGCGGCTGTGCGTCCGGCCCACCTCTGAGACCATGTTCTGCGACCACTGGGCCCACGTCCTCCACTCCTGGAGAGAGCTGCCCATGAAGTACAACCAGTGGTGCTCTGTCGTCCGCTGGGAAAAGACCACCCGTCCCTTCCTGCGCAGCCGGGAGTTCTGGTGGCAGGAGGGCCACACCATCCACGAGACCGCCGAGGAGGCTCAGGCCGAGACCGAGCAGCAGCTGTGGTGCTATGCCAACTTCTGCAAGGACGCCCTGGCCATGCCGGTGATCCCCGGCCGCAAGACGGACAAGGAGAAGTTCGCCGGCGCCGAGGCCACCTACACCATCGAGGCCATGATGAAGGACGGCAAGGCGCTGCAGTCTGCCACCTCCCACTACTTTGGAGACAAGTTCTCCCGGGCCTATGACGTGACCTTTACCGGCCGGGACAACACCCTCCAGTACCCCTTCCAGACCTCCTGGGGCTCCACCACCCGGCTGATCGGCGCCGTCATTATGACCCACGGTGATGACAACGGCCTGGTGCTGCCCCCTGCCATCGCCCCCATCCAGGTCATCGTCATCCCGGTGGCCCAGCACAAGGAGGGCGTGCTGGACGCCGCCTACGAGCTGGAGAGCCGGATCAAGGCCCTGGGGCTCCGGGTCAAGACGGACGACTCCGACCAGTCCAACGGCTGGAAGTACGCCGAGTACGAGATGAAGGGCGTGCCTCTCCGGGTGGAGATCGGCCCCAAGGACATGGAGAAGGGCCAGTGCGTCATCGCCCGCCGGGACACCGGTGAGAAGTACTTTGTGCCTCTGGCCGAGCTGGAGGAGAAGGTCCAGTCCCTGCTGGTGGAGATCCACGACAACCTCTACGAGTCCGCCAAAAAGCGGCTGGAGGAGAACACCTTCGCCTTTGATTCCGTGGAGGCGGTCAAGGCCGCCATGGAGGAGCACACCTGCTTTGCCAAGACCATGTGGTGTGGCGACGAGGCCTGCGAGCTGGCCATGAAGGAGCGGGCCGGGGTCTCCAGCCGGTGTATCCCCTTCGAGCAGGAGCACCTGGGCGAGGTCTGCCCCATCTGCGGCAAGCCCGCCAAGAAGATGGTCATCTGGGGCGTGGCCTATTGATTGTATCCATCTTATGAGAAAAGCGCCGTCCGGTTTGCCGGGCGGCGCTTCGGCCTGTCAAAGAAGTATGTTTGGAAATTTTTAATTAGGGCTAAATGTTCAGGAGGCCCTCCGCAGGAGTTTTGTTGCGCCAGCAACAAAATAGAATGAAATATCGTTTTTTGGACGGGCGTGTACCGGCCAAAAAACACAGGGAGGCCGGGAGTGTGCGAGCGAAGCGAGTGCGCGGACGGCCGCATTTTCGAACAAAATCGTAGATTTTGTTCGAGCGTGTCGATCTTTATCGACACGCGCAAGCGCCGTCCGGTTTGCCGGGCGGCGCTTGCGCGTGCTGAAGAATGCGCTGCCCCGCCCCCCGCAAGAGGAGACGGGGCATATTTTAATCGTGTGTGAGGATTACCGCACCACCAAATGGTCTCCCTCTCGGTCGATGACAAACCGGGTGCCGGGGAGGACATCCTCTGCGATGACCTTCCGGGCGATGAGGGTCTCGGCGGTGTGCTGGAGATACCGGCGCAGAGGCCGGGCGCCGAAGGCGGGGTCGTAGCTCTCCTCCACCACAAAGTCCTCGGCGGCGGGGGTCAGCTCCACCGAGAGCTGCCGCTCTGCCAGACGGCGGTTCAGGTCCTCCACCTGCAGGTGGATGATGCTGCCGATATTGGCCCGGGTCAGAGGCTTGTAGAACACAATCTCGTCCAGTCGGTTGAGGAACTCCGGGCGGAAGGACTGCTTGAGCAGTCGCTCCACATTGGCCCGGGCCTCCGGCTGGATCTCGCCGCCTGAGTCGATGCCGTCCAGCAGGTACTGGCTGCCCAGGTTGGAGGTGAGAATCAGGATGGTGTTCTTAAAGTCCACCGTCCGGCCCTGGCTGTCGGTGATCCGGCCGTCGTCCAGCACCTGGAGCAGCACGTTGAACACGTCGGGATGGGCCTTCTCCACCTCGTCGAAGAGGACCACGGAGTAGGGCTTGCGCCGGACCGCCTCGGTGAGCTGGCCGCCCTCCTCATAGCCCACATAGCCGGGAGGCGCGCCGATCAGCCGGGAGACGGAGTACTTCTCCATGTATTCGCTCATGTCGATGCGGACCAGATTGCGCTCACTGTCAAACAGAGTCTCTGCCAGCGTCTTGGCCAGCTCTGTCTTGCCCACGCCAGTGGGGCCCAGGAAGAGGAAGGAGCCGATGGGCCGGCCGGGATCCTGAATCCCCGCCCGGGAGCGGAGAATGGCCTCGGAGACCCGCTGCACCGCCTCGTCCTGGCCGATGACCCGCTTGTGGAGGATGTCCTCCATGTGCAGCAGCTTCTCCCGCTCCCCCTCCATCAGCTTGGAGACAGGGATGCCGGTCCAACGCTCCACAATCCGGGCGATCTCCTCCTCGGTGACCTGATCCCGGAGCAGGGAGCGTTTTTTGCCCTCGGCGGCGATGGCCTCCTGCTCGGCCAGTTCCTGCTGCAATTTCGGCAGCTGGCCGAACTGGAGCTGGCTGGCCTTTTCGTAGTCAAAGCTGCGCTGGGCGATCTCCAGATCCCGCTTGACCTGCTCGATCTGCTCCCGGAGCTTCTGGACATGCTCAATGGCGTGCTTCTCGTTGTCCCACTGGGCCTTTTTCGTGTTGAACTCGTCCTGCAGGTTGGCCAGCTCCTCCTGGAGCTTGGCGAGGCGGTCCTTGGACAGGCTGTCCGTCTCCTTTTTCAGGGCGGTCTCCTCAATCTGCAGCTGGATAATCTTCCGGGAGATCACGTCCAGCTCGGTGGGCATGGAGTCGATCTCGGTCCGGATCAGGGCGCAGGCCTCGTCCACCAGGTCAATGGCCTTGTCCGGCAGGAACCGGTCGGAGATATACCGGTCAGACAGGGTAGCGGCGGCGATCAGGGCGGAGTCCTGAATCTTGACGCCGTGGAACACCTCATAGCGCTCCTTCAGGCCCCGGAGGATGGCGATGGCGTCCTCCACGGACGGCTCATTCACCGTCACCGGCTGGAACCGGCGCTCCAGAGCGGCATCCTTCTCGATATACTGGCGGTACTCGTCCAGGGTGGTGGCGCCGATGCAGTGCAGCTCGCCCCGGGCCAGCATGGGCTTTAAGAGGTTGCCCGCATCCATGGAGCCCTCCGTCTTGCCGGCGCCCACGATGGTGTGTAGCTCGTCGATAAACAGGATGATCTTGCCCTCGGACTTCTTCACCTCGTTGAGGACGGCCTTCAGCCGCTCCTCAAACTCGCCCCGGTATTTCGCCCCGGCGATGAGGGCGCCCATATCCAGAGAGAAGATGGTCTTATCCTCCAGGCTCTTGGGCACGTCCTTGCGGACAATCCGCTGAGCCAGACCCTCGGCAATGGCGGTCTTGCCCACGCCGGGCTCACCGATCAGCACCGGGTTGTTCTTGGTCTTCCGGGACAGAATGCGGATGACGTTCCGAATCTCGTCGTCCCGGCCGATGACCGGGTCCAGCTTCTGGCTTCTGGCACGCTCCACCAGGTCGGTGCCGTACTTTTTCAGGGCGTCATAGGTGTCCTCCGGAGAGTCAGAGGTGACCCGCTGATTGCCCCGCACGGAAGATAGGGCGGCCAGCACCTTCTCACGGGTGATCTGATAGGTGCGAAACAGCTTGGCGAGCGCCCGGTCCGGCTTTGCCACCAGGCCCAGAAACAGATGCTCCACCGAGATAAACTCGTCCTTCATCTGCTGGGCCTCGTCCTGGGCTGCCTTCAGGGCCTTATCCATGTCAGCGGAGACATAGACCTTATCCGGCTCCCGGCCACCGCCGGAGACTTTGGGCAGCTGCTCCACCTCCGCCTTGGCGGCGGCTTTCAGACTGTCCGGGTCAGGCCCCATGGCGGAGACCAGCTGGGGAATCAGACCGTCCGCCTGGTCCAGCAGGGTGTATAGGAGGTGGGGCTGCTCAATCTGAGGGCTGCCGTATTCCTGGCCCAGCTGCTGGGCGGCCACCAGGGCCTCCTGGGATTTTCTGGTATAGTTCAGGTTGCTCATAATGTTCAACCTCCTTTATTTCAATAGGCAATTCAAAAATTGCCCTCCGATGAGGACACCGGAGGGCAGAGAGAGGGTTATTGGATGCTGATCTGCCGCGCGGCGGGCACCACCGGCGTATCCTTGGGGAGCACCAGCCGGAGCACGCCGTTGTCATAGCTGGCGGTGATGGCGTTCTCCTGAATGCCAGAGATGGAGAAACTGCGCTGGTAGCTGCCGTAGTGGCGCTCACGGCAGAGGTACTGGCCCTGCTCGCTCTTGCTCTCCTGGGTCTCCTGATGGTGAGCGGTGATGGTGAGCACGCTGTTGTCCAGGCTCAACTGAATGTCCTCCTTGTTGAAGCCGGGCAGCTCAGCGGTGAGCACGAACTGGTTTCCCTCATCCTTGATGTCGGTGGGGAAGGCGGAGAAGGCAGAGCCGGTATCTCTCCAGAAGCTGCGCTCCATCTGGTCAAACAGGTTTCCGAGGCTGTCGCTGCGACGGCCAAAAGGCATCATAGTATACATCATAATCATTCATCCTTTCCGGGCTCGGGGCTCCCGTCTCTCCGGGGCTGCGGCCCTCCTTTTTGTTTGACTATAGGATAGGACGAGACTATGAAGAATTCATGAACGGTCTGTGTCGAAGCTGTAAATTCTAGCACTCTAAATATATGAGTGCTAGAATTTCTTCGGGCATGGGACTGCCCTTCCGGGAAAAAGGGAGTCTGATTTGTCAGTCACAGTCGAAGAATGCCAAATTACTGGGGACACACCTCGGAGGTCTCGAACTGCATCTGATACAGGTGCTCATAGATGCCGTGACGGTCCAGCAGCTGCTGGTGGCTGCCCTGCTCTGCGATGCCCTCCTCGGTGAGCACCAGAATCTGCTGGGCGTTGCGGATGGTGGACAGCCGGTGGGCGATGACCAGAGTGGTGCGGTTTTTCGCCAGCCGCTCCAAACTCTCCTGGACCAGCCGTTCGCTCTCGTTGTCCAGGGCGGAGGTGGCCTCGTCAAAGATGAGGATGGGAGGATTTTTCAAAAAGACCCGGGCGATGGACAGCCGCTGCTTCTGACCGCCGGAGAGCTTGACGCCCCGCTGGCCGATGTCGGTGTCATAGCCGTTGGGCAGCTCCATAATAAAGTCGTGGGCATTGGCCTGCTTGGCCGCCTGGATGATCTCCTCCCGGCTGGCGTCCGGCCTGCCATAGCGGATGTTTTCCAGGACGGTGCCGGAGAAGAGATAGACCTCCTGCTGCACCATGCCAATCTGCCGCCGGAGGCTCTCCAGGGTGATGGAGCGGATATCCCGGCCGTCCAGCAGGATGGCGCCGCCGGTGACGTCGTAAAACCGGGGGATCAGATTGCACAATGTGCTCTTGCCCACGCCGGAGGAGCCCACCAGGGCCACATAGCTTCCCGGCGCGATGTCCAGCTGGATGTGGCTGAGCACCGGCCGGTCGTCGTCCTCATAGTGGAAGGAGACGTCCCGGAAGGAGAGGGCGCCCTGGGCCTCTCCGATCGGCTCCGCCCCGGGCAGGTCCTCAATCTCGGGGGCAATGCGGAGAATTTCCAGAAAGCGCTCAAAGCCGGTGTAGCCGTTCTGGAACTGTTCGGTGAAGTCGATGAGGGTGCGCACCGGATCGGTGAACACGTTGATGTAGAGCAGGAAGGTGACCAGATCGGTGACCTCCACCCAACCTTGGGCGATGCCCACGCCGCCGGTGACGATGACCACCACCTGAATCATGGTGATAAAGGCGGTCAGGCCGGAGTTGTAGCCTCCCATGTACCGGTAGCTGTCCCGCTTGGCGGAGAGAAAGCCGTCGTTGCCCGCCCGGAACTTGTCCTCCTCCACCGCCTCGTTGGCGAAGGACTTGACCACCCGGATGCCAGAGAGGTTGTCCTCAATCTGGGCGTTGATCTGGGCGATCTGCTCCCGGTTGCGGCGGAAGGCCCGCTTCATCTTTTTGTTCAAGACGGCGGCGTACCAGATCATGGCGGGGATCAGCGCAAAGGCGGCCAGGGCCAGGGGAGGACTGATGGACAGCAGAATGGCAAAGGCGCCCACCAGCTTGATGGCGGAGATGATCAGGTTCTCCGGCCCGTGGTGGAGCAGCTCGGTGATGTCAAACAGGTCGTTGGTGATCCGGCTCATGAGCTGACCTACCTTCTGGTTGTCATAGAAGGAGAAGGACAGCCGCTGATAATGGGCGAAGAGCTGAGCACGCATGTCATACTCCATCCGGGCGCCCATGACGTGGCCGAAGTTGGTGATAAAGTAATTGCTGCCGCACTGAATCAGCACCAGCGCCGTCAACGCCAGTCCCAACCGGAGAATGTCTCCCACCGCCTGCTCCGGGGGCAGATAGATCACGGTGGAGGTGATGTACCGCACCACCAGGGGGATGACGAGGGAGATCACCGCCGCCAGAATGGCGAAAAACAGGTCGGCAAACAGGGTGCCCAGATAGGGCCGGTAATAGGACAGCATCTTTTTCAGATTTTCCCCCATGGAAATCCTTCCTTTCCAAATCATTTCGCACTAAATAATTAGCATAGCAGAAAAGGGGAAAAACCGCAAGCCTCCGGAGCCGGATTCATCTTTATGCAAATTTAACCCACAAGGGGGGAGAAATCTGCTATACTGTTTTCATGAGTTCTGAATGGAGGAGGAAGAAGAGATGAAACGAGCAAAGCAAGTGCTGCTCAGCCTGCTGATTACCGCGCTGGCAGGCGGCCTGTATTTCTATCTGGAGCTGCCCGCTATCAACCTGCAGAGCGAGGGCTTCTATTTCTGGCTGGGGCTGATGTGCGTGGTCTACGGCGTGGCTTACAGCCTGCTGGGGGCGGGGAAGAACAGGCAGGAGCGGCGGGTGATCTTTCTGGACGGCACCAGCGTTCAGGTGGACCCCTCCGGCCTGGTCAAGGGCTTTTCCAAGCTGCCGCTGATTCTGATCGGCATTCTCATCGCTGTGGTCGTTGTGGGAAGTATCTTCTCCTGGGAGGGCTTTCACGCCGATGCCTACTACAATCTGCTGCCGGTAGAGGAGGGAGACTTCGCCCAGGATGTGACTGAGATCAGCTATTCCGAGATCCCCATGCTGGACGAGGCCTCCGCCATCCAGCTGGGCCGCCGGGCGTTGGGCAAGATCAGCAGCAACTCCAATCTGGTCTCCCAGTTTGAGGTCAGCGACGACTATACCCAGATCAACTACAACCAGGAGCCGGTGCGGGTGTCTCCACTGGTCTACGGCGATCTGATTAAGTGGTTTAACAACCAGAGCCAGGGCCTGCCCGGCTATATCGTGGTCAATATGGTGACCCAGGAAGCCCGGCTGGTGCAGCTGGAGGAGGGGATGCGCTATACCCCCAGCGATCACTTCGGCCGCTACCTCTTCCGGCACCTTCGGTTCCAGTATCCCACCTTCCTGTTCGGCGATGTTAACTTTGAGATCGACGAGGAGGGCACTCCCTGGTGGGTCTGCTCCCGGGAGGTGCGGACCATCGGCCTGTTCGGCGGACGGGATGTAAAGGGCGCGGTACTGGTCAACGCCATCACCGGCGAGAGTACCTACTACGAGCAGGTGCCCAGTTGGGTGGACCGGGTGTATGACGCGGACCTGGTGGTAGAGCAGTACAACTACCGGGGCGCCCTGGTCAACGGCTGGATCAACAGCTGGCTGGGCCAGAAGGCGGTGACCACCGCCACCGAGGGCTATAATTTCATCGCCCAGGACGACGACGTGTATATGTATACCGGCGTCACCTCTGCCGGCGCGGACGAGTCCAACGTGGGCTTTATCCTGGTCAACCAGCGCACCAAGGAGGCCAGATACTACAACGTGACCGGCGCAGAGGAGTACTCCGCCATGAGCTCCGCCGAGGGCGCGGTCCAGCACCTGAACTATCGGGCCACCTTCCCCATCCTGCTGAATATCTCCGACCAGCCCACCTATTTTATGGCATTGAAGGACTCCGCCCAGCTGGTGAAAATGTACGCCATGGTCAATGTGGAGGACTATCAGCTCACCGCTACCGGCTCCACGGTGGAGGAGTGCCAGGCGGCCTATGAGCGGCTGCTGGCCGGAAACGGCGTCCAGGTCAACAGCCCGGTGGAGGTGGAGAGCGACACCGAGGTCACCGGCGTCATTGAGGAGATCCGCTCCGCCGTCATTGACGGCAACACCTGGTACTACCTGCGCCTGGAGGGAGAGAGCCGGTTCTTTGCCCTCTCCGCCGGGGCGGATGCCCGGGTGGTGCTGCTGGACGTGGGTGACCGGGTCACCATCGGCTATCAGGGGTCGGATGCCGGGGAGATCCTCAACGGCACCCTCAAGGTTGGATAAGCCGCAGCTTGCAATCAATACAAAACAAAGGCCGTCCCGGGCGTTTGCCCAGGACGGCTTTTCAGCATGTCAAAGATTACATTGCCTTTTTATATGGTGCGCTTATTTCTGCCGCTGTGCCACTTCCTGCTCAAACGCCTCCAGAATATCCCACCACTGCTGGTAGGCCTCATCCTCCCGGTGGTCGGGCAGATCGTAGTGCCCGGTCAGATACTCCCCCAGATAGGTTGTGACCTTGACAGCACCCCGGTAATTCATGTGGTCGCCGCCGTCCTGGGAGTCGGTCTCCCAGTCGATACCCACCTGATCCTCTATCAGGCCGAGGTCCAGAAAGGGAACCTGACAGGCGTCGGCCAGATCGGCTACGGCGTTGTGCTTTTCCATATTCCAGTTTTCCGTGCTGGGGCTGCCCACGATGAGCAGGGAGATTCCCTCCTCCCGGCACAGCCGGACGAAACGCTGGAAATAGAACCGGTTCACCGGGGAGAGGTCAATCTTGTCATCGCTGGGCGCCATATACCCGGTGGGGTCGGCGGCCCTGGTGGCGGGATTGAGCCAGTAGCCCAGGTGGTGGTCGGTGTAGGTATAGCTGACCGGGGCGAACAGGCTGGATGGGGAAAGGGTTTTCCAGCCGTCATGGTCCTGAAAGATGGAAAACAGGCGGGCTGCCTCGGAGAGCAGAGCGTCGTTGATATCGGTCTTCCGGGCCAGCATGTGGGCCTCCAGCACCACCAGCCGGGGATGCTGATACTGCACAATCTCCCGCAGCAGGTCATAGCCCACATTCATGGCCCCGCCGCCCTCGGCTGCAACGTAGGAGGAGATGCCCTGCTGCCGCCACAGCTCCATGGGGATATAGGAGGAGTAGGCCATGCTGTCGCCCAGAAAGAAAACGTCAATGGAGTCCTGCGGCTGGCCCAGATAGCCGTGGGCGGAGAGAAAGTGCATCCCCGCCTCTTCCGTGTTGTCCTTGGGCCGGAAGGCGGTGGACAGCACTCCGAGACACAGGGCGAGGATCAGCAAAAATCCCGCCGCCCGGCCCAGACAGGACAGAAAGCCGTGCCGTTTCATGACAGCTCCTCCTGATACTGGGCATAGGCGTCGTTCCAGGCGGAGTAGGCGTCATCGTCCCGGTGATCGGGCAGGTCATAGCAATTGGCCAGATAGTCGGCCATATAGGCGGAGACCTTCATGGCGCCGTAGTAGTTCAGGTGGTCGCCTCCGTCCCGGGAGTCGGTCTCCCAGTCGATAGGAATTTCCTCGGTCAGCAGGCTCATGTCCAGAAAGTCCACGCCCTTGTCCCGGTTCTCCGCGGCAAACTGCTCCATGGTGTTGTGCTTTTTGTAGTCCCAGTTTTTCTGACTGGGAGTGGCGGCGATGAGCAGCTGGATGTCGTTTTCCTGGCACAGGCGGACCATCCGGTTCAGGTAGATCCGGGTGATGAGGTTGAGACTGGACTTCTCCCCGGTCTGTTCCATATAGCTGTCCTCCTCCGCTCCGCGGATTTTCATATTGCACCGAAAGCCCTTCTCGTTTTCAATGCGGGTATAATGAACGGGCGCGGTGAGGTCGCTGAGGCTGAGCTGCTTCCAGCGGTCATGGTTTTCAAAGAGGGGGAAGAGCAGCTCCGCCTCGGTGAGCAGGGACTCGTTGCCGGGGGTGTACCGGGCGGCCACATGGGCCTCCAACACCACCACCTTGGGGTGCTGGGTTTTGAGAAATTTGCGCAGGGTCTGATAGGCGGTGTTCATCCGTCCGCCGCCCACGGCGGAGACATAGCCGGTGAAGCCCCGCTGTTCCCACATATCCAGAGGAGAGTAGGAGGAGTAGGTCAGGCTGTCTCCCAGATAGAGGACGTCGATGGTGTTCTCCGGCTCTGCCAGATAGCCGTTGGCGGAAATAAAATTCATACCGGCGTCCTTCCGGTTGTCCTTGGGCTGAAAGATGGGGTCCAGGAGACCCAGCAGGAGAACCAGAACCAGCAGAAAGGCTGCGGCTTTGACGCCACAGAGCAGTGTCTGTTTTGCGTTTTTCATGCTGCTGCCCTCCTCAGAAGCCCGCGTAGATGGGGTCTACCGGAGAGTAGGCCGGGCCGTAGGCGCCGAAGATGATCAGAAAGAGGATCAGGGCCAAATAGCAGGCCCACCGGGCGGGCAGCGCCCAGCCGGCTACCGTCTCCCGGATCCGAACGCCCCGCTCCTGGAGAATGCTCACCGCCAGGACCAGCAGAACTGCCACCATGACAATGGCGGCGTCGCTGCGGCTGAGACCCATCGTGAAGATATTGCCGTCAAAATAGGTCTCCAGGGTGAAGTGCTCAATCATCCGGCGGAACATCTGAAACGCATCGGTCAGGCTGTTGGCCCGGAAGATCATCTCGCCGATGTTCACCAGCAGGAAGGTGCGGAAAAGCTGCCAGGCGTGCCAGGGCTTGCCCTGTCGGTTGATGTGCAGCTTCCCGGTGCTCCACTTGGTCAGCGGCTCAAACAGACTGCCGCAGAGAATCAGGACAAAGTGGTACAAGCCGAAGAAGATGTAGGTCCAGGCCGCTCCGTGCCACAGGCCGTTGGAGAACCAGACGCAGAACAGGGCGATAGCGCTGGCGCAGAGGGGGCCGAAGTGGTTGCCTAGCTTTTTCCGGGCGTTGGAGGTCAGCTGCTTCATGGGGCCGGACAGGGAGACGGGATAGAAGATGTAATCCTTGAACCAGGTGCCCAGGGTGATGTGCCACCGGGTCCAGAACTCGGAGATGCTTTTGGAGCAGAAGGGGTGGCGGAAGTTTTCCGGCAGGGTGATCCCGAAGATCTCCGCGCTGCCGATGACCACGTCGATGGTGCCGGAGAACTCCATGTACAGCTGGCAGGTGTAGCCGAGGATGCCCAGCAGGATGCTGCCGCCGGTGTGGCTGCCGTAGTTGTCAAAGACCTCCAGAATCATGGGATTCAGCCGGTCGGCGACGACCATCTTTTTGGTCAGGCCGAAGAGAATCCGCTGGATGCCGAAGGTCAGGTTGTGCCAGGTGACCGGCCTGCCCTCCCAGAGCTGGGCGGCGGTGTCGGAATAGCGGCAGATGGGACCCTCCATCAGGCTGGGGAAAAAGCTCATGTACAGGGCCAGCCGGGCGGGATTCCGGTCGGGCGCCACGGTGCCCCGGTAGACGTCGATCAGATAGGATACCGCCTGCATGGTGTAGAAGGAGATGCCGATGGGCAGGGCGAACTTGAGCACCGGGAAATTTTCCGGCAGATTCAGCAGCCCCAGCAGGGCGTTCACGTTTTGGCCGAAGAATCCGGCGTATTTCAGCACCAGCAGCATACCCAGCAGCACCAGAATGGACAGGGTGAGCACCCGCCGCTGCTTTTTCTGGTACAGGGCCTTGATCGCCTTGCGCTCTGCCCGCTCCGCCGCCTTAACGGCCGCGCTGCGCCTGTCCTGCATCGCCCCCAGGGCCAGACCTGCGAAATAGATGATGGCGGTGGCAATCAGCAGAAAGACCAGCAGCTTACCGCTGATGGCCCAAAAGAAAGCGTAGCTGGCCCCCAGCAGCACCGCCCAGCGAAACCGCTGGGGGATGATGCTGTAGGCCAGAACTACGGCGGGGAGAAAGAGCGCGTAATAGGCGGGGAGACAGTAGGAATACATCCTCAGTCTTCCTCCTGACGCCGCTGAACCAGTGCCCAGATGGCGTCAGCAGAATTGAAGTTGGCGGGGACGATCTCCACAGCGGGGATGGTGATGTCGAACCGGTCCTCCAGCTCGGCGATGAGGGAGATGATGGACAGGGAGCTGAGCAGGTGTCCGTCAATCAGGTTTTTGGCGGTCTTAAAGTCCAACTCGGGCTGCAGCTCTTCCAGAATTTCGTACAGTTCTTCCATAATCAATTACTTCCTTTCATAGTCGGGGGTGTTGAGGGGGTAGGTATTGACATCACTCCGAACGGGGAGGAATGTGCCGTCTTCCAGCAGCAGGACGACCTTGGGCAGCGCCCGGCTGAGAAAGAGGGAGATGCCCTCGGTCATGCAGTAGGCGCCGGTGTTCTCAAAGACGAAGAGATCGCCGATTTGCAGATCCTTCACCGGCAGCTGCTTGACCAGAATATCGTTGGTGGTGCACAGGGCGCCGCAGAGGTTCCAGACCTCCTCGCCTCCGGGCTCCCGGGGCGGGAAGAGCTGGTAGTGGGGCAGCTTCATGGCCATCATCTGGCCGAAGTAGACCAGGTGGTTCATGCCGCCGTCCAGAATGGCGTAGTTCTCCCCCTTGTTCCGCTTGCAGTCCACCACACGGGTGAGATAGGTGCCGCAGCAGGCGGCGATGCTCCGACCCAGCTCCAGCGTGACCGCGCCGGAGAAGTGCAGCTCCTCCAGCAGCTGGGAAGCCCCGGCGAGAAACGCGTCCTCGTCAAAGGTCTCCCCCTGGAAGTAGTGGACGGGAAAGCCGGGGCCGTATTCCAGCTCCCGGGCGGCGAAGCCATACTCGGTTTCCAGCCCGGCCAGCAGCGTGTCCAGATAAGTCAGCTCCCGCTTCAGCTTTTTCAGCGAGCTCTTCTGGGTGCCGGAGAAGTACTGGATGCCCAGCAGGTCGATCTCAGGCCAGCTGGCCCGGTCCCGGACGATGCGGCGGACCTCCTGCTCGTCCATGCCGAACTGGTTGCCGCTGGTGAGCCGGAGCAGCACCCGGACGGTATGTCCGGCGGCCCGGGCGGCCTCACAGAGCAGTCGGAACTGCTCCGGGGACTCGGCGGTGAAAACGCCGATCTCCGGCCGGTCGTCCACCAGCTCCCGGATGAAGGAGGGGGTCTTGTACACGCCGGAGATGACCAGCTTTTCGCCGGGGATCTCCAGTGCCTCGCAGACCCGGTACTCTCCGGGGGAGCAGACCTCAAACCGGTCCGCCATGGGGTCCATCTCCCGGGTGAGAAAGGTGTTGGCTTTGATGGCGTAGCACAGGGCCACCCGGGCGGGGAGGCGGGCGCGGAGATAATCCATCCGCCGGCGGAGGGCGCCGATATCAAAGACGTAGGTGGGGGCGGTATACTGCCCGGCCAGCTGTGCAATCTGATCCTGAGTCATTTTCTGCCTCCTCCCGACAGTTCGGCCAGAGCCTTCCGGTCGATCTTTCCGTTTTTCGTCATGGGCATCTGCTCCAGTTGGGTGAGGGAGCCGGGAATCATGAACTGGGGCAGCCGCTGGGACAGAATGCGATGTACTTCCTTCTTGTCCGGCGTGCCCACATAGAAGCCCAGCAGCCTGCTCCGCCGCTGGTCAAACAGGCAGCAGCCCCGCTCCACTCCGGGCACCTCGGCCATGGCCCGCTCAATCTCCTCCAGCTCAATCCGGTGGCCCATGTGCTTGATCTGGAAGTCCTTCCGGCCGGCAAAATAGAGATTGCCGTCCTCGCCGTAGTGGGCCAGGTCGCCGGTGCGGTAGATCCGCTCCGGGAAGGCGGGATTCAGGGGATTCTGGGTAAAATGGGCCGCCGTCTGCTCCGGGGCGTTGTAGTAGCCCAGGGCCAGACAGGTGCCCCGGACGCAGAGTTCTCCGTTGACCCCCGGTTCGGTGACCAGCCGGTTCTCCTCGTTCAGCAGGAACACCTCCTCGTTGGGAAAGGCCCTGCCGATGGGGATGCCATCGCTATAGTCCGCACTCCGGTCAATGATATGGTAGGTGCAGTTGCAGGTGATCTCGGTGGGGCCGTAGAGGTTGACAAACTGGGCATCCGGCAGATGCTCCATCCAGCTTTTCAGGTGCTTCATGGGCATCACCTCGCCGCTGAAGAGCACCTTGTTCACTGTCTGCGGCACCCGGTAGTCCAGCCCGTGGAAGGTGCTGATCAGGCACAGGGCGGAGACCGCCCAGATCATGGTGGTCACCTGATGGTCGCAGACAAAGTCCAGCAGCCCGGTGGGCAGGGAGAAGAGCCGCCGGGGAATGATGACCAGCGTGCCGCCCACTGCCATGGCGGAATAGATATCCTTCACCGACACATCAAAGTCAAAGGGAGCCTGGTTGCCGATGATGTCTGCCTCTGTGATATGGAAGAGACCGGTGAACACATCGATAAAGTCCAGCACCGAGCGGTGGCTTACCACCACTCCCTTGGGGATGCCGGTGGAGCCGGAGGTGAAGTTGGCATACAGCGGGTCCAGATCCAGCATGGAGGCCCGGATTTTCTCCAGGCGGGGCAGATCAATTTCGCCCCCTGCCAGCTCCTCCACCTCCAGTATCTGCCCGGCGGGGAAGAGAGCCTCGGCCAGCTCTGTATGGACGGCGTCGGTCACCAGCCAGTCTGCGCCCAGCACCTCCAGCACCTGCTCCAGCCGGGCCTGGGGCAGCTCCGGGTTGAGCAGGACGTAAAAGCAGCCGGCGTAGACGGCGCCGAAAAAGGCGCACAGGGTGTCGGCGGATTTGTCCATCAGTACCGGAACCGGCCTGCAGGCCGGGGTGCGCCCGGCCAGGGCGCTGCCGATCCGGCGGCTGCGGCAGAGCAGCTCTTCATAGGTGAGCTGCCCGTATTCGTCGATGACAGCGGCCCTGCCGGGATGGCTGAAGGCGGAAGCCTCCAGATATTCCAAAACATTTTTCATCTAAAAGTGCCTCGATTTTAATAATTATTAAGAAGTTTTCGCTGTTTTTGGAAAAATATGATAGCATTGCGGCGGACAAAAGTCAAAAAGGCAGCAGGGGAGAAAAAAGAGGAGAAACGTTTGCAATGCGGTACAGATTGCCTGTAATGAGGGGGAAATCAAAAAGAAAAAGTGGAGCATTTCTAAAACGTGGGATGTGAATTGTTAAGTATCTTTCAGAATCCGGGGGAGACACGGTCTGACGCGCAAGCCGCCCCGCCTCCAATTTCGGAGACGGGGCGGTTTTGGCCGGTCATATTCGTTCCGGATCAAAAGCGGAAAACACGCTTGATCACGCCGCAGACAGCGGTATCTTCCTCCGAAACATCAGCGATTTTCAGAAGAAATGATATCAGGCCGAATTTGGGGCAAACTTTACTTCATGCCGTTCTCGTAGGCTTCGATCATCTTTTTGACCATCTGACCGCCTACGGAGCCGGCCTGCTTGGAGGTCAGGTCGCCGTTGTAGCCCTGCTTCAGGTTGACGCCCACCTCAGAGGCGGCCTCCATTTTGAACTTGTTCAGGGCCTCCCGGGCCTCGGGCACCAGGGACTGCTTGCCATTGCTGTTGCTGGACATAAAAAACATCTCCTTCTCTCAATTCGGTGTTGATTCGGCCATCCCCGTTTCGGAATGTCCAACCATAGAATGTGCGAAAAGAGCGGAGCTATGCCCGACAAAAATTTCCCCGGAAGGGGAAAGCTGCATGCCGCTGTTGCAGACGGGGGCAGAATCTCGATTTGCTTTTTTAAATATGACATGGTATCCTTTTATAAAAGGACGGAGAGGAAAGGCAAATACAATGCGCGCCACCTTGCGCTGCAGTAACATATTCAGCATGTTCAACTTCTACAGCCAACTTTGGCTCCGACTCCTACCGGGCCTCCTGGATGTTTGACGGCGAGGCCTGTGTGGTGCCAGAGAGGTGGTGGAGCTGCAACGAAGCTGGATGTCCTATTTTTGCCGGCAGACGGTTATGACCAACGAAACCGGCGCGCCAATACTGCTGGAGTCTTCCGGGGACCGGAGGTGCTCTGCTGGGTGATCCCGACGCCACAGTCTGCTGTGACGGGGATACCGCCACCGCCGGCCTCTCCTGATAACATCTCCCCTTTTTCAGAAAAGGAGCTGATTCAAATGGTTCAAAAGCTGGCCCACCCCGCAGGCCTCGGAAGCAGCCGGATCTGCGATCCCTTCTGGTCCGCCAAGCAGCAGCTGATTATCGACACGGTTATCCCCTACCAGGAGAAGATCCTGAATGATGAGATCCCCGGGGCAGAGAAGAGCCACGCCTTTGCCAACTTCCGTATCGCTGCCGGCCTGGAACAGGGCGAGTTCTACGGTATGGTGTTTCAAGACAGCGATGTGGCCAAGTGGCTGGAGGGTGTGGCCTACAGCCTGGCGGTCCGGCCTGATCCGGCCCTGGAGCAGCGGGCAGATGATATCATTGACCTCATCGCAAAAGCCCAGCAGCCGGACGGTTATCTGAACACCTATTTTACCGTCAAGGAGCCGGAGCATCGGTACCAAAACCTGCTGGAGGGCCATGAGCTGTACTGCGCCGGACATATGATGGAGGCGGCTGCCGCCTATTATCAGGTGACCGGCAAGGACAAGCTGCTCCACGTTATGGAGGGGATGGCAGCGAATATCGCCGCTCACTTCGGACCGGACAAGGCCTACGGAATTCCTGGACATGAGGAGGTGGAGATCGGCCTGATGCGGCTGTACCACGTTACCGGAAAAACCGGCTACCGGGATCTGGCCCAGTACTTTATTGACGCCAGAGGTACCGACCCGGACTGGTTTCAGAAGGAGGCGGCCCGGCGGGACTGGGTGCACTTCGGCATGGACCCGGCGGACACTGGCTACAACCAGAGCTATGCCCCCGTCCGGGAGCAGACCACTGCGGAGGGCCACGCTGTCCGGGCGGTCTATCTCTACACTGCTATGGCGGATCTGGCCGCCTCCACCGGAGACGAGAGCCTGCGCGCAGCCTGCGAGACTCTGTGGGAAAACATCGTGAATAAGCGGATGTATCTCACCGGCGGCATCGGCTCCTCCGGTGAGCAGGAGTGTTTTACCATCGACTATGATCTGCCCAACGACTCGGTCTATGCCGAGACTTGTGCCTCCATCGGCATGGTCTATTTCAGCAAGCAGATGCTGGACATGACACTGGACGGCAAGTATGCCGACCTCATTGAGCTGGAGCTGTACAACGGAATCCTCAGCGGTATGCAGTTGGACGGCAGACGGTTCTTCTATGTGAATCCGCTGGAGGTCAATCCCGGCGTCTCCGGGGAGCTGTTCGGCTACCGTCATGTGCTTCCTCAGCGCCCCGTCTGGTACGCCTGTGCCTGCTGCCCGCCCAACGTGGTGCGGCTGCTCACCTCTCTGGGCAGCTATGTCTGGAGTGAAAATGACTCCGCCGTGTTTGCAAACCTGCTGATTGGCGGCGACGTCTCCCTGGACAAAGCGGATGTCCGCGCGGAGTCTGCCTGCCCCTGGGAGGGCAGAATTACCTACACAGTCCGGGGCAAAACGATGCGGCCCTTTGATCTGGCCGTCCGTATCCCCGGCTATGCAAAAAACCTCTCAGTCACCCTCAACGGCAGACCTGCCCCGTTCCGGATGGAGAGGGGATTCTGCTATCTGAACCGGATCTGGGGCGAGGCGGATGTGGTAGAGGTTTGTTTTGAGCAGCCGGTGCGCCGGATCTACGCCAACACTGCCGTTCGCGCGGATGCGGGCTGCGTGGCCCTCAAGCGAGGCCCCATTGTCTACTGTTTTGAGAGTGTGGACAACGGCGATCAGCTTCAGACCCTCCGGCTGCCCCGGAACAGCCGCTTTGTCCCCGTTCCGGCGGAGGATCCGATTTTGACCGGCACCGTGGCGCTGCAGGGAGAGGGCGTCCGGCTGACCTCCTCGGAGCGGCTTTACAGTGAAGATCCGCCCGGGCTGGAGCCGGTAAAGCTCAAGGCAGTCCCCTATTACACCTGGGGCAACCGGGGGCTGAACCAAATGCGGGTCTGGATGCTGGAGGCGTAGGATATCATCTCCGCTCCTTCGACATGAAAAAAGAGGACGGGCAATAGCGCGGTGTTCATAAAACAGTGAACAGCCACAGTAGTTTGATGTGCCCCCAGTCAAGTAGACAGTGAAAAAACAAAAAGAATATTTTTCTAG
>JBJDXT010000122.1:0-5209 GCA_051866795.1 Candidatus Onthomonas sp. | reverse complement strand
TCCCGGTAGACCATCTCGCCCACCAGCTCGTCATCCAAAGGGCTGTCCCCATAGGGCAGGACGTAGCCGGGGCTGTCCACCCGGATCTCTTCCGGAGGCAGCAGATAGGGGGCGTAGGTCCGCTCCACTGCTCCGGCGTTCCACATCTGGAGGAAAAGCAGCGTGAGGCTGGTCACCGCCTCCCCCTGAAGCATGACGGCGGTATCCTTCCAGTGGCCATAGACCACCTTGCGGTTGATATACTCATCTGCCAGATTGACGCCGCCGGTAAAGCCCACCTTGCCGTCAATGACGCAGATCTTCCGGTGGTCCCGGTTGTTGTACCGGGTGGTGACCAGCGGCCGGATGGGGGCAAAGGACTTGCACTGGATGCCCAGCCTGGAAAGCTGCTGGGGATAGTCATGGGGCAGGGCCGAGATGGAGCAGGTTCCGTCGTAGAGCAGCCGCACCTCTACCCCCTGCCGGGCCTTGTCTGCCAGCAGCTCCAGCAGCTCGGTCCACAGCTCGCCCTTGTCGATGGCAAAGTACTCCAGAAAGATGAAATGCTCCGCTTTGCGGAGCTGGACCAGCAGCTCGGCAAATTTGTCCTCACCCAGAGAGAAATATTTCACGGCGGTGTGCTCATAGATGGGAAAGCCGCCGCATCTGCCCATATAGGAGCCCAGCTGATGCAGAGTGGGATCCTGCTCCTTCAGCCGGGCCATCAGGGCGCTCTGATCCGGATAGTATGCGCGGGCCTCCCGCTCCATCTGGGCCAGTTCCCTCTGCTCCCGGCGATGACCGATGTCCATCTGGACAAACCAGTAGAAGAGGGTGCCCGGGATGGGGGACATGGCGATGACGAACGCCCAGGTCAGCTTGACGGTGGGATCGCCCGGGATGTTGAGCAGATAGATCAACATGGCCGCACCTACCGTGGTCATGCCGCCCATGTAGAGGGGGACATATTTCTCCACAATCAGGAAGTTGACCAGCAGCAGCAGAATCTGAAGCACCAGCAGCACAATGACCACGGTGGTCCGGCCAAAGATTGCCCGGAGGAAGCCCCGTTTGCCCTTCTGTACCAGCGATTGCAGCAGTTCCTGCTCCTCCCGGAGCTTGCTTTTCTCTGTCGTTCTCTTTTCTGCCATGGGGGATGACACCTCTTTTTCTCTCTCTTCTCTCTTTTGTCAGGGGCAGCTTATCCCAGCCAGTTGACCAGCATAATCGCTCCGCCCAGTGCAGTCAGCACCACGCCGGTGGCCCGGTTGAGCACCAGGGGGCTTGCCTTGTTGGCAAACCGGGCGGCAACCCGGGCCCACAGGAAGGTAAACAGGACGCACAGGGCGAGGATGGTGAAATCGGGCAGGCCGCCGATGGCAAAGTGGCTGGCCGAGCCGGTGAGGGCGGTAAAGGTCATAATGAATACGCTGGTGCCCACGGCGGTTTTCAGCTCATAGCCCAGCACACTGGTCAGCACCAGCAGCAGCATCATGCCGCCGCCGGCCCCCACAAAGCCGCAGATGAAGCCCACCAGCATACCGCAGAGAATGGACTGGATGCCCCGCTTTTTGGCGTCCACCTGGGCCATGGACTCCCGTGTGGTCATGACTGGCCTGACAATAAACTTGATGCCCAGCAGGAAGGTCATGCAGACGGAGGTATTGCCCACAGCCTGGCCAGGAACCAGACTGGAGACCCAACTGCCGACCAAAGTGAAGCAGAGCACGGTGACCATCATAATCAGACCGTTTTTGACATCCAGATTTTTGTTTTTTCCGTAGGTATACGCGCTGACGGCGCTGGCCAGCACGTCGCTGGCCAGCGCGATACCCACCGCGTTGTAGGCGGGAATGCCCAAAAAAGTGATGAGCATGGGACTGATGACAGCGGCGGCGCTCATTCCGGCAAAGCCGGTGCCCAGTCCGGCGCCCATGCCGGCGAGAAAACAGATCAGAATGGTGTAGAGCATTATGGATTCTCCTTTGGATTCTCTGCGGCAAGCTGCGCCACCATTTGACTCAGCACCCGAACCAGCGTTTCACGCTCTTCCGGAGAGATCGTCTGAAAGAGAAACCGGAAAAATTCCTCTTGGGCCGCTTGCCCTGCCCGTACGGCCGCCTCAGCCGGGGGCAGAAGTTGGAGGTGAATGGCCTTATGGTTGCCGGATCTGGTCACACCCTTCAGGCAGCCCTGCTGAATCAGCCTTTTGACTGCGGCCGAGACATGGGACTTGGAAAACCCCCGGGTCCGGATCATCTCCGACGCGGTATCCCGGGTAGGGTTGCTGGCCAGAAAGAGCAGTACGTCCAGCTCCATCCGGGTCAGGCCAAACTGACTGCACACCGACTCCAGACGCCGGATGTATCCCCTGCGCAGCAGATCTACGTTGCTCCAGAGGCTTTCCACTACAGTTCTCCTCCTTTGTGTGAAAGTTCAAAAACGAACTATCGCCAGTTTAGCACAGGCAGCATAAAATTGCAATGCGCAACCTGGACAAAGAACCGCTTTGTCTGCGCCGGAAAGGCGGCAGTCGTTGACAACCTCCCTGTGATAACGCTATAATGCTATAAAGCTATAAAGCTGTAAAGCAGAAAAGTAGAAAAGAAAAACGCGAAGCGATGCTTTGCACAAGGAGAGAGCGTATGGAACATCGGGGACATTTTAACGGAAGCTTTTCCAGCTCGCTGGGCTTTGTCCTGGCCTGCGTCGGCTCGGCGGTGGGCATGGGCAACATCTGGCTGTTTCCCTACCGGCTGGGACAGTACGGCGGCGCCGCGTTTCTCATTCCCTATCTGATCTTTATCGTGCTGTTCGGTATGGTAGGCCTTTCTGCGGAGTTTGCTGTGGGCCGCTGGGCGGGTACCGGCACGCTGGGCGCCTATCGGAAATGCTGGGAACAGCGCAGCAAAGGAAAGCTGGGCGAGGCCTTGGGCTGGATTCCCCTCTTTGGCTCTTTGGGCATCGCCATCGGCTACGCTGTCATTGTGGGCTGGGTGGTAAAATCTCTGGCGGGCAGCCTGACCGGCACTCTGTTTAGCCAGGATTCCGGCACATTTTTCGCCCAGATGTCCTCCACCTTTGGCAACGTGGGCTGGCATACCCTGGTGATTGTCATCGCCATGCTGCTGCTCATGTTCGGCGCTACCAAGGGCATTGAGAAGATCAACCGGATTCTGATGCCCGCCTTTTTCGTACTCTTTGTATTTCTGGCGGTGCGGGTGGCCTTTTTGCCGGGGGCCTCTGAGGGCTACCGGTTCCTGCTGGTGCCCAAGTGGGAGTACCTGCTCAAGCCGGAGACTTGGGTGATGGCCATGGGACAGGCCTTCTTCTCCCTCTCCATTACCGGCTCCGGCATGATTGTCTACGGCTCTTACTTAGGCAAGAACGAGGATATTCCAAAGGCGTCCATGAATACCGCCCTGTTTGACACGCTGGCCGCGCTGCTGGCCGCCTTTGCCACCATGCCCGCCGTCTTTGCCTTTGGCATCGAGCCGGACCGGGGCCCCTCTCTGATGTTCATCACGCTGCCCCAGGTCTTTGAGCAGATGCCTATGAGCCGGCTGTTTGCAGCATTTTTCTTCCTGTCCGTGGCTTTTGCCGGCATCACCAGTCTCATCAATATGTTTGAGGCGGTGTGCGAGTCCTGGCAGAGCCGGTTCCGCCTCTCCCGGAGACAGTCCACTCTCCTGTGCGGCGTCATTGCACTGGCCGTCGGGCTTCTGATGGAAAACGGCGACGTGGTGGGCAGCTGGATGGACTTCATCACTATTCTGGTGGTCCCCTTCGGCGCGCTGCTGGGCGCGGTGTCCATCTACTATGTCCTGGGCTGGAAGGAGATCCGTCAGGAGATGGAGCTGGGCCGGAGCAAAGCGCTTCCCCGCTGGTTTGGCCCTCTGGCCAAATATGTCTACGTCCCTCTGACCCTGATTGTATTTGTACTGGGCCTGGTCTACGGCGGGATCGGCTGATCCCCTGCGTGAGAGGAGCGTTTCTATGCTGGAGCAGTTTATTGAGTTTATCCTCCCTCATATCATTTCCCTGCTGGAGCTGATGGGCATCTTTGTGGTGGCATGGTCTGCCCTGTCCGCCTTCTGGCAGTACCTGCAAAATACTTTTTTCCACAAGCAGCATGCCTACCAGTTCCATCTGGCCAACGGCCTGGCTGCCGGACTGGAATTCAAGATGGCTGCCGAGATCCTCAAGACGGTTCTGGTGCGGGAGATGAGCGAGCTGCTCATTCTGGGCGCCGTCATCCTGCTGCGGGCGCTGCTCAGCGCGCTCATCCACTTTGAGCTGAAAACCACCCAGCATCAGGTGCCGGAAGAGCCGGAAGAAAAGTAAGGATACAGTGCAGCGCCCCGATGGAAGAAAACTCCACCGGGGCGCTGTTTGCGCTACAGATTCTTTTTCAGCTGCTGGATGGCCCCTTTCTCCAGCCGGGAGACCTGAGCCTGGGAGATGCCCACCTCGGTAGACACCTCCATCTGCGTCTTTCCCTGATAAAAGCGCAGCTCCAGGATGTGCCGTTCCCGCTCGGTCAGTTTATCCATGGCATCCCGGAGTGCCAGATGCTCCAGCCATTTGTCGTCCGTATTCTTGTCGTCCCGCACCTGGTCCATGACGCAGACGGTGTCCCCGCCGTCGGAGTAGACCGGCTCGTACAGACTCACCGGGTCGGAGATGGCGTCCAGGGCAAAGACCACGTCCTCCCGTTTCAGATCCAGCAGCTTTGCGATCTCGTCCAGGGTGGGCTCCCGTTGGTGCTCCTTGGCGTACTGCTCCCGGGTCTGAAGCACCCGATAGGCCACGTCCCGCATGGAGCGGCTCACCCGGAGGGAGGAGGAGTCCCGGAGAAACCGGCGCACCTCTCCCAGGATTAGCGGCACCCCATAGGTGCTGAAGCGCACCTCAAACTGGTCGCTGTCAAACCGGTCCACCGCCTTGACCAGCCCAATACAACCCACCTGAAACAGGTCGTCCATATTCTCTCCCCGTCCGGCGAAGCGCTGGATCACCGAAAGCACCAGCCGCAGATTGCCTTCGATCATCTGTTGCCGGGCCTCCTGATCCCCCTGCTTTACCCGCCGGAGCAGCTCAGTCATCTCGCTGCTTTTCAGCACCTTCAGCTTTGAGGTGTTGACCCCGCAGATCTCTACCTTGCCGTGCATTGTAAAAACCTCCTGTGGTACTGCTTGTAAAAACAGTATCTCCACAGGAGGTTTTTCCT
>JBJDXT010000121.1:0-5220 GCA_051866795.1 Candidatus Onthomonas sp. | reverse complement strand
ATGCGTTATACACAGTACAGAGGCTTGGCCCAGGTGACAAACTGGGTGAAGCTTAAGTTTGCTGCCATGAATCTGAAAAAGTTGGCCAGTTGGAAGTGGAAGGAGCATTTTCTTTGCTGCTTTTCCCGGATTTTTCACGTTATATGCGCAGAAACCCGGCTGCCGCTTGATGCGCAGCCGGGTTTCTCGACAGACTGAGGCCCGCAGTTTTCTGCGGGCCTGACTTGTGCGTCTGCTGAAAGCAGTCCACGCGAGCATATCATATTCACATTACGGTGGGCGCCGGTTCCAATCCGATCAGGTCCATCTTTACCGCCTGGAACGCCCCGTTTCAGGCAGATCGCTTTCTCTGCAAATAGAAATGGCTGCTTGTGCAGTACGGCCCGGCGACTGAAACAGCCGGACATCCAAAAGCGCAATGCTACATCGCCACCGGCTTGACAAAAAGCCCCTGAGAGTGCTTTTGCACTGCATTGTCCCTGCAAAAGACAGTTTCGCGTTTTGCCCTCCAGCGTCCGTTTTTCTGATCTGCATACTTGTATTCTCATGTGTCCCATGATATACTTGTTTAGACTGAAATTGGATATTCATGTCTGCTCATGGGGAGTTTTCGCCACATAATAGAAATGGTGTGGCGCTTAACTGTCGTAGGGATACAGTTCATACGCGGCGGTGAATGATGTCGAATAATGTCGAATCCTGTAGTACAGGGCGTAATTTAGAGTAGACGGACCATGTCCG
This sequence comes from Candidatus Onthomonas sp., assembly GCA_051866795.1. Taxonomy (GTDB): domain Bacteria; phylum Bacillota; class Clostridia; order Oscillospirales; family Oscillospiraceae; genus Onthomonas. The sequence goes on along the minus strand of JBJDXT010000121.1, from coordinate 4,479 downwards.
TTGCGCTTCCTTTTTGTGGAAAGAGAAAGCCCTTCTGAGTGGACCGTATCCGAGAAAAAAGGATACGTCATACTGCAATATTGAGCTGCTGTATCAGGTTCCGGATAAAAGAGACCTTGTCACAGAGATAACGGAGTCACACTGGGGACTCCCGGTAACCACTGTGAATTGTGCGGCTCAGGAGCGGATGGCAGCAAAAATGTACTTCGCATCTGTCTGTTGATCCGGGTCGGATTTATGGAACAGGAAGGGGGATGCCAGATGGAGAATCAGTCCCTGCTCCGGGCAGAGGAGTATACAAGACAACATAAGCGCCGCAAAGTCTGGCAGAAGATTGTTGGCTGCCTTGCCTGTGTGGTGGTGTTTGTGACCACCTATATGCTGATTTTGCCCGCCATTACCATGGAGGAAACAGCCTATTGCGGTTATGAGGCACATGCTCACGGCCCGGAATGCTATGAGCGGCAGCTTGTCTGCGGCTATGACGAGACGGAGACGGTAGAAGCGCCGGAGCCCGTGGCGGAAGGTCATACGCACGGAGCGGAGTGCTATAGTCAGGAACAGGTGCTGGTATGTGATCAGGAAGAATCGCCTGGGCACATCCATGATGAAAGCTGCGTGCAGACAGAGGAAATCCTGATTTGTACTGAGACCGATGAAAATCATGAGCATACCCCAGAGTGCTACGAGGTCACGGAAACCTATCTCTGTGGACAGACTGAGGGAGAAGGCGGCCATACGCATGGCCCGGAATGCTATGAGACCGTAGATGTCCTGATTTGCGATCAGCCGGAGGAAAGCGGCGAGACAACAGAAGAAGAGAGTACGGAAGAAACAGAAGTCGTACATACCCATACCGAAGCGTGTTATGAAGACGTCCTGATCTGTGAAAAAGAGGAGCATGAGCATGACCTGAGTTGCTACTCAAATCCAGAGGCGGACGTGGAGAGCCGGGAGGTGTGGGAGCGCAGCGTATCTGATGTGGAACTGACCGGTGTTTGGGCGGATGATGTGATTGCAATCGCAAAGAGTCAGCTCGGTTATGAGGAGAGTACACAGAATTATATCGTCACCGAAGAAGGGGAGGTGAAGGGCTATACCCGATATGGGGCCTGGTATGGGGACCCCTACGGCGACTGGTGTGCCATGTTTGTCTCCTTCTGCCTGAATTACGCCCAGGTAGAGGGGATGCCTCTGGAATCCGGCTGTCAGCGGTGGATTGAGACTCTGTCCCAGCCGGAGTACGGCCTCTACCAGCCGGCGGACAGCGATACGCCCATTCCCGGTGACCTGATCTTCTTTGACTGGGGAAATGACGGAAAGGCAGACCATGTAGGTATTGTGGCGGAGCTAACTCTGGACGAGGCGAACACGCCAACCCAGATCAAGACCATCGAGGGCAATTCCAGCAATCAGGTGCGGTATGTGACCTATGACTCCGGCGACAGCAGCATCCTGGGCTATAGCCGGCTGCCGGAGCAGAACTTGGAATTGTCTGAGCTGACGGCACAGACTATGGAGCTGGCGGAGCAGACGCTGACGGCTGCCATTTACGAGGACGGCAGCTATGCACAGGTGTCACAGGAGGAGACGGTCATTACTGTCACCGGCCTCCTGCCCCTGGATGCGGAGGTGAAGGCCTTCCCGGTGACGGTGGAGACCGAAGAGCAGCTGCTCTGCGCTTATGACATCGCCATCCTGCTGCCCGACGGCACGCTCTATGAGCCGGCGGAGGGCGAGGTTATGAACGTCTCCATCCAAAGGGCCGATCTTGGAGTGCTGGAGGAGCCGCTTCGCCCGGAAGTCTATTATCAGCCGGAGGAAGGCGAACCGGAGCGGATGGAGTCCCAGGTGACGCCGGAGGGCGTGACCTTTGACACGGATCACTTCTCCGTCTATGTGGTGCTGGCGATCAATGAGACACAGGTCAGCACGGCAGCAGCGCTCAAGACGGCGATCGAGAATGGCAATTCCTCTATTCAGCTCGCGGCGGCCTTCACGGTTTCAGAGTCGCTGAGTATTCCGGCAAACGCCAATATCACATTGGATTTGAACGGCCACACCCTTACGGCATCCGGAACTGACGCATTGTTTCAGATTCCGACAGGTGCGGTATTGACTATCATTGACAGTCAGCAGAAAAACGAGAGCGTAGAGGCGACCTCCGGCAGCCTGGCCGGAAACACGGCGAGCCTGTCGGACAACACATTGACCTACTACGTCACCACGACGAGGGTCACCAACTCTGCTACCGGCGCCACCCAGGAGACTTTGGAAAAGCACACGGTGAGCATTGCAGGCTCTATTATGGGCGGCGCTCAGCCGGTGTTCCAGGTGACCGGCGGCACCCTGAATCTCCAGAGCGGCATGATCCGGGGCGGCACCGGCCGGGCGGTCGTCCAGACCGGCGGCACCACCAATCTCAGCGGCGGGTATATCTGCGGCTTTACACAGTCTTCTGGAAGCACGGATAACACCAGCTTCGGCGGCGCCATCCGGGCCAGCGGAGGAACACTCTCTCTGGCTGGAAGCGTGCTGGCCGGAAATACCGCCCACAATGGCGGTGCGATCTACGCAACCGGCAGCGCACAGATATCCATCACCGGCGGCGTCATCAGCGGCAACACGTCTAACCGTACCACAAGCGGCTGGAACGACCACAGTGAAAGCGGCGCCTACCGCTGCGGCGGAGGCGGCATCTATGCCGACGGGAACGCTGAAATCAGCATGAGCGGCGGTTACATCACCAACAATTCGGCCACCCATGACGGCTACTTTGACGGTGGCGGCGGTGTCTGCCTCAGCGGCACATCCAGCATGGCGCTGTCCGGCGGCTATGTCACCGGAAACCAGGCCCAGGGCGGCGGCGGGATCCGGACCGACTTCGGGAAAGAGACCACCTTTGTGATGACTGGCGGCTTTGTCTCTGCCAATGTGGCTACCCACGCAGAGGGTGGCGGTATCGCGATTGACCGCAATGGCGTGGGTACAGTCACCGGCGGCTATATTACCAACAACAAGATTCCGAACACAGGGCACTGGGGCGGCGGCGGCCTGTTCTGCGCTGACGGCTCCACCCTGAACCTGAAAAATACCCTGATCACCGAGAACACCTGCGGCGGTTTCGGCGCCGGTGTGGCAGGCTGCCCCACCGGCAACCTGTACCTGTATGTCACCCAGGGCTGCGCCATCTATGACAACAGGGACACTGTGGACGGCGACAGTCCCCACTTTACGTCAGACGGAGTCAAGCAGATCGACAAAGAGATCTGCACTGAGGTGTTCCAATCCAATGGACATGCGGATTACTTCTGCGCTCTGAACAGCACGGTCACCGGCACTATGCTGGGCAACCATGCCGCTAACTGGCAGGGCAGCGCTGACTATCAGCCGGTGATCGCCGACGCTGAAGACGTCCTCTCCGCCACGCGGGTCATGGGTCTCCAGGCGCATCCCACAGCGGATGCCAAGAGTGCCGCTCAGGCGGCTGCCAAGGTCTATATCAATGGCAACTACTCCTACACCCACGGCGGCGGCATTATGTGCAACGGCAACCTGGTCATCGGTGTGCCTGTGGACGTGGAGGTGCCCGCCCGTGTGGAGCTCCAGGCCACCAAAAAGCTGGTGGACGGCAGCGGTAATGCCCAGTCCCTGGAGGACAACGACTTCTCCTTCAAGGTGACCATGACTGAGCCGGACGGGACGGTCATCGCCAGCGGCACCTGCGACAGCAGCGGCAAGATCACCTTCGATCACCAGCTCACCTTCAAGCAGGCGGGCACCTTCGTCTACTACGTCTACGAAGAGGTAGACGAGGAAAATCTCTCTGTGGAGTATGATTCCACCCTCTACCGCCTGACCGTGACGGTGACCAAGGACAGCGGCGTTGCCTGGTACGGCGACACCACCAAATACACCTACTCGGTCACCTCGGTCAAGGTGGAGTCCAGCACCGACGGCGAGACCTGGAAGCAGGTCTCTCAGAGCAGCGAATCTCAAAGCGGCATTATCTCCCTGCCGCTGACCAGCGAAACCACCTTCACCAACCACCTCATCGAGCCCACCAAGGTCACTGTTCAGAAGAAGTGGGAGGGCGGCTCCGGCGTAGACTCCGTCACGGTGATTCTGAAAAAAGACGGGGAGGAGTTTGAGCGGCAGACCCTGAACGCCGGAAACGGCTGGACCTATACCTGGGACAATCTGGAGACTGGGCACAGCTACACGGTGGAGGAGGTCCCGGTGGACGGCTACACAGCCAGCTATGAGATTTCCACATCGACGGACGATTCCGGATCGACCTCTCTGGGGCAAGGGAGCTGGTGGGTGCCCGCCACCGAGCTGACCGCCGGTCAGCAATACCTGATCGTCAGCCCGGACGGAACCAAGGCGCTGTATATCGCCTCCGGCAACGAGGGGCAGGGCTAGGTTTCTCCCGGATAAGGCCATCGACCTGATGGACGAGGCCGCCGCCCGGGTGCG
>JBJDXT010000120.1:0-5272 GCA_051866795.1 Candidatus Onthomonas sp. | reverse complement strand
GCGTCGTTTTCTTTCCTCTGGTCATATAAAGCGCTCCTCTCGCAGCATAGGGCCGCTTAGACTCTTTATGACCATTATAACACATAATCCAATTTCTAAGTTGTCGGTTATCCTTTATCCCATATTTTCTGCAAATCTCACGCAGACTTCCTTCTCTTGCCTGGTATGCTTGCACGGCTGCTGCTTTTAATTCTGCGCTGTATTTCCTGTTCTTATGACTCTTTCTTGGCATAACAATAGTCCCCTTAGTGTAGTCTCGAAAAATTTCTTTTTTTCGAGTGTCTACTCTGAGGGGACTATATCACTGGACTGAGAGAGCGGTTTTTGCGGAAAAAATGGGGCGGGGGCAAGCCCCCGCCCTACGACGGAAATGATTTGTTCCAAAAAGCTCAGACTTCCATGATGACCGGCAGAATCATGGGGCTTCTCCGGGCCTTGCGGAACAGGTAGCCGGACAGCTCCCGCTTCACATCGCTCTTGATGGAGGCCCAGTCTGCATTGGGCTTGACCTGGTTGAGCACCTGGGCGGCCAGCTGACGCACCTCGTCCATCAGCTCCTCCGACTCCTTTACATAGACGAAGCCCCGGGTGATGATCTCCGGGCCGGAGAGGACGCTGTGGTCCTGACTGGACATGGTGACCACCACCACAATCATGCCGTCCTCGGCCAGCCGCTTCCGGTCGCGCAGCACCACATTGCCCACGTCGCCCACGCCGTAGCCGTCCACCAGGATGCGGCCGGCGGTAACCGAGCCGTTCTGCTTGATGGTCTTGGGGGTCAGCTCGATGACATGGCCGATGTCGCTGATGACAACATGGTCCGGACGCATACCCATCTCCTCCGCCAGCCGGGCGTGGATGCGCAGATGGCGCTGCTCGCCGTGGACGGGGATAAAGAACCTGGGCCGGAGCAGGGCGTGGAGAATCTTCAGCTCCTGCTGGCAGGCGTGGCCGGAGACGTGGAGGTCCCGGGTGCGCTCGTTGATGACCACGGCGCCCTTGCGGTACAGCTCGTTGATGACGTTGCCGATGGCGTGCTCATTGCCGGGAATGGCGGAGGCGGAGAGGATGATGTGATCTCCCGGCTGAATCTCGATCTGCCGGTGGGTGGAGAAGGCGATCCGGGTGAGGGCGGACATGGTCTCGCCCTGGCTGCCGGTGGTGATAATGCAGACCTTGTTCTTGGGCAGGCTCTTGATCTGATTCAGATCCACCAGAATGCCGTCCGGGACATTCATATAGCCCAGCCGGGTGGAGACCTTCATGGCGTTTTCCATGCTCCGGCCAGAGACTGCCACCTTACGGCCGTACCGGTTGGCCACGTCGATGATCTGCTGAATCCGGTCCACGTTGGAGGCGAAGGTGGTGATAATAATCCGCTCCTCGCAACCCTTGAACAGGGCGTCGAAGCTGGCGCCCACGCTGGTTTCGCTTTTGGTGAAGCCGGGGCGCTCCACGTTGGTGGAGTCGCACAGCAGGGCCAGAACCCCCTCCTGCCCCAGCTGGCCCAGACGGGCCAGGTCAATCATGCCGCCGGAGATGGGGGTGGGGTCGATCTTCCAGTCGCCGGTGTGGACGACGGTGCCAATGGGGGTCTTAATGGCAAAGGCCACGGCGTCGGCAATGGAGTGGTTCACATGGATGAACTCCACCTGGAACACGCCGGCCCGGATCACGTCGCCCGCCTCGCAGGTGTGGATCTCGGTGGTGGAGAGCAGGTTGTGCTCTGCCAGCTTGAGCTCCACCAACCCGGCGGTCATCCGGGTGGTGTAGATGGGAGCGTCGATGTCCCGCAGCACATAGGGGAGAGAGCCGATGTGGTCCTCGTGGCCGTGGGTGAGAAAGATGCCCCGGATTTTGGTCTGGTTCTGAATCAGATAGCTGTAGTCGGGAATGACCACGTCGATGCCGTACATATCGTCATCGGGAAAGCCCATGCCGCAGTCTACCACGATAATGTCGTCCCGATACTCGTAGACGGTCATATTCTTGCCGATCTCGTTGAGGCCGCCCAGCGGAATGATTTTCAGTTTTTCTGCCATATTGTTCCAATAACTCCTTTCGGAAAAAGATAGAGATGTATATTGCGGAGAAAACGCCCGTTCTCCGGAAACGATGCGCAACAAGATACAGGCAGCGCTGTGGTCCTGTGCACCTGCGGAAAACGCCCCTGTACTCGCCGCTTTCCTGCCCGGTGCTCCGGACTGCTGTCTGAAAGAGAGATGAAGATAACTGCCGCTTGCCTGCATTGCCGGGCCTGACGGCGAAAGAAACGTTTCCACCGTCAGGCTCCAACGCCTGTTTCTTGTTATTAGTATATCACGGAGCGGCAAAAAAGTATATCTGATACTTTTCACAAACGCCCCCTGTTTTTTACCTTTTCGCTAATGATATCACACAGTTCAGCGGCAAATTCCGGAGTGGAGGCCTCGGCCTGAAGCCGGAGGGCGGAGCGGCCTGCCGCAGGAGCCAGCCAGACCCAGCCCTCGCCCAGCCGGATGCGCAGCCCCTCTCCCATATCCTCCGCCTGGGGGAATGTCCTGGAGAGTTGCTCCATGGCCTGGGCCCGGCCCTCAGTAAGGGGCAGCTCCTGCCGGTAGAGGGCCACCCGGGGCAGGCGGGCGGCCAGCCGGGAAAGGCTCTGCCCGGTCTCCGCCAGATGGGCGGCAATCAGACAGGCGGCGGCGCAGCCGTCCCGGAGCGGGAGCAGCCGCCGGGCACACTCGGCGGCGGACGTGCCGTCTCGGCCCAGCCGGAGCAGCGTTGCCCCGCTTTCCCGGACCAGCTGGTCGGCCAGGGCGGGGGCGGAGGGCGGCAGGGCCAGGGTTTTCTCCCCCCGCTCCAGCAGAAGCAGCAGGGCCAGCAGCTGAGTGACCTCGGTGGGCAGCAGCCGTCCCCCTTCCTCCCGGAGGCAGACTCCCAGGCCGCCCCGGCGGCTGAAGCAGGCCACCTGACCGGAAACTTCCCGGCGCAGCACTTTGCAGCCCAGCCGCTCCAGACTGGCGGCCAGCAGATCTTCCTCCGGCCCGCTGCCGGGGACAGCCAGAGTGTAAGGAGGAATGGGGGACTGGCAGCCGGCCTGGGCGGCGGCCTCAGCGCAGAGGGCGTCGATTCCCTCCAGCCGCTGCTCCCGGCCCACCTGCTCCGCCGTCACCCGGCGGGCCTCCCCGGCCAGCAGCCGGCTCTCCAGCCGCCGCTGCCGGGGCAGGGAGAGAGGCAGGCCGGTGCGGTCAAAGAGGTAGAGGCTCAGGGCCTCCCCCTGCTGCCACAGGTAGAGGGAGACGGGCAGCTCGTAGGCTCCGGCGCACCAGGCGGCTGCGGCGGGCGTGGAGCCGTCCTGAAACAGCACGTCTCCCCCGGCGGCGGTGATCCCGCCCGCGGCAGCCAGAGCCAGGGACTGGGCTGCCGGACCGCCGCCCCAGCCCAGACCGCACTTGCCCTCCTGGGCCAGCAGGCCCCCCAGCCGCAGCAGCAGGGAGGGAGTGAGATCCCGGCCCAGCACACCCCGAATCACCCCGTCCCCGTCAAAGCGGAGCAGGCCCAGATCTCCCTCCGCCGTCAGCGAGGCGTTGACCCGGGCTCCGGCGGGGACGGAGAGCCTCGGCCATACGCTGACATACTCCTGCAAAATCGCTCCCCGGCCCAGACGGGCCCCGTCTCCCAGGACGGTGTGCTCGTTGAGCAGGGACTCCGGCCCGGCAGAAGAGCCGGGGCAGAGAATGGCGCCGTAAAGGGTGCTGCGCGCCCCCACCTCACAGCCCAGCAGGGCGGAGCGCTGGAGCACAGCTCCATCCCCCACCCGGGTGCCGTCCTCCAGAACGGCGTAGGGGCCGATGAGGCACTCCTTGCCAAAGGTCACATCGTTGCCGATCCAGCAGGGGGGCAGGATGAGGGCGTCCTCCGGCAGGATGGAGGCGGACCAGAGCTTGTCCCGGAGCTGGGGGTGGGTGAGCTCCAGCTCCACCCGGCCCTCCAGGGCGTCGGCCAGGGTGCGGAGATAGGCCCGGCTGTCCCCCATATCTCGCCAGTAGCCCCGGGGCAGGTCGCCGTAGAGGGCGCGGCCCTCCCGGAGCATGCGAGGAAAGAGATCCTTGCTGAAGTCCCAGGCCTCCCCGGCGGGGATCTCGTCCAGGACGCTGTTTTGCAGCAGGTAGATGCCGGTGTTCACCTGGTCGGTAAACACCTGACTCCAGCCCGGCTTTTCCACGAAACGGGTCACCCGGCCCTCGTCGTCGGTGAGCACCAGGCCGTATTCCAGGGGATCCTTCATCCGGTGCAGCAGCAGGGTGGCCTCCGCCCGGCGGCGCTGGTGGAGCCGGATGCAGGCGGTGAGGTCAAAATCGCACACGCAGTCCCCGGAGAGGACGATGCAGTCCTCTCCCGCCAGAAAGTCCCGGCAGGCCCGTACCGCCCCCGCCGTGCCCAGAGGGGTCTCCTCGGTAAAATAGGTCAGCGACATCCCCCAGGCGCTGCCGTCCCCGAAGTAGTCGGTGACCGCCTGGGGAAGATAGCCCAGGGTGACGGCGGCCTGGGTGATGCCGTGGCGGCGCAGCAGCAGGAGCAGATGCTCCAGCACCGGCCGACCGAAGAGGGGAACCATGGGCTTGGGCAGCTTGGCGGTCAGGGGCCGCAGGCGGGTGCCCTCCCCGCCGGCCAGAAGGATCGCTTTCATGGGAAACCATTCCTTTGCGCTAGAATGGTTTTAGTTTGGGCAGATTGGAAAAGGCTCATACATGGGGAGGAAAAAAAGAAAAAGGGGCGGAGAAGCGGAAAAAATCTCCCGTTTCCCCCTTGCCATTTCCAAAGCCCGATGGTACAATACCTGTTAATGTGACAGGCAGTGAGAAGGGACAGTACAGCTCCCGCCCCGCGTCAGAGAGAGGATGGCCGGTGAAAATCCTCGCGGAAGAGAGCTGGAAGGCGCCTTTGAGCCGCGGCCCCAACGGAACAGGGTTCCCAGTAGGCGCCGCCGGAGTTCCCCCGTTACCGGGAAAGCGGTGAAGGTTTCTTCGCCGGCAGAGTGCAGGATATCCTGAATTCAGGTGGTACCACGGACAGCAGCTGTTCGCCCTGAGCCAGACGGCTCGGGGCGTTTTTGTTTGTCCGGCCCCAAGTTTGAGAGGAGCATATGAGATGAAAAACGAAGCAAAGACCATGGAAAAAGTGGTCGCCCTGTGCAAGGGCCGGGGCTTTATCTTCCCCGGCAGCGAGATCTATGGCGGCCTGGCCAACACCTGGGACTACGGCCCCCTGGGTGTGGAGCTGAAGAACA
>JBJDXT010000119.1:0-5306 GCA_051866795.1 Candidatus Onthomonas sp. | reverse complement strand
TCCAAGAAAAATATTCTTTTTGTTTTTTCACTGTCTACTTGACAGGGGGCACATCACACAGCTCCCGCTTGCGTTTATTCTGTTTTTACCGGAGTTCGGCACTCCACCGTCTGCCGGAGCTCCTTCAGGAAAAGCTCCGCTGCCCTGGAGAATACCTGCCGCTTTTTCCAGACCACATCCATCCCCGCCTCCAGACGGGGGCTCAGCGGCCGGAAGCAGAGCGCGCTGTCCGTACCGGTATCCACCAGCTTGTCCAGACACAGGGCGTAGCCCAGCCCCTCCTCCACCATGACCGAGGCGTTATAGATCAGATTGTAGGTGGCGGCAATCCGGAGCTGCTCCGGCATCTCCCCCATCCAGCGGGGAAAATAGCTTGTGCCCATGGTCTGGCGGGACATGATGAGGGGCTGTCCCCGCAGATCCTGGGGGCAGATGACCTCCCGGTCCGCCAGCGGGCTGTCCTTTCGCATCAGTACCCCCCAGGTGTCCCGCTCGGGCAGGCTGAGAAAGTCATAACGCTCCGTCTCCACCGGCTGAATCAGCAGTTCGAAGTCCAGCAGTCCGCTGTCCAGACGCTGGGCCACATCCTCTGCGTTGCCGCTGTGCAGATGAAACCGGATTTCCGGATAACGCAGCCGGAGCCGACGAGCCGCCTCTGCCAGCACATGGAAGGCGTTGGTCTCTCCCGCGCCGATGTACACATCCCCGTTCACCGACTCCTCCGCGCTGGCCAGCTCGTCCTCCGTCTTACGCACCAGCTCCAGAATTTCCATGGCCCGTTGGCGCAGCAGCTTCCCCTCCTCTGTCAGGGTGATCTTCCGCTTGCCCCGGACAAAGAGGGTCTTGCCCAGCTCCGCCTCCAGCTCGCTCATCTGACGGGACAGGTTGGGCTGGGTCAGATAGAGGTAATTGGCGGCAGCGGAGATGCTCCCCTCCTGGGCGACCGCGAGAAAATACCGCAATGTGCGAAGTTCCATTCCTTTCCCTCCGTAATTCCAGTTTTCTTCTATTATACGAGGGCCTTTCTGCCCCGTCAACCTGCCGCCCATGCCTGCTCCCGGAACCGACGCCTGCGCCGGTTCAGATGTTCCGGCCCAGGAGATAGCTCTCCTGCCGGAACTGCTCCGCTCTCTCCGCCTCTCCGGGGCCGGTGAGGCCGCCGGCAAAGAGCACACCTGCCAGCCGGGCCTGCTCAAAGCAGTCAATCCAGCCCTCAAGGCCGCTGACCGCCCGCCGGGCCACGTGCTCCCCGGTCTCCGCCGCCGTGGCCAGCAGATAGATCTCCCGGAACCGGTAATCGGAGGGATAGAGGGGGTTGAGCCGGTCCAGCAGGGTTTTCATCTGACCGCTCATCTCGTAGTAGTAGATAGGGGTGGCAAAGACCAGAACGTCCGCCTCCTTCACCTGCCGGGCAATATCAGCCACGTCGTCCTGAATGACACAGCGCTGGGTCTGCTGACAGGCGAGGCAGCCTTTGCAGAACTGGATGTTTTTGCCGGCGAGGCTGATGCAGGTCACCTGATGGCCCGCCTCCTGAGCGCCCCGCTGCACCTCTTTGGCCAGGAAATCCGAGTTGCTCCCGGCGCGCAGGCTGGTGGAAAGAATCAATACCCGTTTCATCTCTGTGTGCTCCCCTTTCACATGCTCTCCCGGAGGATCTGAAGGATCTCGTCCCGGGTCAGAATCTTATAGCCGCCGTTCATGAGAATGGTGCCCTCCGCGATGCCCTCCAGCATATCTTCGGTCACGCCCAGCGTCCGGAGATCCATCACAAGGCCCAGCTCCTTCATGTATGCCTCCATCCGGTCCAGGCCCTCCGCCGCGATCTGCTTATCTGACTTGTCCCGGGGATCCACGTCCCAGACGTTGAGGGCAAACCGCTTGAATTTTGCCAGACCATAGGGGCAGAGAAAGCGGTAATAGGCCATGGAGACGGCAGAGAGGGTCATGCCGTGGGTGGCGTCGGTATAGGCGCCCACCGACTGGCCCAGCATATGCACCATCCAGTCGGTGCTCTTGCCCTGGGCCACCAGGGTGTTCAGCGCCCAGGTGGCGGTCCACATGATATTGCTGCGGGCCTCGTAGTCCTCCGGATTCTTCAGGGCAATCCGGGAGGCGTGAATCAGAGAGCGCAGCAGTCCCTCCATGATGTAGTCGGAGGTGTTGTCATCCTCACCGGAGAAGTACTGCTCGGTGATGTGGTTCATAATGTCATAGATGCCGGAAACCATCTGATACCGGGGCAGGGTGTAGGTAAACAGGGGGTTGAGGATGGCGAATTTGGGGAACACCCGGTCGTCAAACACATGGCCGATCTTCAGCTTCTGCTCATGGTTGGTGATGACGGCGCCGCCGTTCATCTCCGAGCCGGTGCCCACCATGGTGAGCACGCAGCCCACCGGGATAATCCGGGTGTCGGCGGCCACATCCTCAAAGCGCAGATAATACTTCTCCCAGGGATCCTCCCCGCAGTAAGCGGAGATAGACACTGCCTTGGCGTAGTCGCAGACAGAGCCGCCGCCCACGGCGAGAATCAGATCGGCACCGTGCTCCCGCGCCAGGGCGCAGCCCTCGTTCAGCTTCTCTACCGTAGGGTTGGGCATGACGCCCCTGTCCTCAATGACCGTCTTTCCGTTGGCCCGAAGCAGCGCCATCACCTGGTCATAGATGCCGTTTCGCTTGATGGAGCCGCCGCCATAGGCCAGCAGCACCCTGGGGCCGTACTTGGGCAGCTCCTCGTTCAGGCGCTGAAGGGCATCCGGCCCGAAGTGGAGTCTGGTGGGGTTGGAATAGCTGAAATTGCCCAGCATAAAAATCTCCTCCTTGTTGTCTCGTCAAAACAGTCTGTGCTGCGCACCGGGAACAGCACTTCTCCGCAGTATCTCTGCTAAAGACTTTCTGCGGGAAACACCGGCCTGGTGGGCTTTGCAGGAACGCCGGCCACAACTGTGTTTTCCGGCACATCTCGGGTCACCACGGCGCCTGCCGCGATCACTGCGCCGTCTCCGATGGAGACGCCGGGAAGCACGGTTGCGTTGGCGCCGATCCACACCTTTTTCCCGATGTGGATGGGCGCGGGGCAGAGATCCTCCCGGTGCAGGGGGTCCAGACAGTGATTCAGGGTTGCGAGCACCACGTTGTGGCCGATCAGCGCCCCGTCATCAATGGTGATTCCGCCCTGATCCTGGAACCGGCAGCCGCTGTTGATAAAGACGTTTTTGCCCACAGTGATATTCTTCCCGCAGTCTGTGGTGAACGGTGGAAAGAGCCCAAAGCTCTCGTCTACGGGCTTGCCGGTCAGCTGGGAGAATAGCGCCCTGATCTCCTCCGGGGTGTGATAGCCCCCGTTCAGCTCTGCATTCAGGCGCATCGCCTGCTGAGACAGCGTGTGCATACAGCGGTGGACTTCCGAATTGGCGGTCACCCTTTTTCCGCTGTTTACATAATCCAGGAAGTCATTCAGTTCCATCTGGCAGCTCCCTCCTTTTTTCTGTTCACTCCAGCGAGAAGGTGACGGTCACGTCGCCGGTGCCAAGGGCCTGCTCCCATCCGGTCAGGTCCTCAATTTGTCCCAATCTGGTGTAGCTCCAGGAATTGGAGCCGTAGAAGAGGACAATCTGGTTTCCGTTATAGAGGACGATGTCACCCGCATGGGTGGTTGTCTGCTCATTGCTGGTTGGAAGGCTGGTACCCAGGGGGCCAACCTTTTCAAAGCCGGAATAATCGCTCAGCTGAAGAACCAACGGTCCGTCTTCCAGCAGCTCCACCAGGGAGGACACCGCCTCATTTTCTTCCAAAGCGGCCGTAAAGACGGCCCCACCGACCTGTACATTCATTTTCATGCTTGTCTGCTCCTCAAGATCAGATTCAGGCGTATCCGGTGCGGGATCCTCCGCCGGAGGCTGGAGCGCCGTATCCTCCGTCAAATCAGACCCGGCATCCGCAGTGTCTGCCGTCTCCGCCTCCGGTGCGGAGTCCATATGCTCCGGCTGCCCGTCGTTCCTGTCTGCGCCGCAGCCGGCCAGGGAGAGCAGAATTGCCGCCGCAAGCATCAGGGAGCGCAGTTTTTTCATTTCCGCAGCACCTCTGCTCACTCCAGATTGGTGTGAAAGAATTCCGCCAGCTTGTCAAAGGGGATCCGATCCCGGCGGTCATACAGGTCAATGTGCTCTGCGTCCTCCACTACCAGCAACTCTTTCGGCTCGGCCGCAGCGGCATAGGCGTTCTCGCTGAAAAAGCGGGAATGTGCCCGGTCTCCCACCACAAACAGGATGGGGCGGGGAGAAATTTCATCGATATAGTCCAGCAGGCGGAAATTCATCATGGCCAGATCGCTGGTAGTGGTAAAGCCGCCTCTGGCATTGGGATGGTGGCCCCGTTTGACCGCTTAAAACCGCATCCACTCAGCGGCCGGCTCCGGGATACCCTCTGACACCTGGTCCAGAGGCTGCTCTGGAAACGCGGGCAGGTATTCCGTACAGCCGTTTTCCGCATTAATCCACCGCTTCCTGGAAAGCCCCTCCTTGGCTGCCTGAACACCGGCCCTGTCCAGGCCCGCCCGCACGGCGGCGCTCATGTCGTACATGCTCATGGTGGCGACCGCCTTGATTCTGGTATCGCACTGGGCCGCAGAGAGAGCAAATCCGCCGGAGCCGCAGATGCCGATGACACCCAGCTTCTCCCGGTCCACGAAGCGCTGCAGACCCAAAAAGTCCACCGCCGCGCTGAAATTTTCCACAAAAATATCCAGAGAGGACACATGCCTGGGAAATCCGCCGGATTCCCCCATGAAAGACTGGTCAAAGGTCTGCACGACAAAGCCCCTCCGGGCCAGCTCATCTCCGTAAACACAGGGCCCCTGCTCTTTGACACCTCCGTAGGGGGCGCCCACAACCAATGCAGGGTGCTTTCTGCTCAGATCCAATTCTTTGCCATAGTAGAGCTCCCCCAACCACGCTCAGGCCGTAGCGGTTCTGATAAACCACCCGCTTCCGTTCCACTGTGCTGCTCAACGCTGAAATATGTCCGCTCATTTCCCTGCCTCCTGACGGAAATCCCGTATTGATCATTCCGTCTTAGACAAAAGAAGCATCCGTTTCTCCGTTTCACTGCTTCGTCTGACTTTGATTTTATTATATTGCACCTGTTCAGCAATATCAAATGCCTATACCAGATACCATTCTATGCCTGACAGGCATAGAACGGCAAACAAGATATCACAATCCCCCGAGACCGGAACAACAAACCTTTGGGTACCGTCAAGTATTATGCGCAAATTCGTTTACAAGTCTGGCAGAACTCCGTCT
>JBJDXT010000118.1:0-33474 GCA_051866795.1 Candidatus Onthomonas sp. | reverse complement strand
CCGGCAAGTGGATCGCCGAGAACAAGAACGGCCGCTGCTTCTTCAACTCCAAGCGGGCCAAGCTGGCCAAGCATCCCATGGAGATCGTGGGCAAGGAGCTGCGGGACAACATGCTCTGGAAGGACTCCGCCGAGGGCGACAAGGGCTTGGACTCCGCTTCCAACTGAGTTTCGCGATTTTCGCAAAAGAGGGCGGGCATTTCGCCCGTCCTCTTTTTGCTTTTCCGGCGCCTGACGGCGTTTGCTTTTACGGCGGGCGATTCATGAATCGCCCCTACATCCCTTGCCTGATTTCCGCCTGTAGGGGCCGTTCATGAACGGCCCGCCGGTACCGGCGCATTGTCCCACATCGTTTCCAGCTGTTCCACTCATTTTTCGTTACAAGGAGGATTACTTCCATGCGTTCCGATAATGTCACCAAGGGCGTGGAGCGCGCCCCTAACCGCTCTTTGTTCTATGCCCTGGGCCTCACCGACGAGGAGATGAAGCGCCCCCTCATCGGCGTGGTCAGCTCCCACAACGAGATCGTCCCCGGCCACATGAACCTGGACAAGATCGCCGAGGCGGTCAAGGCCGGCGTCCGGGCCGCCGGCGGCACCCCCATCGAATTTCCTGCCATTGCCGTCTGCGACGGCATTGCCATGGGCCACATCGGCATGAAGTATTCCCTGGTCACCCGTGACCTGATCGCCGACTCCACCGAGGCCATGGCCATCGCCCATCAGTTTGACGGCCTGGTCATGATCCCCAACTGTGACAAGAATGTCCCCGGCCTGCTCATGGCCGCCGCCCGGGTGAACGTCCCCACTATCTTTGTCTCCGGCGGCCCCATGCTGGCCGGTCACCTGAAGGACGGCCGCCGCACCTGCCTGAGCCATATGTTTGAGGCGGTGGGCGCCTACCACGCTGGCACCCTGGACGAGGAGGGCGTCCGGGACTATGAGGAGTCCGCCTGCCCCTCCTGCGGCTCCTGCTCCGGCATGTACACCGCCAACTCCATGAACTGCCTCACCGAGGCCATTGGCATGGGCCTGAAGGGCAACGGCACCATCCCCGCCCCCTACTCCGCCCGGATCCGGCTGGCCAAGGAGGCCGGCATGAAGATCATGGAGCTGGTGGAGCGCAACATCTGCCCCCGGGACATCATGACCGCCGAGGCCTTCCACGACGCTGAAATTGTGGATATGGCCCTGGGCTGCTCCACCAACACCATGCTGCACCTGCCCGCCATCGCCCACGAGTGCGGCATCACTATTGACCTGCACCAGACCAACGAGTTCTCCGCCAGAACTCCCAACCTGTGCCACCTGGCCCCTGCCGGAGACACCTTTATGGAGGATCTGGACCGGGCAGGCGGCGTCTACGCCGTCATGAAGGAGCTGGCGGACGCCGGTCTGCTGCATACCGACCGGATCACCTGCACCGGCAAGACCATGGATGAGAACATCGCCCAGTCCTTCAACCGGGATCCGGAGGTCATCCGCCCCCTGGATCGCCCCTACCTGGCCACCGGCGGCATCGCCGTCCTCTTCGGCAACCTGGCGCCAGACGGCTGCGTGGTCAAGCAGTCTGCCGTGGCTCCGGAGATGATGCGCCACAGCGGCCCCGCCCGGGTGTTTGACTCCGAGGAGGAGGCCATCGCTGTCATCTACGCCGGCGGCATCAAGCCCGGCGATGTGGTGGTCATCCGGTATGAGGGCCCCAAGGGCGGTCCCGGCATGCGGGAGATGCTCAACCCCACCTCCGCCATCTGCGGCATGGGCCTGGGCGAGAGTGTGGCACTGATCACCGATGGCCGGTTCTCCGGCGCCACCCGGGGCGCTTCCATCGGCCATGTCTCCCCGGAGGCGGCCGCAGGCGGCCTGATCGGACTGGTGGAGGAGGGCGACACCATCTCCATCGACATCCCCGCCCACACCATCACCCTGGAAGTTTCTGACGATGTACTGGCCCAGCGCAAGGCAAACTGGGTCTGCCCGGAGCCCAAAGTCAAGACGGGGTACTTAGCACGTTATGCCAGCATGGTGACGTCTGCCGATAAGGGCGCCGTGCTGGAGGTTAAGTAAAGGGTTTGTGCCCGTCTTGACTTTACCAAGCGTTTTGCGAAGCAAAACCTTGCCGCCGGCGGAGGCCACTCCGCCGGCGATGCAATTTCGGTATATTATTCTTCTGACGATAAGATCTGCTCTTCTGCATTTTGCAATGCATGAAGCAGCAGATCTTTTGCTTTTCCATAGTTCTGCTGCTCCAAAGCGCACAGAGCATCATCAGCTGCTCCCAAAAGCTGGGCGTAAAGCCGCTTGTATTCAGGCATAGACTCACCTCCCTCTGGAATAGAATATCTGAAAATCAGATAAAATACAATATCTTAATTTCAGATATTGTATGTTCCATTGCGGGTGAGGACAATGCGATATGAAAAAATGCGTTTTGAGACGATCCGCAATCTCCGGATTGACCGGGGCTATACCCAACAACAGATCGCGGATTATCTGCACATCAGTCAGAATACCTATTGTCAGTATGAAATTGGGGTGCTCAACTATCCTGTGGATGTGCTGATGCGCCTGGCAGATTTTTACGGTGTCAGTGTGGACTATCTTCTGGGCCGTACTGGGGTGATGACCCCTTATCCGCCGCTGGATTCCCAGTGCTGATGATAAACAGACGGGCGCACGATGTGCGCCCCTACGGGCCTTGCTGGATTATACAGATAAAAAGTACAGACAAAAATGGGCCGCTGCGTCAGCAGCGGCCCAAATCTGTTTTCGCTCAGTTTTCCAGCGAAGAGAGAAGTATCCGGTCGTTGTCCAGCGCCTTGTTGGCCTTGTCCCGGAACATCTGGAGCATCTGCTCCACCGTCAGGCCCTCCCGCTCTTTGCCCTTGAGGTCCAGAACGATGGAGCCGTCGCTCATCATCAGGGTGCGGTTACCCATGGTGATGGCCTGATTCATATTATGGGTGACCATCATGCAGGAGATGTGCCGTTCTGCCACGATGGAGCGGGTCAGCTCCAGCACCTTTTCAGCGGTGGCGGGATCCAGAGCGGCGGTGTGCTCATCCAGCAGCAGTAGCTGGGGGGTGACAATGGTGGCCATGAGCAGGGTCAGCGCCTGACGCTGTCCGCCGGAGAGCAGGCCCACCGGATGCTTCATCCGGTCCTCCAGGTGCATGCCCAGCAGAGCCAGATGATCCCGGAACATCTGCTTTTCCGCCCTGGACACCCGGCTGAAGGCGGCAAAGCCCTGTTTGCCCGCCCGGAGGTAGGCCAGAGACAGGTTTTCCTCGATGGACATGTGGGGCGCCGTGCCCTTGAGGGGATCCTGAAACAGCCGGCCGATGACCCGGGAACGCTTATACTCCGGGAGATAGGTGATATCCTTCCCGTCCAGCCGGATGGAGCCCTCGTCCACATAGAAGGTGCCGGCGATGGCGTTGAACATGGTGGACTTACCGGCGCCGTTAGAGCCTACAATGGTGACGAAGTCCCCGTCCTCCAGCCGGAAATTCAGATGGGAGAGGGCGGTTTTCTGATTGGGGGTGCCGGGATTAAAGGTTTTGGAGAGATTGGTCAGTTCCAGCATGTCACTGCGCCTCCTTTCCGTGGAGGGCGGCCCATTTCCGTTTCTGGAATGCGGCCCAGTTTTTCAGGCTGGGCAGGGCGATGGCAAAGCCTACGATGATGGCGGAGACCAGCTTGAGGCATTCGGCGGGGACGTTCAGCTTGAGGGCCAGGGCGATGATGAACCGGTAGAGAATGCTGCCGGTCAGCACCGCCAGGACGCAGCGGAACATGCCGCCCTTGCCCACCAGCGTCTCGCCGATGATGAGGGAGGCCAGGCCGATGACCACCATGCCGGTGCCCAGATTGATGTCCGAGGACTTGTTATACTGGGCTAGGACAGCGCCGGAGAGGGAGGTCATGGCGTTGGACAGGCACAGGCCGATGGTAATCATAGTGGCGGTGTTGATGGAGGAGGCCCGGACCATGTCCGGGTTGTCGCCGGTGGCCCGGATGGAGATGCCCAGCCGGGTGCCCAAAAAGAGAACGATCAAAGCGCAGATCACCAGGGTGATGAGGGCGGCTACCACCAGCTTGTACCAGCCGCCCACCACCGGAGACAGGACGTCCTTGGCCAGGGTAAAGATGGTGCCACTGTTAAACAGAGAGAGGTTGCTGGAAAAGCCCATCACCGCCAGGTTGACAGTATACAGTCCGGTGTTGGTGACGATGCCTGCCAGAATGGAGGGGACGCCCAGCCGGGTCTGGAGGAAGGCGGTGATAAAGCCCGCCAGGGAGCCGGCGATCATGGCGGCAAACAGGGCCAGCACCGGATGGCCCATGAGGCAGACGGTGGCGGAGACGGCGCAGCCGAGCGTGAAGCCGCCGTCGGTGGTCATATCGGCGATATTCAGGATGCTGTAGCTGAGGAAAAGGGCCAGCGCCACCAGGGCGTAGATAAAGCCCACCTCCAGCGCGTTTTGCACAACGGAAAGTGATAGCATAGGTCAGGTTCTCCCTTTCTCAAAGAGGATAGCGTGAAATCATGATTGGAGGGTAGGGGCGCACATTGTGCGCCCGCCGGTTTACGGATAATGTCCGATACCATGCGGCCCCCCGCAGCGTGGTGCGGAAACCAGAGTATAGAGGAGCAGCTGTGGAACCCATAAAGGAGGAAAAAGCGGCAGTTGCCCAGGGCGGCAGAGCCGCCCTGGGCAAGGGAAAACGTGGAACTTACTCCTCAGTGGTGACAACCTCATTTAAGGTAGCACCCAGATCATTGAAGGCGGAGTAGTCGAGATTCAGCGCGGCGGCGGTCTCAGTGTTGACGGTGATAATGCCGCCCTCCATCACATGGTACTCGGGAACATCACCGCTCTCGAGGCACTGAATGGCCATGTCGGCGGTGTAGGCGCCCAGGTCGGTGTAGTTGACGCCGCAGGTGGCGAAGGCGCCGTTGCGGACGAAGGAGTCAGCGCCGGTGTAATGGGGGATGCCCGCCTCAATCAGGGTCTCGTAGATGGACAGCTCCGCGGCCATGACCACGTTGTCAGTGGGGGTGAAGATGGCGTCCACCTGGCCAACCAGGGCGGAGACGGCCTGCTGGACCTCGTCAGTGGTGTTGCCGGTCTTTTCCACATAGGAGATGCCCTTGTCGTCCAGCAGCTCCTTCATCTCGGCGATGGCGGCGGCGCTGTTGGCCTCGCTCTTGGAGTAGAGCAGACCCACGGAGGAGAGGTCGGGGTTCTGGGCCAGCATCATGTCCAGAATAAAGGAGGTGTTCAGCGCGTCAGAGGTGCCGGTCACAAAGTCGAGACCGGTGAGGCCGGCGGTCTCGGGGTCAGAGATGGCGGCGTAGACCACAGGGATGGGGTTCTCCTCCACGGCGGTGACCATGGTCTGAGCGGCCAGGGTGGCGATGGGAATCACGGCGTCAAAGCCGCCGTCTACTACCTGGGAGCCGATCTGAGCCAGGATGGTGGGGTCGTTCTGGCCCCGGAACTCCTCGTAGGTAATCTCAATGCCCTGCTCCTGGGCGATAGCGTCCAGACGGGCCTCAATGGCCAGCCGGATCTCGTCCAGAGAGGCGTGGTCCAGCTGCTGGACGATGGCGATCTTGTAGCCAGCAACGTCAGTGGGTTCCCCGGCGGGCGCCTCTTCGGCCGGAGCTTCGGCGGGCGCTTCTTCTTCGGCAGGGGCCTCAGCAGCGGGTTCCTCAGCGGCGGACTCTTCCGCGGCAGGGGTCTCGTTGGAGGTTGAGCTGCCTCCGCAGGCGGTAAGGGCCAGCGCCATGGCCAGGGCCAGTACCAGGGCCATCAGTTTGTTCAGTGTTTTCATGATTCGTTCCTCCTCATTGTTGCGTTTGTTTGTGTTTGCTTTGACGGAATGGAAGCCTCATAGGAAGTCCGGGCAAAAAATAAAACCCCTGTCCCACTATGGGACAAGAGCTTATCTCCTGCGGTACCACCCAACTTGATACGGTATGTATCCACTTTCAGCACACATCCTTATGTGCCCCTGGCTGATAACGGGTCAGGCTCCCGTTGACGCCTACTTGGGATTGCTCCTGTTCGGGTCACCCTCCGAAGTCCATTCCATCCCGGCCTCGTCACCACGCTCACACCACCCGTGGCTCGCTTTGGGCTCAACTCTGAGATGTACTCCTCTTCGTCAGCGGTTTTCCTATGAATTGCCCTTATTATAGCCGCCGCCCTTGGGGCTGTCAACGGGTATCCTGAAAAAATCTGCAAAACTTTTTTGCGGAAAAGGGAGGAGGAGAGGTGAGGAGGGCCTTGACAAACCCGATTTCCATAGTATAATTTAGCACATAAAAGCAGAAAAGCGCTAAAGCAGTCTGCTTTTGTGTGCTGTTATGGAGAAAGCGGGAAGGCAAAGGCCTTTCGCCGGATCACCATAGAAACGAGGAGGAAATGAACATGAACAACCTGAAGAAGCTGCTGGCCCTGCTGCTGGCTCTGGTCATGTGTCTGGCCCTGGCCGCCTGCGGCTCCAGCGAGCCTGCCGCTGAGGAGCCCGCCGCCGAGGAGCCTGCTGCCGAAGAGCCCGCCGCTGAGGAACCTGCTGCCGAGGAGCCCGCTGAGGAGCCTGCTGAAGAGCCCGCCGCCGACGGCCAGACCTATACCATCGGCATCTGCCAGCTGATGCAGCACGACGCGCTGGACGCCGCCACCCAGGGCTTTGAGGACGCCCTGACCGAGAAGCTGGGCGACGCGGTCACCTTTGACCTGCAGAACGCCCAGGGCGACTCCGCCACCTGCTCCACCATTGTCACCGGCTTTGTCTCCAATGAGTATGACCTGATTATGGCCAACGCCACCCCCGCCCTGCAGGCCGCCATCTCTGCCACCACCGAGATTCCCATCCTGGGCACCTCCGTCACCGACTATGCCACCGCTCTGAACGATCCTGAGATGGACGCCACCGTGGGTACCGGCATCAATGTCTCCGGCACCTCCGACGGCGTGTCCGCTCAGCTGTACGCCGATCTGGTCAAGGAGCTGGTTCCCGACGCCGCCAACGTCTCCATCCTGTATTGCTCCGCTGAGGCCAACTCCGTCCTCCAGGCAGAGCAGTTTACCGAGTGCATGGAGGCCATGGGCGCCACCTGCACCACCTACACCTTCGCTGACTCCAACGACATCCAGTCTGTTGTCACCGCTGCCATTGAGAACTGCGACGCTCTGTACATCCCCACCGACAACACCGCCGCTTCCAACATGACCATCGTCTCCAACGTCTGCTCTCCCGCCGGCATCCCCGTGATCTGCGGCGAGGAGAATATGTGCGGCAACGGCGGTCTGGCTACCGTGTCCATCAGCTATTATGACATCGGCTATATGTGCGGTGAGCAGGCCTATGAGATCCTGGTCAACGGCGCTGATGTGTCCGCTATGCCCATCGGCTATTCCGCCAACCCTGTGAAGAAGTACAATGCCGACTATGCTGACGCCATCGGCTTCACCATGCCGGACGGCTTCGAGGCTATTGCTGCTGCCGAATAATTTCTGACGGCGAAGGCCAAAAACAGAAAAAATCCCGGCTGAGGACTTTTCCCAGCTGGGATTTTCTGTTATACTTTAAATTGGATAAGTATTTCCTGAAATCAGGGGAGGATTGTTTACTATGTTAGAATACTTCGCATCGCTGAACCCTGCGGCACTGCTGCGGGCCTGTCCCGGCGGCATTGCCCAGGGCCTGATCTGGGGCATTATGGCGCTGGGCGTGTACATCACCTTCCGGCTGCTGGACTTTGCCGATCTGAGTGTGGACGGCTCCTTTGCCACCGGAGGCGCTGTCTGCATTATGTTGATCATGAACGGATGGAATCCGGAGCTGACGCTGGTGATCTCCTTTGCCGCCGGCGTGCTGGCGGGCATTGTCACCGGCTTTCTCAACACCAGCCTGGGCATCCCACCCATTCTGGCAGGTATTCTAACCCAGATCTCCCTGTATTCCATCAATTTGAATATCATGGGAAAGGCGAATCAGGCGATTAACGTCAACAATGTGACCCTTCACTTCACCTCCAACTCCAAGCTGCTGCCCCGGACGATTCTGCTGGTGGCCATCTGCTGCGCCGCGCTGATCGGCGCTCTCTACTGGTACATGGGCACCGAGCAGGGCTCTGCCATCCGGGCCACCGGCACCAACCCCAACATGTCCCGGGCCCAGGGCATCAACACCAATGTGATGAAGGTGATCGCGCTGGCTCTGTCCAACGGCCTGGTGGCTCTTTCCGGCGGCATTCTTTCCCAGTATCAGGGCTTTGCCGACGTGAATATGGGCCGGGGCGCCATTGTCATCGGTCTGGCCGCCGTCATCATCGGCGAGGTACTGGGCGAGGCGATTCTGGGCAAGCATCTGAACTTTATGCTGCGGCTGCTCTTTGTGGTGCTGGGCGGTGTGATCTATTATCTGGTCTATGTCTTTGTCCTCTGGCTGAAGTTCCCGGCGGACGACATGAAGCTGCTGACTGCCATTGTGGTGGCCATCTTCCTGGCGACTCCCTATCTCAAGGGCAAGTATTTCTCCAAGAGCTATGGCGCCAAGTATGCCGCCCGGGTGCTGAGCCGGAAGAAGGAGGACTGAGCCATGCTGGAAGTCAATAACGTCGTCAAGATCTTCAATCCCGGTACCATCAATGAAAAGGTGGCACTTAGCGGACTCAACCTGCACCTGAAGCCCGGCGACTTCTGTACCGTCATCGGCGGAAACGGCGCAGGAAAGTCCACCATGCTCAACGCCATCGCCGGCGTTTGGAACGTGGACAGCGGCAATATCATCATCGACGGGGAGAATGTCACCCGCCTGCCGGAGCACAAGCGGGCCGCCTATCTGGGCCGGGTGTTCCAGGATCCCATGACCGGCACCGCCGCCACCATGGGCATCGAGGAGAATCTGGCCCTGGCTGCCCGCCGGGGACAGGGCCGTGGCCTGAAATGGGGCGTCACTAAGGAGGAGCGGGAGCAGTACCGGGAGCTGCTGGCCAGTCTGGATCTGGGCCTGGAGGGCCGTCTGACCACCAAGGTGGGCCTGCTCTCCGGCGGTCAGCGCCAGGCAGTGACCCTGCTGATGGCCACCCTGAAGCAGCCCAAGCTGCTGCTGCTGGACGAGCACACCGCAGCCCTGGACCCCAAGACGGCGGCCAAGGTGCTGGAGCTCACCGACAAGATTGTGGAAAAGGATCAGCTCACCACCCTGATGATCACCCACAATATGCGGGACGCCATCGCCCACGGAAACCGGCTGATCATGATGAAGGACGGTCAGATCATTCTGGACATCTCCGGTGAGGAGAAGCGGAAGCTGACGGTGGAGAACCTGCTGGAGAAGTTCTCCGAGGCCTCCGGCGAGGCGTTTGCCAACGACCGGATGATTCTGGGATAAGTTTACATGGAATGCGGCCCGGAGACAGGCGTCTCCGGGCCGTCGCTGTGAGAGAAGAGGAGAAGCGATGAAAATCCGTTTGGCCGGGCCGGAGGACGCCCCGGCTCTGCTGGCTATCTATGCCCAGTCCATCAATACGCAGATTACCTTTGAGTACGCTCTGCCCACGGAAGCGGAATTCCGGGGCCGTATTCTGGAGACCAGCGCACGCTATCCCTATCTGGTGGCGGAGGAGGAAGGGCAGGTGACCGGCTACGCCTACGCCCACGCCCTCCGGGAGCGGCTGGCCTACCAGTGGACGGCGGAGCTGTCCATCTATCTGGACGCCTCCGTTCAGGGCCGGGGATTGGGGAAAGCCCTGTATAGCCGGCTGCTGGAGCTGCTGCGGCTCCAGGGCGTTCGGGCAGTTTACGGCTGCGTCACCGCCCCAAATCCGGCCAGCGAGGCGCTACACCGGAGTCTGGGCTTCCAACTCAGCGGCGCCTTTCACCGCAGCGGCTACAAAAACGGCCAGTGGTGGGATGTGCTCTGGTTTGAGAAGGTAATCGGTGATTACGGGGCAAAACCGGAGACGCTGCTGCCCTTCCCCCAGTTGGAGGAGGCCCGGGTGCGGGCGGTGCTGTCTGGCGAAAGAGCCGCAAATCAAATGCTGTAAAAGTGCGCAGGGCGATCCCGGACCGGGATCGCCCTGCGTGATATATCGGGAAAGGTTGAAGTTCAGCGGTTATTCCGTGATATGCACATGATTGTTGATATGATCCATGCAGTAACAGTGGTAGCCGGCGCAGCGGGAGCAGTACCGGAACTCCAGGTCGGGGAACTCGGCGTCGGTGCGGCCGCAGACGGTGCACTTGTGCACGTACTCCTGCCGCTTCAGGTCCCGGGCTGCCTTTTTGAAGTTGACCACATTGGGCTGGCGGGAATATTTGGCCTGGCCCCGCAGCCGGCGCACCTGATACATCAGCTCCGGCCAGAAGAAGAGCAGGTAGTTGAAGATGGAGATGATAATCATGAGAGCGCCGCCCAGATCCAGCCGAATGATCGAGCCGACAAAGGAGAAGGCCAGCAGCGCCGCGTCAATCCAGCCCAGCCATTTCGCCTTGATGGGAATAAAGAAGAAGAGCAGAAACCGGGTGTCCGGGTAGAGGGTGGCGAAGGCGAGGAAGAGAGTCAGGTCGATGTATGTGGTAGAGGCGGAGCCGGTGATCAGACCCAGAATCAGAGTGAGCAGCACGCCCATGCCGTAGTAGCAGGTGAATTTTGCAGTGCCCCATTCCCGCTCCAGATTGGTGCCGACGAACCAGAGAAAATACATGGCCAGCAGGAAGGAGATGGGACTCTGCCCCCAGGTGGTGAACAGGAAGGTGACCAGCCGCCAGATCTGTCCCTGAAAGATCAGCGCACGGTCAAAGGCCAGCAGGCTGGACACCGCCACCCGGCTGTAGGTGAGCAGATCCAGCAGATAGACAATGCAGCTTCCGCCGATGAGATAGTAGACCAGATTGGGAATGCCAAACCGGGGGTGGTTGTAGCAGAACCGGTCAATGAGATTGTTCAGATACTTCACAGACAAGGCCTCCTCGGGCGTGCCGCCGGATTCGGCGGAGTTTTCAATTCATTCTACCCGGTTTTCCGGGGCAAGTCTACAATAATTTGTGAATAGTAGGAAATCTACACCCGTTTTTTGGGCAGGAGATCCATGCTGATCCGCCTTGCCGGGAAACGCAGAAAGTCCCCGGGGAGATCTCCCCGGGGACTGCATCAACCAATCATCCAGAAGCACCCCACCCCCTCCGGGGTGAGCAGTTCCTCACTGCTGATCCACAATCAGGCCATATCCGCCATCCTCACGGGCGTAAACCACGGAGAAGGCGCCCTGCTCGTCCTCGTTGCGGAAGGCGAAGAAGGTATGTCCCAGCAGATTCATCTGCAAAATGGCCTCTTCCACACCCATGGGGGACAGGGCGAACCGCTTGGCCCGGACCACCTGCAGGCTGTCCTCCGCTTCCTCGCCGACAGGAGCAGCCAGCTCGGCAAAGGCGTCCTTTTTCAGGCGCTTGGCCAGACGGGTCTTGTTCTTGCGGATCTGACCCTCAATAGTGTCCACAGCGGCGTCAATGGCGGAGAACATGGAGTCCGAATAGGATTCGGCCCGGAAGATGGAGCTGCCGGTGCGCACGGTGACCTCAATTTTGACCTGGCCCCGTTTCTTCTCCTGGAAACGGACGGTGGCCTCAGCGTCGTCGTGGAAGTACCGATCCAGCTTGCCCACCTTTTTCTCGGCGTAAGCCAGGACCTTATCCGGCTGAGGGGACTTCTTGTCGATGAATGCGAATTTCACTGCAATTCAGCTCCTTCCTTGGTGACTGTCCGAAGGATGCTTTCCTTCTTCCTCTATTATAGCACACTCTGGAAAAAGGAAAAGTACAAACTGTAAATTTTATAAAAAACAATTCTAAAAGGAGGGGCTGTCAGCCGTCACAGAACGGCAGTGGCGTGGCGGGTGACGTGGCAGTTGATGTTGACGGCACAGGGCAGACCGGCGATGTGGGTGGGATGGGCCAGAATACTGACCTTGAGAGCGGTGGTGCGCCCGCCCAGCCCCTGAGGGCCGATGCCCAGCCGGTTGATCTTTTCCAGGATGCGGTGCTCCATCTCTGCGTAGTAGGGATCGGGGTTGTCCTCGTCCAGGGGACGGAGCAGAGCCCGCTTGGCCAGCATAGCGGAGAGCTCAAAGTCGCCGCCCAGACCCACGCCCACCACAATGGGGGGACAGGGATTGGAGCCCGCCCGGGAGACCGCCTCCACAATGTTGTCCTCCACCTGCTCCTGGGTCACAGAGGGCTTGAGCATGGTGAGACTGGCCATATTCTCGCTGCCGAAGCCCTTGGGAGCCACAGTGATGGTCAGCCTGTCGCCCTCCACCAGCCGGAGATGGAGCACGGCGGGGGTGTTGTCCCCGGTGTTTACCCGGCGGAGGGGGTCAGCCACCACGCTGCACCGGAGATAGCCCTCGGTATATCCCCGGGACACCCCCTGATTGACGGCGTCAGTCAGCAGACCGCCGGTAATATGGGCCTCCTGGCCCAGATCGCAAAAGACCACAGCCATACCGGTGTCTTGGCAGATGGGGAGATTCCGCTCCCCGGCGAAGGTGTAGTTTTCCACCAGATCTCCCAGGATGGACTGGCCCACCGGGGAGACCTCGGTCTCCTGGGCGGCCCGGATGGCGCAGCGCACGTCCTCCGGAAGCTGACAATTGGCCTGAATGCACAGGTCTCGCACGGTTTGAACAATCTGGTCAAAGGAAATCTCTCTCATGGCAATGCCTCCTGTGTCAAAATGAAAGGGGCATCAGCCGGGGCTGACGGCCCTGATAAAATGCGACCTCGGTAAAGCCCTTGGACCGGAGCAGGGCATAGATCTGCGTCAGCCCCCTGGCCGCATCAGAGGCCCGGTGGGCGTCGCTGCCTACGGTGACCAGCCGGCCACCCAGCTCCCGGTATCGCTCCAGCAGCCAGCTATATTCCGGCATCAGGATTTCCGACTTGCTGGAATTGACCTCCAGCGCCTTATCCCGCCGGATCAGCGCCCGGAGCAGCGCCAGGATCCGATCCTCGTAGGGCTCCAGCGTCACCGGCTGGCCGTCCCGCTGGGCCATGTACCGCAGGGGATAAGGCAGATGGGCCAGGGAATCGAAATTTCCCCAGTTCATCAGAGCCTCCAGGCTGGTAAAGTAGTCGTCCAGATACTGACAACACTGCTCCGGGCTGGTGAAGTTGACATAATAATAGTCCTGCCAGCCCAGGGCCTGACTTGCGTTGTGGATGGAGCCCAGGACAAAATCCAGACCCGGCTCTTCCAGCGCTTTCCCAGCGGCGGCAAAATCGGCAGGGGCGTTGCCCAGCTCCAGACCATAGCACAGGGGAAAGTCCGCTCCTAGGGCAGCCCGGGCGGCCTGCTGGGCGGCCCGGGCGGGTGCCCAGTCATAGACCGGGACCAGCTCATTTTTCTCATTGACCACATCATAATGATCGGTAAAACACAGACCGGTGACGCCGGCGGCTCGAGAGGCCAGGGCCATTTCCGCCCGGCTGCTGTGGCCGTCAAAGGAGACGTCGGAGTGGAGATGGGTGTCAAGCATGGGACCACCTCAAAAATGCAGAATGGGAGACGAATTTGCTTCGTCTCCCATTGTACTTGCTTTTTCCTCAGATGTCAAAGCCCTCAAAGGGTTTGTCGGAACAGGCCGTGCTCGGTGCAGTACCAGAGCAGCAGCCCGTGTCCCCGCCGGGGCAGCCGTACCTGCAGCTCCCACTCCGGATAGGTCTTGACCAGCGTAAGCCGGTCCCCGGCGGCCAGAGCTACGAAGGACAGATAGTGCTCCTTGGTCATAGAGTGGTCCGCAGTGAGAAACCACTCGTCCTCCACCTGCTCTACGCGCAGCCGGTGGGCCTCGTCCGGCTTCTGGGGCACCAGAGGCTCCAGCCGTTGGCCGCAGCAGGAGATCTGAGCGCTGCCGGCGGCGAGCACCAGATTGCCGCACACCGGGCAGACGTAATAGCTTGTCTTTTTCATGTTGCCCTCCAAAAAGCGATTTTTCTTTCGTTCGCCGGACAGGAGGGCGTCCAGGTCCAGATCCAGCGCCTGGGCCAGGGGAGGGAAGAGAGAGATGTCCGGGCAGCCCTGGCCCCGCTCCCACTTGCTCACTGCCTTGTCCGAGACCATCAAGCGCTGGGCCAGCGCCCGCT
Organism: Candidatus Onthomonas sp.; assembly: GCA_051866795.1. Classification (GTDB taxonomy): domain Bacteria; phylum Bacillota; class Clostridia; order Oscillospirales; family Oscillospiraceae; genus Onthomonas. Next base: position 19,314 of record JBJDXT010000118.1, on the reverse strand, counting down.
GGGTAAGCCCCAGCTCCCGTCGCCGGGCGAAAATCAGCCCGCCGATTTTTTCCGCATCCATGTGATCGCCTCCTGTTCACAGGAGCATTGTATCAGACACGGTGGAGAAGCGCAATCCACGCAGCGTAGAGCGGCAGGTCAGCGGCTGAGCTGCCCCTGCCAGAAGGATACGGCCCGCTCCAGCCAGCCCTGGGCGGCGGTGCCGTCGGACAGGCCGGTGCCGTGGTCGGTGCCGGGATAGGTCTCGTAGCGGTGGGGAACGCCGCAGGCAGTCAGCGCCTCGGCCATCAATCGGGAGTTCTGAATGGGAACCACCGCGTCGGCGTCGCATTGCCACAAGTAGGTAGGGGGATAGACGGAGGTGACCTGCCGCTCTATGCTGTACCGATGGGCAAACTCCGGGTCAGAGAGATGCCGCCCCAGCAGACAGCTGCGGGAGGTGGGCTCGCTCAGAGGACCCATGGTGATCACCGGATAACAGAGCATCATGGCGCCCGGCCGGGGCAGACCGTAGTGCTTCCAGCCCAGAGCTTCCGTGCCAAAGCTGGCGGCCAGATGGCCTCCTGCGGAAAAGCCCATGACAGCGCAGTCAGAGAGATCTGCCTGGAACTCGCCGGCGTGAGCCAGGATATACCGGATAGAGACGGCCAGATCCTCCATTGGATTGGGAGCCTGAGCTGCCTCTGGTCCGGTGCGGTAGTTGACCACAAAGGCGTGATAGCCCATCTCGTTGAGCCGGGCGGCCACGGGGTACCCCTCACCGGGGGACCAGACCAGGCTGTAGCCGCCGCCGGGGCAGATGATGACCGCCTTTCCTCCAGGGGGCCCGGGAAAGTGAAAGAAGAACTGGCTGGGCTCCGGACCGGAAGAATAGAGCAGAGGATAACCCGCCTGGCGCAGGGCCAGCGCCCGATTCAGGCCCAGGCAGAAAAGAGGGATGTTCCAAGTGCCCGACAGGGCGCTGAGGGGGACGTCTCCGTGGAGGGAGAGGCTGAAAAAATCGTCGAGGAGCAGCCGGCTGCGGATGGGCAGAAATTCCGGCAGGGAGAGCAGGGAACCCAGGCGCAGGTCCGGGGTAATGGGAGGAGAAGCAGGTTTCATAGTGACCTCACAGGAAGCAAAAAAGATTGGCGGAAGAAGAGAACAGAACAGGGACAGTATAGCATTGGAATGGCAAAAAGCAAGGCCAGGCATCACTGCCTGGCCTGAAAAAGATGGATTTACTTTTTCCGCTTTTTCCCAAAGAAGAAGGGCTCCTTGTCTCCCTCGGCGCTGACCCGGCCGCTCATGGCCTCGTCAAAGGCCCGGAGGGCCTCCTTCTGGGCAGCGTTCAGATTGGTGGGCACCTGGACGTTGACGGTGACGTACTGGTCGCCCCGCATGCCGCCGCGGACAGAGGGAATGCCCTTGCCCCGCAGCCGGAAGGTAGAGCCGGGCTGGGTACCGGCGGGAATATTGTACTTCACTTTGCCGTCAATGGTGGGAATCTCCACCTCGGCGCCCAAGGCAGCCTGAGCGAAGGAGATGGTGTGCTTATAGAGCACATCGCTGCCGTCCCGCTCAAAGTAGGCGTGGGGAATCAGCTCCACCGCCACCAGCAGGTCGCCGTTGGGGCCGCCGTTGCGGCCGGCGTGGCCCTGATTGGGGATGGAGACGGCCTGGCCGTCGTCGATACCCGCGGGAATCTTGACGGTGATCTTCTTGTTGCGGCGGATCGCGCCCTTGCCCTTGCAGGTGGGGCAGGGGTTCTTGATAATCTTGCCGGTGCCGCCGCATTGGCCGCAGGTCTGGCTGGTGGACATGACGCCGAAGGGGGTCCGCTGCTGAACCTGAACCGTGCCCATGCCCCGGCAGTTGGGGCAGGTCTCCGGCTGGGAGCCGCCGGCGCAGCCGGAGCCGTGGCAGTCGGGGCAGTTCTCAATCCGGGAGATGTTAATCTCCTTGTCACAGCCAAAAGCGGCCTCCTCAAAGGTGAGGCGGACCGATGCCCGCAGGGTCTGGCCCTTCTGGGGTGCGTTGCGCCGGGCAGAGCCGCCGCCGAAGCCGCTGCCGCCAAAGCCGCCGCCGAAGAAGGAGTTGAAGATGTCGCCCAAATCGACGTCGCCGTCGAATCCGGCGCCAAAGCCGCCGCCGGCTCCGGCTCCATAGTTGGGATCTACACCTGCAAAGCCGAACTGGTCATACCGGGCCTTCTTCTGATCGTCGGAGAGGATTTCATAGGCCTCGTTGACCTCTTTGAATTTGGCTTCCGCCTCTTTATCGCCGGGGTTCATGTCCGGGTGATATTTCTTGGCAAGCTTCCGATAAGCCCGCTTGATCTCATCCGCCGAGGCGGAGCGGTCTACCCCCAGCACCTCGTAATAATCTCGTTTATCTGCCATATTTTTCACTTCCTAGTGGCCTTACGGCGAAAATAGCTGCACTCAGCCCACAGGGCGTGACAGAATCTCTGCCACGCCCGGAGAATTGCTCAGTGGGGAGCATTACTTCTTGTCGTCGTCCACCACTTCGTAGTCTGCATCATAGTAGTCCTGGCCGTTGCCGCCGTTGTTGGCGCTGCCACCGGCAGCCGCGTTGGGATCATAGCCGGCACCGGGATTGCCCTGAGGATTGGCCTGCTGATACAGCTTGGCGGAGATGTCGTAGAAAGCCTTCTGCAGATCCTCGGTGGCAGTCTTGATAGCGGCCACATCGGTGCCCTTCAGAGCATCCTTCAGGGTGTTCAGCTTGCCCTCCACAGTGGCCTTCTCGTCGGCGGAGATCTTGTCGCCCAGCTCACTCAGAGCCTGCTCGGTCTGATAGACCAGCTGGTCGCCCTGGTTGCGGGTGTCGACCTCTTCCTTCCGCTTGGCGTCCTCGGCGGCATACTGCTCAGCCTCCTTGACGGCCCGGTCAATATCCTCCTTGGACAGGTTGGAGGAGGCGGTGATGGTGATGTTCTGGCTCTTGCCGGTGCCCTTATCGCAGGCGGAGACGTTCACGATGCCGTTGGCGTCGATGTCAAAGGTGACCTCGATCTGAGGCACGCCCCGGCGGGCGGGAGCGATGCCGTCCAGATGGAAGCGGCCCAGGGTCTTGTTGTAAGCGGCCATCTCACGCTCGCCCTGGAGGACGTGAACCTCAACGGAGGTCTGGTTATCCGCGGCGGTGGAGAAGATCTGGCTCTTCTTGACAGGGATAGTGGTATTGCGGTCGATCAGCTTGGTAAACACGCCGCCCATGGTCTCAATGCCCAGGGACAGAGGCGTGACGTCCAGCAGCAGCAGGCCCTTGACGTCGCCGCCCAGCACGCCGCCCTGGATGGCAGCGCCCACGGCCACGCACTCATCGGGGTTGATGCCCTTGAAGCCCTCTTTGCCGGTGATCTTCTTGACGGCCTCCTGAACAGCGGGGATCCGGCTGGAGCCGCCCACCAGCAGCACCTTGGACAGGTCGCCGGCAGACAGGCCGGCGTCGCTCATGGCCTGGCGCACGGGGCCCATGGTGGCCTCTACCAGGTGATGGGTCAGCTCATTGAACTTTGCCCGGGTGAGCGTGACGTCCAGATGCTTGGGGCCGGTGGCGTCAGCGGTGATATAGGGCAGATTGATGTTGGAGGAGGTGACGCCGGACAGCTCAATCTTGGCCTTCTCGGCAGCCTCCTTCAGGCGCTGCATTGCCATCTTGTCGTTGTGCAGGTCGATGCCGTTGGCACGCTTGAACTCGTCAGCCAGATAGTCCATGATGCACTTATCGAAGTCGTCGCCGCCCAGACGGTTGTTGCCGGCAGTGGCCAAGACCTCGATGACACCGTCGTCGATGTCCAGAATGGACACGTCGAAGGTGCCGCCGCCCAGGTCATAGACCATGATCTTCTGGGCCTCTTCCTTATCCACACCGTAGGCCAGAGCGGCGGCGGTGGGCTCGTTGATGATACGCTTGACCTCCAGGCCGGCGATCTTGCCGGCGTCCTTGGTGGCCTGACGCTGGGCGTCGGTGAAGTAGGCGGGGACGGTGATGACCGCCTCGGTGACGGTCTGGCCCAGATAGGCCTCGGCGTCCGCCTTCAGCTTCTGCAGCACCATGGCGGAAATCTCCTGCGGGGTGTACTTCTTGCTGTCGATGGTTACCTTGTAGTCGGAGCCCATCTCACGCTTGATGGAAGAAATGGTGCGGTCGGGGTTGGTGATGGCCTGGCGCTTTGCCACCTGGCCCACCATGCGCTCGCCGTCCTTGCTGATGGCCAGAACAGAGGGAGTGGTGCGGTTGCCTTCCGCGTTGGGAATGACAACAGGCTCGCCGCCTTCCATGACGGCCACACAGGAGTTGGTAGTACCCAAATCAATACCAATGATCTTAGACATAGTAAATTCCTCCAATTTATAAAAAGATATGTTTTAACGAAGTGAGGTTTACTCCTCTAAATGGCTCCCTCTCTGAGGGAGCTGTCAGCGAAGCTGACTGAGGGAGTGGTTAAAATCAATCCGCCGAGAGAGCGGGGATTGCAGCTTTAATTTGCCACCTGCACCATGGAGAACCGGATGACCTTGTCACCCATGGTGAAGCCGGTCTGGAAGACCTGAGCTACCACGTTCTCTCCCAGGTTTTCATCCTGGATGTGCATCACTGCGTTGTGCAGGTTGGGGTCAAAGGGCTTGCCCAGGGCGTCGATGGGGTGAATCCCCAAATCAGCCAGCACTTTGGTGAGCTGGGTCATGGTCATCTCCACGCCCTTGAGGAAAGCCTGGTCTTCGGTGCCCTGGTTCAGGGCCCGCTCCAGGTTGTCGTAGACGGGGAGGAAGGCCAGCGCCGCGTCCGCCTTGGCCTGGGTGTAGGCCTCGGTCTTTTCCTTGGAAGAGCGGCGGCGGAAGTTGTCATACTCGGCAGCCAGCCGGAGGAACTGATCCTCCTTGGCGGCCAGAGCCTTTTTCAGCTCCTCCGCCGGATCGGGAGCGGCCTTGGGGGCCTCTTTGGTTCCGGCCTGGGTCTCAGCGGCCTCGGGGGCAGCCTCCTGCTTGACTTCAGCGGCAGCCGCCTCTTCGGGCGGGGTCACCTTGGTATCTTTATCCTGTTTGCTCATATACGTCTCCTTTGGGAACTATGTTTCCTCGCCGCCCTTTGGCTTGGGCGGGTTCAGCGCCGGCGTCTCCCGCTTGGGGGGGAGATTGGTCTGCTGAGATGCGGAAAACAACTTGCTCAGATTGTCGGCCAGGTAGGACAGCTTGGCGGTCACCTTGGCGTAATCCATCCGGGTGGGACCTACCACGCCGATGACGCCCTTCATGCCCTCGCCGATGTCGTAGCTGGCCAGCACCACGCTGGTGTCCTTCAGCTCCTCCGCCACATTTTCCGGGCCGATGAGAATTCTGGTATCCTCATTTCCCTGGAACATGGGCAGGGACATCTGGGAAAAGGCCGGGTCGTCAGACAGATAGGTCATCAGCTTGTGGGCCTTGTCGATGTCCTGATACTCCGGACTCTCCAGCAAATGCCCCACACCGGCGGTGCGAACCGGGCCGTGGCCCAGATCCTCCAGCACATCCATGGCGAAGGAAACCACCAGGGAGATCAGTCCATAGGAGGAACCTGCCGCCTTTTCCGCCACTCGCATCAGCTCAGGGCTGAGCTCAGAGAGGCTCTTTCCGGTAAAGCTGGTGTTGAGCAGGGTGTTCAAAAGCTGAAGCTGGGGCTCCGTAATGTCGGTGGGCAAATGGATCAGCTTGTTCTTGACCGCATTGCTGCTGGTCATGACCACGGCGATAAAGGAGTTGGAGTCCACCATCAAGAGATCGTACCGGGTGATGGTGATCTGGCTGCCGCCGGCAGTAAGGGAGAAGGCGGGATAGTTGGTCATCTGGCTGACCAGACGGCCGGCCTGGTCGATAACCCGGTCCAGCTCCCGCATCTTGACGTTCAGCGCCGCATTGATCCGCTCCGTCTCCTGCATGGACAGCTTGTGCTGCTCCATCAGCTCGTTGACGTACAGCCGGTAGCCCTGAGGAGAGGGAATCCGGCCGGCGGAGGTGTGGGGCTGCTCCAGGTAGCCCAGCTTCTCCAGGGCGGCCAGCTCGTTTCGGATGGTGGCCGAGGAACAGGTGAGGCCTGCCTTTTCAGCGATGGCCTTGGAGCCGATGGGCTCTGCCGTCTCAATGTAGTTTTCCACCACCACCCGCAGAATCTTTCTGCGGCGTTCTGACAGCGCCAACAGCCTCACCTCAAATCTCATTTGGATTAGCACTCTGTTTCCCTGAGTGCTAAAGGTAATATAACACCCGGCAGGGGAATTGTCAATAGGCCAGAATATAAATAGTTTGTGAACGTTTGAGAAATCCATGCAGGAAAAAACTACCTGTCAAAAGTATCAGACAGGTAGTTTGACTGCTAAAATATGCAGATTTACGCGGCTCAAGTGCCAGACCCGGTGAGCAGGGGGAGGGCGGCAGCGCGGACGTCTCCGGAGAAGTAGAGACTGCCCAGCGCGCAGACGCCGTGGCCGCCGGCCAGGGCGAGACTGCGGGCGACTCCTTCGGGGATAGAAAGAGCTGCTTCAGCGTCGAGGCCGGTCTCCCGGCGGATCTCTTCCGCCAGGGCTTCGGCGGGCATCGCCCGGGGGGTGTGGGGGGTGACGGTGACAAAACAGAGAGCCAGCGGGGCCACGGCGGCGATCATCGCCCCCACGTCCTTGTCCGCCATGACGCCCAGGAGAAAGACAAATTTCTGTTCGGGATACCGGAGGGCCAGGCTCTCCGCCGTGGCCCGGATGCCCTGGGGATTGTGGGAGCCGTCCAGCAGGAAGGGCGGGTCCTTTCGCAGCAGCTCAAACCGTCCGGGCCAGGAGACGTTTTCAATGCCATAATAGACGGCCTCGTCCGGAATGGTCCAGCCCTTTTTTCGCAGCTCCAGCAGGCCGGAGAGGGCCAGGGCGGCGTTATAGGGCTGATAGGCCGCCAGCAGGGGCAGCCGCAGCCCCCGGAAGGGGCCGAAGTCCAGCACAGTGCAGTCCGGCTCCAGAGCGCGAATGGAGAGACTGTCCCAGTCGGGGGCAGTCAGAGACGCGCCCTGCGCCGCTGCCGCCTCAGCAATCACGGCGTCCGCTTCCGTGCAGCGGCCGTAAGAGACTACGGTCGTCCCCGGCTTGATAATCCCCGCCTTGGCGGCGGCGATCTGGGGCAGGGTATCTCCCAGTTCCCGGACATGGTCTAGACCGAGGGCGGTGATGACCGCCAGTTCCGGGGGATCAATGACGTTGGTGGGGTCCAACGTACCTCCCAGCCCTACTTCTAATACCACAATGTCGCAGTTCTGCCGGAGAAACCACACCATGGCCAGGGCGGTGATCAGCTCAAATTCAGAGGGCGGCTCCTCCATGGACTGGGCGGCGGGCTGGATGGCCTGGGTGACCTCACACAGCTCCCTGTCCGGGATGGGAACGCCGTTGACCTGAAACCGCTCGTTGAATCGGATCAGGAAGGGGGAGGTATACAGTCCCACCCGGTACCCCGCTGCCTGGAGGACAGAGGCCAGGCAGGCGCAGACCGAACCCTTGCCGTTGGTGCCCGCCACATGGACAAATTTCAGCTTCCTCTGAGGGTTTCCCAGCCGGTCCAGCAGGGCGCGGATGCGCGTCAAGCCCGGTTTTTTCCCCTGCCAGTGGTTGGAGTGGATATACTCCAGCGCCTGCTCGTAGGTCATCGCTCAGCGGCCCCCTCTGGAGGTGCGGCGGTAGGCGGGGAACTGGAGGCTCACCCGGTAGACTGCCTCCAGGACAAAGAAGAGCAGCAGGCTCTCAATGGGCCAGAGGCAGAGGTTTTTAAAGGCCCGCAGGGGAAACAGGACGGTAAAGGCATCTCCGCCGGTGAGAGAGAGCCACAAGGTGTTGAGCCCCATATTACAGATCAGGTTGATCAGCCCCTTGGCAAGAAAGCACCGGAGCAGCCGGTTTTTCCGGTTCTCCGAGGGCCGGTAGAGGATAAAACCGTAGATCAAGCCGCCCACCATGGCGGTCAGAGTGTAGCCGGGGAAATAGGCGCCGCCGCCGGAGTTCATCAGATAGCCCAGCACGTCGGTGCAGAACCCGGCCAGCATGGTGACCACAGGGCCAAAGAGCATGCCGATGGAGGCGTTGCACAGGAAGCCAAAAGTGACGCGGAGCTGGGGGGTGATTTGGATGCGGATGTTGAGCAGATCCAGGGTGATGTTGATGCCCACAAACAGGGCGGCCAGGGCCAGGGTCCTGGGCTGGGCCAGAGACTTGGCGGAGGAAAGGAACCGGTTTTCTTCTCTCATGTGAGACACACTCCTTTTGGCAGACGCCACACAGAGAGAAAAAACGGGATGCCGCGCCCTGCGCTGCATCCCGAAACAGACTCACCATGCGGCAGCGGGATGCGGGCTGGACACTGCTGGCAAACGCCAATTCGTCCGGCGGACAACTCCCCGTTCCGCCGGCACTGGGACGGCTTTCGCCGCCTCAACACGTCCAGACCTACTCTGCCTGATTCAATTACAGGCTCATTATAGCCGTCTGGAGGAAAAATGCAAGGGTATCGGCGGAATTTGCCCTTTCTTTTTCCGGATGCCTATGCTATGATACCTGCTGACCGGTTCTCCACACCCGGTCCAACCGCCGAAGCTCTGGCAGGCTCCGGCGCTGTGCGGGCAGGTTCACCCGTACTCTAAATATAAAATGGAGGTATACTCACCATGAACAAGAACAATGCCATCCGTTCCCTCTGCCTCAGCGCCATGATCGCCGCAGTCTACGCCGCCCTCACCATGGCCCTGCCCATGCTGTCCTACGGGCCGGTACAGCTGCGCTTCTCCGAGGCCCTCACCGTTTTACCCTTCTTCTTCCCCCAGGCGATTCCCGGCCTGTTCCTGGGCTGCGCCATCTCCAACATCCTCTCCGCCTACGGCATCGTGGATGTGATTTTCGGCTCCCTGGCCACCCTGCTGGCCGCCCTGTGGACGTCTAAGATGAAAAATCCTTGGCTGGCCCCCCTGCCGCCGGTGATCTGCAACGCCGTCATCATCGGCGCCGAGATCGCCTGGTATGAGACCGGCTTCGGCCCCGGCTTTGGCGCCGCCTTTGCCTGGAATGGCTTCACCGTGGGCATCGGCGAGCTGGCCGCCTGCTATGTGCTGGGCATGATCGTGCTCTATCAGCTCCCCAAAATTCCCTTCTTCCGCAGCCTCATCCCGGAGGAGCGGCTGAGCCGCTTGCCCGGAAAGATGGCGGAGAGGAGAGCAGCAGACTGTTAATTCACTCGCTAACCCTGGGCGGCGGGGGCAAGCCCCCGCCCTACGGAGAATTGCGAGATCACCCCGTAGGGGCGCACATTGTGCGCCCGCCGTTTTATCGAGGGCTGCCGTCTGCCGCCTCTACAAGGTCTTGCATTTTAAGGCTTGCCAGCAATGTTGCCCAGACGCCGGGTCTCCGGCGTCTTTTCTTTTTGCTCTGCTTATGCTATAGTTATTAGTAGAAATTTATCTATAAACTTTTCTGGTCTGGGAGGAACCGTCCATGCTCAACGTCAAACTGCTTGCCCACACCCCCGAGCCGGAGCGGGTGGTGGCCGCCGCTGCCCGGCTGTGCTACTCCGCCGTAGGGGTGGACGCCCTGCTGGAGAAATCCACCCCCGAGCGGGACGCCAAATTTGTCCGCATGCTGGCTGGGATGGGCCACGCCAGCCCCATCGAGCACGCCTCCTTCACCTTCGGCATTGAGGGGGTCTCCCGGGCGCTGCTGGCCCAGATCACCCGGCACCGCATTGCCTCCTACTCCGTCCAGAGCCAGCGGTACGTCCGGCTGGACGACTTCCACTTTGTCGTGCCCCCGGAGGTGGAGTCTGACCCGGAGGCCAAGGCCGCCTTCCTCACCGCCATGGAGGAGGAGGGCCGCCACTATCTGAACATCGCCGCGGCGCTCCAGAAAAAGCACAAGGCGGAGCTGATGGCCCAGGGCCTGGAGGAGAAAGAGGCGGAGAAAAAGGCGGAGAAGCTGGCCAACGAGGACGCTCGCTTCGTCTTGCCCAACGCCTGTGAGACCAAGATGGTGGTCACCATGAACGCCCGGAGTCTCCAGAACTTCTTCCATCTGCGCTGCTGCAACCGGGCTCAGTGGGAGATCCGGGCGCTGGCGGAGGAGATGTTCAAGCTGGTCTATCCCATTGCCCCCGCCCTCTTTGCCCAGGCCGGCCCTCCCTGTGTGGCGGGTCCCTGCCCGGAGGGCAAGATGTGCTGCGGCAAGGCGGCGGAGGTCCGCGCCCACTATCAGGCGATCAAGGACGAGCTGGTTCCCCCGGAGGTACGGGTATGAACATCCAAATCTTTGGCAAGTCCAAGTGCTTTGACACGAAAAAGGCCCAGCGCTACTTTAAAGAGCGCCGGGTCAAGTTCCAGAATGTGGATCTGCTCCGCTACGGCATGAGCAAGGGGGAGCTGACCGCCGTCATCCGGGCGGTGGGGCTGGAAAATCTCATCGATCCTAAGCACCCGGACGCAGCCATGCTCTCCTACCTGGCTCTGGACAGCCAGAAGCTGGAGCACCTGATGGAGGACCCCAGCCTGCTGCGCACGCCTATCGTCCGAAACGGAAAGCAGGCCACCGTGGGCTACTGTCCAGAGGTGTGGAAGAGCTGGGAATAAGACATGTTGCTGTAGGGCGGGGGCTTGCCCCCGCCATTTCTTACCCATTTGCATCACAACAGCACAGAAAACAGCGCCGGGCAATGGAAGCCTGACGCTGTTTTTTTGTCTATTCGCATTCGGTCTCCAGCTGCACCACCTGAGCGATCACTCGGGCGGTGAGTCCCCAGATCAGCTTCCCCTCATAGTCCCAGTACCCGCCCTGGCGGAGAGTGGGATAGTGAGAGAGCCACTGCGCCATCTGGGGCGGCAGGGCCTCCAGACCGGTGTTCTCCTGCCGGTACTGGTAGGGAATGGGCGGATTTTGGCGGAACCAGTCCAGGGGGACGGAAAATACCTCCTCCACCTCCGCCAGATTGGGCCGGAGCCGCCCCAGCACAGCCTCGTCACACCGGGCCAGCACCGGGTAGATCACCCGGCCATTGGAGTGGAGGAGAAAATCCAGCGGCCCTGCCACCTGAATCTCCTCTGCCGGAATGCCCAGCTCCTCCCGGGTCTCCCGGAGGGCGCATTGGACTGGCGTCTCATCTTGCTCCAGACCGCCGCCGGGGAGGCAGATCTCTCCCGGCTGGTGGCGGAGGGTTTTGGCCCGCACCTCCAGCACCAGCCGGTCTCCGGCCAGTAGTGCCAGAACGGCGGAGGGACGGCCCTGTCCGATGGGACGGGGCGGGCGGGTATTCAGGGTTTGGATGACGCGGTTCCAGTCCATGGAAGGGGCCTCTTTTCTGCTTTTTCTTCCATGGTAACCGGGGCAAAAAGAACTGTCAAGCCCCATCTGCGTTGGAGGATTCCGCCACAAACAGTGCCCCATCCGAAATCTCCGCCCCGGAAAGCCCCCACTGGATGGCCTCCACATCGCTGGACTGGCGCTGGATAAACCGGAGGGTGTTTTCGTCTATACGCTGGAAGGTATAATGGTATTGACTGTCACTGGTCTCACACCGAACCAGACCGTCCGCCTCCGTCCAGGTACCGTAGGGATAATAGGAGCTGAGGGCGTCATAGGAGAAGGTGAAGGTGCCGTCCTCAAAGAGGGACAGGCAGGGGATATAGAGGGTATCCGCATCTGTATCCAGATAGTATCTCGTCCGCTCAGCTGTCTGACTGGGCTCGGCCTCCACGTCCGTATTCCAGATTTCAATCAGCCGCTGCAGCAGCAGGTAAACTCCCTCCTGGCTCTGGCCACAGGCCTTTAAGTCGTCGATACCCAGAAGGGCCTCGGCACTCTCTACGGTGAGGGCGGGACAGCGGAGTTCAGGCTGATGGGCCGTGGCACTGAGTACCTGTTCATAGGTCTCCAAGTCCTCCACAAGAGCCAACAGCAGAACGCCGTTGCGCACGGCTTCCCACTCAAACGTGGGCAGGTCTACGCTGCCGACGGTAGGCCGGTCCAGCGTCGTCCTGATCCCGTAGGGCCGGGTACTGTCCAGAATTTCCATTTTGCCGTCCTGGTACTGGTCTCCCTGCCAGACGGCAGTCCACAGGTCTCCGACAGCGGCGTGATCGGCGGCGGAGGCCACCCGGGCGGCATAGAGCTGAGTGGCGTAACGCCCGGCAGAGCTGAGGGACAAGCGCATCTCCTCCAGCAGCTCAGCGATGCCCGTCTCGCTCTGTCCATAGGCTTTCAGATCGTCAATCCCCAACAGAGCCTCGGCGTCCTCCACCGTCATGTGGAAGGGATCAGAGCCATTGAGGTCTTGCTCATAGTATTCCGCGTTGTCAATGAGGGCCAGCATGAGAATGCCATTGCGTAGCGCCTCCTGCTCCGCCAGGGCCAGCTCCTCCTCACTCCCTGTCCAGCCCTCCGGGGCGGTGAAGTGGAGGGCCAGACCGTAGGGCTCACCGCCGGTAAACAGCTCCATGGTGCAGTCCTGATAGACGTTATTTGCTACAACCACATTGCGGAGCGCACCCACGGCGCTGTTGTCGCCCACATACTGCACCCGGGCCGCATAGAGCTGCTTGGCGTAGTCTGCCCCCGTGAGCAGGTCGTAGGTTTCCTCCTCAGACTGGGAGGAGGGATAGAGATAGCAGATCACCTGGGCGGTGAGAGCGCCGTCCTGCTCCGCCGTCATGGTAAACAGCTCGGTGGGCGCATCCAGCGTCAGTGCTACCCGCTCCGCCGGACAGCCGCCGCCGGTGCTGTCCGCCTGGGTAAAGAGGTCTGCGGTCTCTAATGAGAGGGCTCTGCGGGTACCTACGCCGTTGTTGTCTGTCCAGATATAGCTGCCGTCGGTGTCGATCTGGATGTTAAAGCTGCCCTTGGACGGGAACATACCGTTGACCTGTCCTACATCGCCGTAGACACTCACCTCCTGGTTGACGGTGCGGCCGTCTATCTGCTCTTCGTAATAGACGGCGAAGCTCCTGGTGCCGCTGGGCATTTTGTAGGTATAGCCGCCGCTGTTGCTCAGTTGAACCCAACCTTCGGTACTGGCGCTGGTGCAGCAGGTCAGCCCCGCCGTCAGCAGCACCGCCAGAGCCAGAACAATGGTGGCCCGGCCCGCCTTTTTCAGACTGAGAACGTGGAGAATCCGCTGCTTGACCGCCGGAGTGCCGAAGGCCAGAGCGGGGCCGAAGTCCCGCCGGTTGGCCCCCAGGGCCAGCAGGGTGCGGCTGTAGTCCTGGCGGCAGTCCCCCTCCAGGCGGGACAGGGCGCCCTCGTCGCAACTGAGCTCCATATCCCGCTCCATGGCCCAGACCGCCAGCCAGACGGCGGGATTGAACCAGTGGAGGGTGCGGATGCAAAAGGCCAGGGCCTTCACCCAGGGGTCACGCCGCCGGAGGTGATACCGCTCATGGGCCAGGACGCAGGCCCGGGCGCTGCCCTCCAGGCCGGTGGGCAGGTAAATTCTGGGCCGGAACAGCCCCAGGATAAAGGGCCCGGGAATCTGATCACTCTCCCACACATTGTCCTCCGTTCGGACAGCGGTGCGGGTGCAGCGGTAGAGCCGGAGCAGCTGATAGCCGTTCCAGAGCAGAATGCAGAGAATGCCTGCCAGCCAGAGCAGGGTGACCACTTGGGAAATGCTCCAGCTGGGCGCGGAGGCCTCTGCTGCGGCAGAGCTGGCGGGTAGCGCGGATATTCCGGAGGTGGTGGTTCCTGAGACGACCGCCTGCCCGGTTCCGGCGGTCCGGCGGATGGCCCGGGTGCCTGCCTGAACTGCCCGCTGGGTCAGGGCGATCGCCTCCTTGGGGTCATTATTCTGAAAAATGGGGAGGTTGAACAGGCTCCAGTCCGAGGGCAGAGCCACCGGACAGAGCAGCCGGAACCCCGCCACCGCCCAGAGGGCGTAGGAGTAGACTTTCGGAGCCCTGCGTAGCAGAAAGCGCAGGGCAAACAGCACCAGAATCACCGGAACGGCGTTGAGGCTCAGCTCCGCCACCGTGAGAAACAGGCTGGTCAGCTCACTGGTCATCTCCTCACCCCCTGTGCTGGTCGATGAGCGCCTTCAGCTCCTCCGCTTCCTGGTCAGAGAGGGTCTTGCCCCCCAAAAAGGCGGCCACAAAGCCGGGGAGAGAGCCGTGAAAGGTGCGCTCCACAAAGTAATTGCTCTCCTGCCGCTGCACCTGATCCCGGGAGACCAGCGGGGTGACCAGGGCGTTCTCATTCTGGATCAGCCCCTTGTCGCCCAGGCGCTTGAGCTGGGTATAGGTGGTGGACTTCTTCCAGCCCAGCCGGGTCTGACACAGCTTGACCAATTGCCCCGAGGGTACCGGCGCGTGCTCCCAGATCAGCTCCAGCAGCCGGTAATCGCTGTCGCAGAGAATATAGTTGGCCATGGGAATTCCTCCTTTCGGAAGGTCTATAACTGTAGACCCCATGTAAATAGTCTACAACAGTAGACCAACGCTGTCAAGAGGAAAGATCAAAATAGAATCGGCGTAGGGGCGCACCTTGTGCGCCCGCCTTGGATAAGCAGCTAGAAATCTGCCCCAAAAATGCTGAAAGGGCGTCCGAACGCAGGTTCGGACGCCCATATGATCAAAAAGCCAATTACAGGTACTTCTTCACGCCCTCAGAGGCGGTCTCAGGATCGGCGGAGATGGTGATGGTGAACTTCAGGCCGTTGGCGTCGCTAAAGCGATCCACCCAATCCAGGAACTCCTCCACCTTGGCCACGTCCTTGCAGGGGACGATCTTGCCCAGGTTATCCACAAAGATGTGGGTGATGTCGTAGTTGCCCGCATACAGGCCGCTGACAAAACCCTTCAGGGCCTCAAAGCTGGGAAGATAAAAGTCGCTGGCTTCAATCAGACGGATATGGTAGTGAATGTCGTAGACCAGCTCCCGGTCCCACTCGATGCACACCACGTTGCCATGCTCGGTGAGAACAGCAGAGTTGATCATCTCAATCAGCTGCTTTGTTTTACCGGAACCCTTGGGATCCATAATGACTCTAACCATGGTCAGTCACTCCTTTAAAATTACACCTGCGAACAGGTGGGATTTCTGTGTGGATATTCTATCATAGAAGCTGGGAAGATTCAACAGAGTTTTGTATGAAATTTCTCAAAAGATACACAGAGCTTACAGGCGGGGAAAAGCGATTGCGCCCCGGCCGGGGCTGTATTATAATAATGGAAAACATACCGGGGCATGCCCCGAAAAAAGAGGAGCGGCAAGATGAAACTGATCTCGTGGAATGTCAACGGCCTGCGGGCCTGCCTGAAAAAAGGGTTTGAGGACGCTTTTTACGCCCTGGACGCTGACCTGTTCTGCCTTCAGGAGACCAAGCTGCAGGCCGGTCAGGCGGAGCTGGACCTGCCCGGCTACCACCAGTACTGGAACTATGCGGAGAAAAAGGGCTATTCGGGCACGGCGGTGTTTTCCAAACAGGAGCCGCTGTCCGTCGCTTACGGCATGGGCATTGAGGAGCACGACCATGAGGGCCGGCTGATCACCCTGGAGTTCGAGCAGTTCTATTTCGTCTGCTGCTATACCCCTAACGCCCAGGATGGCCTCAAACGGATTGACTACCGGATGCGTTGGGAGGAGGACCTGCGGGCCTACCTGATGGAGCTGGACCGGAAAAAGCCGGTGGTCTATACCGGGGACCTGAATGTGGCCCATCAGGAGATCGACCTGAAAAATCCCGGCCCCAACCGGGGCAACGCCGGCTTCTCCGACCAGGAGCGGGAGAAGATGACCGAGCTGCTCTCCTCCGGCTTTACCGACAGCTTCCGCTTCCTGTATCCCGACCGGACGGGGGCCTATTCCTGGTGGAGCTACCGGTTCAACGCCCGGAAGAACAACGCGGGCTGGCGAATTGACTATTTCATTGTCTCCGACCGGCTGCGGGACAAAATTGCGCAGGCGGACATCTATCCGGAGATCACTGGCAGCGACCACTGCCCGGTGGGCCTCAGGCTGGATCTGTGAGGAGCGGGGACATGAGGCGGCATTCCAGAGTGCTCTCGGTACAGGATCTCTCCTGTATCGGTCAATGCTCGCTGACGGCAGCCCTTCCCGTCCTCTCCGCCTGCGGGGCGGAGTGCTGTGTGCTGCCCACGGCGGTGCTCTCCACCCACACCGGTCCGGAGTTTGCCCGGCCCCATATCCGGGATCTCACCGGGGATCTGGAGCCGGTCTGGCGGAGCTGGCGGGCCCAGGGCATCTCCTTCGACGGCATTGGGGTGGGCTATCTGGCCTCACGGGCCCAGCTGGAGCTGGCGGCGGAGCTAATTGAGGGCCTCCGGGGACCGGAGACACTGGTGCTGCTGGACCCGGTCATGGGGGACAACGGCCACTTTTATTCTGGCTTCGGCCCGGATTTTGCCCGGGGGATGGGGGAGCTGTGCGCCAAAAGCGACGTCATCCTCCCCAACCTCACCGAGGCCCGGTTTCTGCTGGGAGACCGGGAGGTACCGGAGACCTATGACGCGGCCTTCTGCCGGGAGACCGCCCTGGCTCTGGCAGATCTAGGCGCAAAGTGGGTCGTGCTGACCGGCCTGGACTGCATCCCCGGCCAGGTGGCCAATCTGATCTGCCGCTGCGATACCGGAGAGACACGGCTGCTCAGCCAGCCCAGGCTGCCTGGCAGCCATCACGGCACCGGAGACCTGTTCGCCGCCGCCTGTCTGGGCCTGCTGCTCCGGGGAGAGCCACTGGAGGCAGCGGCGGAGCGGGCGGGCGCCTTTGTGGCCGCCGCCATCCGGAACACCGAGCCGGAGCACAATTACGGCGTTCGGTTTGAGGGATGCCTGGGGCTGCTGACCGGAAACTGAGGACGGAAGCGTGATATCCGGGCGCTGCGGCAACGTAGGGCGGGGGCTTGCCCCCGCTGCTGAATCTGATAGAGCCGTTCCAAAACAATTTGAAAGACAAGCCCGCCGCTCTGATAGGGAGCGGCGGGCTGTATTTTTGAACGCTTGATGCTTGGAAGAGGCTCAGGACTTCACCCGAGCAATGGCCTCGGCAGTGCTGCCGTCCGGGCCGGTGGCGGTAATGGTGGCAGTGCCAGGAGCCACGGCAGTAACTACGCCGGACGCGCTTACGGTGGCTACAGACTCATTGGAAGAGCTCCAGGTGACCTGATCGGCATTCTCATCCATGAGCGGGTGGCGTTCACCCACCTTGAGGGTGAAGTCCTCCCGGTTGAGCTGGATATCCACATGGGTACCGGTGTTGTCGGGGACATCCTCCTCACCGGTGCCTTCGGCCGGAATGTCGCTCTCCCCGTCATCGGTCTCGCTGGCAGGTTCACAGACCACCCAGCAGGAGGCATGGGGATTCTCCTCCAGACCGGCGGCGGCCATCGCCACAACGCTGCAGCTGCCCTCGCCCACATACTCCACCTGAGCAATGTTGGGGCCGATGGAAGTGACGGTGGCCACATTCTTGTCGCTGGTCGACCAGACGATAGTGCCGTCCCATTCGGTGTCCAGGGTGGCGGTGAGAATGGCAATGTCACCCTGTCCCAGATTCAGCGTTGTCTGATCCAGTGTCACAGAGGTGGGAATGGGTGCAGCCTCCTGAGGCGCCTCTTCGGCAGCCTGGTCGGGATCTGTGCCGACTGTCTGGCCCTGATCCTCATCAGGAAGCATTTCGGTGAGGGTAGAGATGCCGGGAAGCTTGCTCAGGTCGGGCAGATTCCAACCCATGGAGGGCCCCAGAATGTAGGCCATCTTGACACCCAGTACAATGGCAACCAACACCAGAATTGCTACCAGGAAGGTGAGCACCTTGCCCACGACGCTCTTGCGGCGGATGGGCTTCTCCTCCACCAAAGTGGGGAGCCGGTCTGTGTCCCGGTGGGTGGGCCGGGCAGGCTGGAAGGACTGAGTCTGGGCGGGATCCCGCATGGCATAATAGGAGGGGTCGGGGATGGGACCGGTGGTACGCTGAACAGGCCGGTCGCCCCGCATGGGGGAGATGGGCCGGGTGCCGGTGTCCTGCTGATGGGCCCGGGCCGCCGCCGCGTAGCTGTTGTCTGCTGTGGGGTGGGGACGGGCGGTCTGGGTGGACTGAGAGACCTGTGCGGTCTGAGATGGCTGCTGAGGCCGACGGGGCGGGGTATTGGGAACCGGTGTATCGCTCTGGTCGGAGATGGAGCGGAGAATCTCGTCGATTACTGCATCATCTATGCTGGACTGACTGGTGTGGCTGTCACCGGAAAAATGAATGGTATCATCCAGAGAGAAATCAAAATCAGTGTTGGGCGCGGCGGACTGGCCGCCGGAGAGACGTCTGCCGCCTTTGGTATCTCTTGCCATGGTATAACGTCCTTTCCTTTGTATCTGTATCAAAACGGGAGAAAACCCGTATAAACCGAGCTTACATAATATCATACCCCGGTTTTTCTCCCGCGTCAACCGTTATATGACAAATTCACGGGTGTTCAGAACCGTCTGGCTGGGCATTGAGAGCGCTCTGCCGGGCCTTGGAGTACTCCTTGACCAGCCGCTCCGACCAGGCAAGGGCATTTTCCCCTGGCCGTAGCCGGAGGGAGAGCACAATTTTGTCCCCGGGGGAGAAGAGTAGCCGTCCCTTGAACAGAGGCATTCCGCACAGCCGGGCCACGGCGGGGAGGTCTGCCTCGCTGAGAGAGAAATTGACTACAGTGCCCTTTTGGCTCACGTCGGTAAAGCCCGCATCGGCGGCGGCGGAGCGGAGTAGCGCCACCGAGATCAGGTTGTTCACCGCCTTGGGGGGTTCTCCGTAGCGGTCAATCAGCTCGTCTACCATATCGTCGGCGTCCTCTTCGGTACGGATCCGGGCAATGCGGCGGTAGAGGTCCATCCGCTGCTCAGCGGAGGGGATATAGCTCTCGGGCAGGTTGGCGGAGACGGTCAGGTCGGCGGTGACCCCCTCGGCCCGCACCGGCTTCTCGCCTTTCTCCTCCAGCACTGCCTCTTCCAGCAGCTTGAGGTACATATCATAGCCCACCGACATCATAAAGCCGGACTGCTCGGCGCCCAGCAGGTTGCCGGCGCCCCGGATCTCCAGATCCCGCATGGCGATCTTGAAGCCGGCGCCGAACTCGGCAAACTCCCGGACGGCGGAGAGCCGCTTGGCGGCGATGTCAGAGAGCACCTTGCCCCGCCGGTAGGTGAGGTAGGCAAAAGCCCGCCGGGAGGAGCGGCCCACCCGGCCCCGGATCTGGTGGAGCTGGGCCAGGCCCATCTTGTCCGCGTCCTCGATGATGAGGGTGTTGACGTTGGGGATGTCGATGCCGGTCTCGATGA
>JBJDXT010000117.1:0-5399 GCA_051866795.1 Candidatus Onthomonas sp. | reverse complement strand
AGTTCAACTGGGGCTTTTGCACCACCGTCGGCACCTTCCTGCAGCCGGTGGAGGAGTATCTGGCCAGCAAGATCCCCGCGACCCTCTATGTCAATGTTCTCTCTTTGATCTTCTCCATTCCGCTCGGCATTATTTTCGGCGTGATTGCCGCCGTATTCAAAAACAAGTGGCAGGATCAGGTAATCAACGTATTCATCATGATCTTCATTTCCATTCCCTCTTTTGTGTATGCAGTGCTTCTGCAATATTGGGTTGGCTTCAAACTGGGCTGGTGCCCGTTGGTGATGGACAGCGGTACGGATTATTTTTCCTGGTCCATGTTCCGGTCTGCGATTATGCCGGTTCTGGCCCTGTCCTTCGGAAATATCGCCGGAAACATGCGTATGATCCGCGCGGAGCTGACGGAAACCCTGACCTGTGAATATATGCTTCTGGCCCGCACCAAGGGCCTGACCCGGACCCAGGCGACCATGCGCCACGCGTTCCGCAACTCCCTGGTTCCCCTGCTGCCCTCCCTCCTGTCTCAGGTGATCTACGTCATCTCCGGATCCCTGATCATCGAGCAGATCTTCGCTGTGCCCGGCATCGGCAAGACCTATCTGGCGTCTATCAATATGCGGGACTACAGCGTATTTCTGGCCATCAGCATGTTCTATGTGGTGATTGGCCTGGCGGCGGGCATTTTGTTTGATTTGAGCTACGGGCTCATTGACCCCAGAATCCGTATGGGAGGTAACAAGACCAATGAGCTGTAATCAGGAATTCGAACACATCCCAAAGGAAGAATTCACCTTTGTGCAGATGAATGAGCGGCTGCACGACAAGGAGCTGGAGACCAAGCCCATCGGCTTTCTGCAGGATGCGCTGATCCGCTTTTCCCGCAACAAGGGCTCTGTGGTCTGCTCCGTCATTCTTCTGATGATGGTCCTGTTTGCCATCATCACCCCCTTCGTCTCCAGCTATGAGGTCTCTGAAAAGGACGGCTACTACGCCTATGCCCTGCCCAAGCTGAGCACTAAATTTGACCTCGGCTTCTGGAACGGCTGCACGGATAAGCAGGTCAACCAGCAGACCTATGACTACTATTCCGCCATCCCCGGCGCCATCGCGGAGGTATACGGCACCGAGGAGAAAAACGTGGCCAACCGGCTTCAGACCGTCTACAACCTCTCGGTGGATTCCTACGCCCAGGTGGGCTACGTCAACGTCAACCTGACCCCCTCGGAATATCAGGCCGCGCTGGAATACCAGGAGGAGACCGGCATCCAACTGATGTATCCCATGATCGACGAGAGCAAGGTCGAATGCGTCAACTATAAGACCGACCCCAATGCCTGGTATCTGACCAACGCCAAGGGCGTCGCCGTGCGGGACGAAAACGGCGAGTTGCAGAATATCTACCGGAAGGACGACAGCAGTGAGGACGGCTATGCCTATTACCTGCTGAAAATGAACGGCACCTCCTACCAGATCCGCACCCTGTATTCCAGCTGGTACCGGTATCAGAATGGCAAGGATGCCTGCTTCCTGTTCGGCGCAGATGAGTATGGATACGACATCTGCGTGCGTATGGCGGCCGGCGCCCGGCTCTCCCTCACCGTCTCGGTGCTGGCGGCCATCGTCAATCTGATTCTGGGCATCATTATCGGCGCTCTGGAGGGCTACTACGGCGGCACCTTCGACCTGATTATGGAGCGGATCAAGGATCTCCTGTATGAAATCCCCAGCCTGGTGTTCATGACCCTCTTTCAGATCTATTTTGCCCGGAAAATGGGCTCCATGTTCGCTATGTTCTTCTGCTTTATCTTCTTTGGCTGGATCAGCACCTCCTCCACGGTGCGCGCTCAGTTCTACCGCTTCAAGGGGCAGGAATACGTCATGGCGGCCCGTACGCTGGGCGCCAAGGACAGCCGGCTGATCTTCAAGCACATCCTTCCCAACGCATCCGGCTTTATCATTACCGCCTGCGTGCTGTCCATTCCCTACACCATTTTCTCTGAGGCCACCTACTCTTACCTGGGCATCGTCAACCTGAATTCCAAGACGATGACCAGTCTGGGCTCCATGCTGCAAAACGGACAGCAGACCCTGTCCACCTATCCCCACTGCGTATTTTTCCCGGCAATCTTTTTGGCGCTGCTGCTGGTCTGCTTCAATATTTTCGGCAACGGACTGAGAGACGCCTTCAATCCGTCTTTGCGCGGTGCGGATGAGTGAGGAGGTTCTGATGAGTAAAGTATTAGAGGTTAAGGATCTTCGCATCTCCTTCCGGACCAATAACGGCAATGTCAAAGCGGTGCGCGGGATCAGTTTCGATCTGAACAAGGGAGAGACGCTGGCCATCGTGGGCGAATCCGGCTCCGGCAAATCCGTGACGGCCAAGTCCATCATCGGCATCAACGCCGCAAACACGATTATCGAAGGCGGAGAGATCATCTACAAGGGCGAGGATTTGCTGAAATATACCGAGGCGGATTTTAACAAAATCCGCGGCAACGACCTGACCATGGTCTTTCAGGACCCTCTCTCCTCCCTGGATCCCATTATGAAGGTCGGCAAGCAGATGACTGAGGCCACCCTGCTGAACAATCAGACCCGGCGCAAAAATGCGAAAGCGGAGCTGAAAATGCTGAAAAAGGCCCTGGCCGCCTGTATGAAGAAGGCCGGCTGCCCGGACACCACTCTGACGCCTGCGCATGTGGCCATGGCCCTTCAGGCCTCTGACGCCCAGGCCCGCAGCGCAAAGGAGAAGGCCCTGGAGGCCATCTCCGGCGCCATGGCTGTCTATCAAAAGACGCCTTTGGAGGAAAAAACCGCCCGGGAGACGTCAAAACGCCTCGCTAAGCTGGTAGAGGCCTCCATCGATCCCCTGTCCCTGGAGAAGCACAGCGGCGCCTACACCTTCCGCACCTCCATGAATGTGAATCTGACCCGCTATTTTACCGGTCTGAAAAACAATCCCAAGGAAGAGAAGCGCGTCGCCCGGGAGACGGCCAAGCGCAGCCAGAAGCTGAAGCTGAAAAAGCACGCGCCCAAGGTGGTGCCCGCCAACCTGGTCGACTTGGAGCTGACCGCCCGGAACATTCAAAAGACGCTCACCGAGCTGGCCGACAGCTACCGGGCCGAGCTGTCCCGGCAGGAGGCCAAGGACTATCAGGCTCTGGCCAAAGAGATGCTGGCCTACCTGGACGCCAGGCAGACCGAGGCAGAGACCAGAATTTCCAAGCAGGAAGCCTATGACCGGGCCATCCAGATTATGTCCGACGTGGGCATCAAGGATCCGGAGCGGCGCTTCAACCAGTATCCCCACGAGTTCTCCGGCGGTATGCGGCAGCGCATTGTCATTGCCATCGCCATCGCGGCAAATCCCAAGATCCTGCTCTGCGACGAGCCCACCACGGCGCTGGATGTGACCATTCAGGCTCAGATTCTGGAGCTGATCAACGACATCAAGAAAAAGCGGGACCTCTCCGTTTTGTTCATCACCCACGACCTTGGCGTTGTGGCCAACATGGCGGACAAGGTTGCCGTCATGTACGCAGGCAAAATCGTGGAATACGGCACCGTGGACGACATCTTCTACGATCCGAAGCATCCCTACACCTGGGCGCTGCTGTCCTCCATGCCCTCTCTAGACACCAAGGAGAAGCTGGAGGCGATTCCCGGCACCCCGCCCAATATGATCTATCCGCCCAAGGGCGACGCCTTTGCAGAGCGCAACAAGTATGCCATGAAAATCGACTTTGAGCGGGAGCCTCCCTTCTTCAAAGTATCGGATACTCACTATGCCGCCACCTGGCTGCTGCATCCGGACGCGCCGAAGATCGATCCCCCCAGGAGCGTGACCGACCGAATCAAGGCAATGAAAGAAATGGAGGTGCTGGGCCATGCCAGAGGCTGAGACCATCCTGGAAGTCAGGCATTTAAAGCAGTACTTCGGGAAGCGGGACTTCAAGGCGGTTGACGATGTCAGCTTCACCGTCAAAAAAGGCGAGGTGGTCGGCATTGTGGGCGAGTCCGGCTGCGGAAAGACCACCACCGGCCGCTCCATCATCCGGCTGAACAACGCCACCTCCGGCGACGTATATTTCAAGGGCCAGCGCATTGTGGCCGGCACCCGCTCCTATACGGACGCCATCGCCCAGGAGCGCAAGGCCTCCAAAAAGCGCATGGAGGCCCTCAAACAGGCCGGGGACCGGCAGGGCATTCAGGCAGAGCAGGCGCATCTGAAGGCGTTTGTCGCCCAGCAGAAGGAAGAGATCCGCTCGGCAAAAAACGACCACAAGAACTGTGTCGCCCTTTACCGGAAGCGCCTGGAGCAGGAGATCAACCAGACCTATGACGAAAAGGAAAAGGCAGCTGCAGGAGATTCCCAGAAGCTGGCGGAGCTCTCCAGAGAGCGCCGGGAAAAGCTGAAGGAGGCCTCCAAAGAGAACATTGTCACCAAGATTCAGATGATCTTTCAGGACCCTATCGCCTCTCTGGACCCGCGCATGACCGTCCGGGAGACGATTGCGGAGGGTCTGATCATCCAGGGCATCAAGGACCCGAAGTACATTGACCAGAAGGTGTATGAGGTACTGGAGCGGGTCGGCCTGGTCAAGGAGCACGCCAGCCGCTATCCCCATGAGTTCTCCGGCGGCCAGCGCCAGCGCATCGGCATTGCCCGGGCCATCATTATGAATCCGGATCTCATCATCGCAGACGAGCCGGTCAGCGCCCTGGACGTGTCCATCCAGGCACAGGTCATCAATCTGCTCAATGAGCTCCGGGACGAGCTGGGCCTCTCCATCCTGTTCATCGCCCACGACCTGTCCGTGGTGAAGTACTTCTCCGACCGGATTATCGTCATGTATTTTGGCAAGATTGTGGAAATCGCGGACTCTGATGAGCTGTTCGCCCATCCCCTGCACCCCTACACCTGTTCCCTGCTGTCCGCCATTCCGCTGCCGGATCCTCACTACGAAAAGCAGCGCAAGCGCATGGTCTACGTCCCCGGCGAGGTTCATGACTACTCCCAGGAACAGCCCACTCTGCGGGAGGTGGCCCCCGGCCACTATGTCAGCTGCAACACGCCGGAGTTTGAGCGCTATTGCAGGATGCGGGAGCAGCAATGAAAGAGAAAAAACGCTGGCCGGCCTACCTGATTGGAGCCGGTATCGCTCTGGCGATTGCCCTGCTCTGCGTCTCTTTCGAGGTTGAGTACGGAGAATCCGGCTCCGCCTGGCTAATGCAGTACATCAGCGACGGCTTCTTTCTCTCTGCGGTGCTCTATCTGGGCTTTGGCATCCTCACCTTTATCGCAGAGGCCGGAAATTTCTATGGCATTCAGTTTTTGGGCTCCCCCCTGGTCCGCCTCTTCTCCTTCCGCAAGGAGCGCTTTGAGGACCGGAAGGACT
>JBJDXT010000116.1:0-5451 GCA_051866795.1 Candidatus Onthomonas sp. | reverse complement strand
GAGCCTGGGCTACAACCGGGTGATCTGCGCCTTCCAGCCCCACACCTACACCCGGACCATCGCCTGCTTTGATGGCTTTGTGGAGCAGCTGTCCCGGCCGGACAAAACGGTGCTGATGGAGATCTTCCCCGCCCGGGAGACCAACACCACCGGCATCTCCTCCAGAGACCTGGCGGAGAAGATTCCCGGCGCCGTCTACTGCGCCACCCTGGAGGAGACCGAGGCCGCCCTCCGGGCCATGGCCCAGCCGGGGGATCTGATCCTCACCGTGGGCGCGGGAGAGCTGAACCGGGTGGCCGGCTGGCTCACCGCCCGCTGACCTGCAATCAGACAGGAGGGATTTCAGATGCGCTCTGATCTGCGGTTTATCCGCCGGCTTCTGATGACGCTGTTCGGCGTCTTCGTCGCCGCTATCGCGGTGGGCCTTTTCAAGGCCTCCGTCATGGGCGTTGACCCCTTCCAGGCCTTCTCCATGGGCCTGTGGGGCCGGTTCGGCGGCCCGCTGTCCTACGGCACCTTCTACGCCGTCCTCAATCTGATCATCCTTGTGGTGGATTTCTTTCTGGACCGGCACTATATCGGCATCGCAACCTTAATTAACCTCTTTCTCACCGGCTATGTGGTCTCCTTCTCCGAGAACTGTATCCACGCCGTCCTGCCGGAGCCTGTCCTGTGGCAGCGGATTGTACTGCTGGCCGTCGGCGTGGTGGTGCTGTGCTTCGCTTCTGCCTTTTACATCACGGCAGATCTGGGCGTGTCCACCTACGACGCCCTGGCGCTGATTCTCACCGGCAAAAAGGCAGCTCCCTTCAGCGTCTGCCGGATCGGCTGCGACCTGATCTGCGTCATCGTCGGCTTTGCCTGCGGCGCCGTCATCGGCGTAGGCACTCTGATCACCGCCTTCTTTATGGGGCCTCTCATCTCCTTCTTCCGCACTCATGTCTCCGACCCGCTGCTCAACGCCAGGCTGGGGGCGGAGCAGCTCTGAGACCTCTGTATGCTTCCCGTAATTCCCAATTTTTTCGCACACCGGCCGCCCCTTTCTGGACGGCCGGTTTTTCTTCTGTCCCGCAGGCGTTTCGGGAACTTTTTTTATACTCTTTTCCGTTTTGCTGTCAAAAAATTAACAAAGAAATCTGCTTTCCCCCTTGCGTCTGCCAGGCAAAGCGAGTATACTATAAGCGAACGTTAAATAAATAACGAATTCAAAAATCTGCCAATCCGATTCCACACAAGGAGGAAGCAACTATGTCATTCATCCAGTATGAGGTTCAGGGCATGGTGGCCGTTTTGACCATCGACCGTCCCAAGGCGCTCAACGCTCTCAACAGCGCGGTTCTGGAGGAGCTGGACGCCGCCGTGTCCGCCATTGACCTGGAGGCAGTCCGCTGCCTGGTCATCACCGGTTCCGGCGAGAAGAGCTTCGTGGCCGGCGCAGACATCGGCGAGATGAGCACCCTGACCAAGGCGGAGGGCGAGGCCTTCGGCAAGAAGGGCAACGACGTTTTCCGCAAGATCGAGACTCTGCCCATCCCTGTCATCGCGGCGGTCAACGGCTTCGCTCTGGGCGGCGGCAACGAGCTGGCCATGAGCTGCGACATCCGCATCTGCTCTGACACCGCCGTCTTCGGTCAGCCCGAGGTGGGCCTGGGCATCACCCCCGGCTTCGGCGGCACCCAGCGTCTGGCCCGCCTGGTCAGCCCCGGCATGGCCAAGCAGCTGACCTACACCGGCCGCAACATCAAGGCGGACGAGGCCCTGCGCATCGGTCTGGTCAACGCCGTCTATCCTCTGGAGGAGCTGATGCCCGCCGCTCTGAAGATGGCTGCCGGCATCGCCAAGAACGCCCCCATCGCTGTCCGCGCCTGCAAGAAGGCCATCAACGAGGGCCTGGAGAAGGGCATGGATGACGCCCTGGTGCTGGAGGAGGGCCTGTTCGGCTCCTGCTTCGAGACCCACGACCAGGTCGAGGGTATGGGCTGCTTCATGAGCCGGGAGAAGCCGAAGCCCCGCCCCGTGTTTACTAATAACTGATTGATACTGCACGGACGCGCAATGCGCGCCCCTACAGGCAGAATTCCATATTCAATGAATCATTTTAGGAGGTCATTACAATGAAAGTCGGCATTATCGGTGCAGGTACCATGGGCCAGGGCATTGCCAAGGCATTTGCCCAGTGCGGCATTCAGGTCGCTCTGTGCGACATCAAGCAGGAGTGGGCCGAGGGCGGCAAGGCCAAGATCCAGAAGGGCTATGACCGTCTGGTGGCCAAGGGCAAGCTGTCCCAGGAGAAGGTGGACGCCATTGTGGGCAACATCACTCCGGGCCTGAAGGAGGATCTGTGCGCTGACTGCGATCTGATCGTGGAGGCCGCTTTTGAGGACATGGGCGTCAAAAAGACCACCTTCTCCGAGCTGGACGCCATCTGCAAGCCCGAGTGCATCCTCTGCTCCAACACCTCTTCCCTGTCCATCACCGAGATCGGCAAGGGCATCAGCCACCCCGTCATCGGTATGCACTTCTTCAACCCCGCCGACCGCATGAAGCTGGTCGAGGTCATTGCCGGCGCCAACACCAGCGCTGAGACCGTGGAGAAGATTAAGGAGATCTCCGTCCAGATCGGCAAGACCCCTGTCCAGGTCAACGAGGCCGCCGGCTTTGTGGTCAACCGCATTCTGATCCCCATGATCAATGAGGCCGCCTTCATCAAGATGGAGGGCGTTTCCGACATTGCCGGCATTGACGCCGCCATGAAGCTGGGCGCCAACCACCCCATGGGCCCCCTGGAGCTGGGCGACTACATCGGCCTGGACATCTGCCTGGCCATCATGGACGTGCTGTACAAGGAGACCGGCGACAGCAAGTACCGTGCCTGCCCCCTGCTGCGCAAGATGGTCCGCGGCGGCCAGCTGGGCTGCAAGACCGGCAAGGGCTTCTATGTCTACAACGCTGACCGCACCAAGACTCCGGTGGATCAGCTCTAATCCAGGCAACCATGCCATGGGGCCCGACCGGGGCCCCATGGCCGCACATATTTGATAGGAGGATTCATTCTTATGGATTTCAATCTGTCCAAAGAGCAGAAGCTGGTACAGAAGATGTACCAGGAATTCGCCCAGAACGAGGTCAAGCCCCTGGCTCAGGATGTGGACGAGAACGAGCGCTTCCCCATGGAGACCGTCAAGAAGATGGCCAAGCTGGGCATGATGGGCATCTACTTCCCCAAGGAGGTCGGCGGCGCCGGCGCGGATGTGCTGAGCTACGTCATGGCCGTGGAGGAGATGAGCAAGGTCTGCGGTACCACCGGTGTTATCATCTCCGCCCATACCTCCCTCTGCGCCGCTCCCATTTTTGAGAACGGCACCCCCGAGCAGAAGGCCAAGTATCTGCCCAAGCTGTGCTCCGGCGAGTGGATCGGCGCCTTCGGCCTGACCGAGCCCGGCGCCGGCACCGACGCCCAGGGCCAGCAGACCTACGCCGTCCTGGACGAGCAGACCAATGAGTGGGTGCTCAACGGCTCCAAGATCTTCATCACCAACGCCGGCTATGCCAACGTGTTCATCATCATCGCCGTCACCGGCACCGTGCTGGACAAGCGGGGCCGCAAGAGCAAGGAGATCTCCGCCTTCATCGTGGAGCGCACCGATCCCGGCTTCTCCGTGGGCAAGCATGAGAAGAAGATGGGCATCCGCGGCTCCTCCACCTGCGAGCTGATCTTCGAGGACTGCCGCATTCCCAAGGACCGTCTGCTGGGCGTCAAGGGCAAGGGCTTCGCTCTGGCCATGAAGACCCTGGACGGCGGCCGCATCGGCATCGCCGCTCAGGCCCTGGGCATCGCCGAGGGCGCTCTGGACGAGACCATCGCCTATGTCAAGGAGCGCAAGCAGTTCGGCCGCTCCATCGCCCAGTTCCAGAACACCCAGTTCGAGCTGGCCGAGATGAAGGCCCGCATCGACGCCGCCAAGTTCCTGGTCTACAACGCCGCGCTGAAGAAGCAGGCCGTCATGGACGGGGCCAAGGTGCGCTACAGCGTGGAGGCCGCCGAGGCCAAGCTGATCGCCTCCCGTACCGCCAGCGACGTGACCCGCCGCTGCCTGCAGCTCTTTGGCGGCTACGGCTACACCCGTGACTATCCCATCGAGCGCATGATGCGGGACGCCAAGATCACCGAGATCTACGAGGGCACCAGCGAGGTGCAGATGATGGTCATCTCCGGCGATCTGCTGAAGTAAGGAGGTTATTTCGACTATGAAAGCAATTGTTTGTGTCAAGCAGGTACCCGATACCTCCGGCAAGGTTGCCGTCAAGGCCGACGGCACTCTGGATCGTGCCTCTATGGCCACCATCACCAACCCCGACGACCTGAGCGCCGTCGAGGCCGCCATCCAGCTCAAAGAGGCCACCGGCTGCGAAGTGGTCGTGGTCACCATGGGTCCCCCTCCCGCGGAGGGCATGCTCCGTGAGCTGCTGGCCATGGGCGCTGACCGGGCTGTGCTGGTCTGCGGCCGCGAGTTCGGCGGTTCCGATACCTTCGCCACCTCTCAGATTCTGGCCGCTGCCGTCAACAAGATCGGCGTGGAGGCCGACGACGTGGTTTTCTGCGGCCGTCAGGCCATCGACGGCGACACCGCTCAGGTGGGTCCCCAGATCGCTGAGAAGCTGCATCTGCCCCAGGTCACCTATGCCGCCGACATCCAGCGGAAGGACGGCTCCCTGGTGGTCAAGCGCCTGCTGGAGGACGGCTACATGCTGCTCAAGGTCAAGACTCCCTGCCTGGTCACCTGCGTCAAGGAGCTGAACACCCCCCGTTACATGTCCGTCAGCGGCATCTTTGAGTGCTACTCCAAGCCCATGGAGGTCTTCGACTACGAGGCGCTCAAGGACGATCCCCTCATCGAGGTGGACACCATCGGCCTGAAGGGCTCCCCCACCAACGTCTACAAGTCCTTTACCCCGCCTCAGAAGGGCGCCGGCACCATGCTGGAGGGCGCTGGCCAGCTGGTCAGCATCCTGAACGACAAGCATCTGATCTGAGAGAGGAGCGACAACAATGTCTGAGTACAATTTCACTGATACCGCCGCGTTCCACGGCGTTTGGGTGTTCTGCGAGCAGCGGGACGGCGTGCTCCAATCCATCAGCTATCAGCTGCTGAGCGAGGGCCGCAAGCTGGCCAATGATCTGGGCGTGGAGCTGTGCGCCGTGGTCATGGGCAGCCAGGTGCCCGAGGCCTATCTGAAGGCTCTGGGCGGCTACGGCGCCGACCGGGTGTACAACTGCGACCATCCCCTGCTGAAGAACTACACCACCGACGCCTACACCAAGGTGCTGTGCGACCTGGTCATGGAGAAGAAGCCGGAGATCGTCCTCATCGGCGCCACCAACCTGGGCCGTGACCTGGGCCCCCGCTGCGCCGCCCGGCTGCACACCGGCCTGACCGCCGACTGCACCCA
>JBJDXT010000115.1:0-5559 GCA_051866795.1 Candidatus Onthomonas sp. | reverse complement strand
AGACAGCGGGGGCCTTCTTGCCTACCACCAGATGGCCGCGGTTCCGGCACTCCCACATGGTCAGTTCGCTCTTTTCAAAGACCTGCTGCATCTCCACATTTTTCAGCAGCGCCAGATAGCGCTCCTCGTGGGACCGCTCGATATCGGCCACAGCCCGGAACTTGGCAGCCAGCTCAGGGAAGCCCTCCTCCTCGGCCTCCTGGGCGAAGGTGGCATACATATCGGTCCACTCGTAGTTCTCGCCCTCGGCGGCGGCCTTCAGGTTCTGCATGGTGTTGCCGATGCCCTTGAGCTCCTTGAACCACATCTTGGCGTGCTCCTTCTCGTTGTCGGCGGTCTTCTGGAAGAGGGCGGCAATCTGCTCATAGCCCTCCTTCTTGGCCACAGAGGCGAAGTAGGTGTACTTGTTGCGGGCCTGGCTCTCGCCGGCAAATGCAGTCTGCAGGTTGCGCTCGGTCTTGGTGCCTTTCAGTTCTTTCATGGTGTGTTCCTCCTGAATCAATTTTTTGCAGTTCATTTTATTGGATCGGCTCAAAGTCCTCGGGGCCGTGCTTGCACCAGGGACAGGTGAAGTCCTCCGGCAGCGTCTCCCCCTCATAGACATAGCCGCAGATCCGGCAGCGCCAGCCTCGGGTCTGCGGGGCCTGTTGGGCAGGCTGAGGCTTGATATTGGCGTGGTAGTAGTCGTAGGTCACCGAGGGCTCCTGAGAGAGCACCTCTGCTCCCGTCAGATCGGCCACAAACAGGGTGTGGGTGCCCAGATCCAGTTGGGTCACCACCTGGCCGGAGAGCACGGCGTTGGCGTACTTTGTGAGATAGAGCAGGCCGTTTTCGCTCCGGGCAGCGTCCTGCCAGCCGTCGAACTTGTCCACCTCCCGGCCGCTCTGGAAGCCGAACCGGCGGAACAGCTCAAAGGGAGCGGCGGTGGTGAGGATGGAGACATTGAACCGTCCGGTGGCGGCAATCATGTCGTGTGTCTTGTTCTGCTTGTTTACCGTGATAGAGATCCGGTTGGGGGAAGAGGTGACCTGGCTGACCGTGTTGATGATGCAGCCGTTGTCAAAGTCCCCTTCCCGGGCAGTGAGTACAAAGAGTCCATAGCTGAGCTTGAACAATGCGGTGGGATTCATGGATTATTCTCCTTTTCTTTCTCCGTGCTCCGGCAGTCCGGGCAGAGATAATGCAGATTCAATTCGTAAGCGCTGATGGGGGTATGGAGCCGCTGCTCCAGCTCCGGGAGCAACTCCGGCAGGGGTACGTCTGTAATGCTGCCGCAGCGGTCGCAGACCAGATGGCCATGAGGCTTTACCGTTTCATCGTACCGGTCGGTCTGTCCGGCCACCGAGATTCGCCGAAGCTCACCCTCCTGGCAGAGGCGGTTGAGGTTGTTGTACACGGTGGCCAGGGCAATCCCCGGCTCCTCCTGCTTGACCAGGAAGAAAATCTGCTCTGCCGTCAGATGTCCCTCCGCGCGGCGCAGGCATGACAGAATCACTCTTCCATATCTGGTCATGTCGCGTCTCCTTTATTAGAATTAGAATTATTCTAAATATAGAATAACAGATTACCTCTCTCCTGTCAAGCACTTTTTTCATTTCTTTTTTTGCATTTTATCTCCCTACATCTTGCATTTTAACGGGGAAAGCATCATAATAGGAGCCAATACAGGCAGGAATGGGGGCAATTGCCATGCAGGAAATTCAGGTAGTGCGCAGCCGCCGAAAAACGGTGTCGCTGGAGATCCGTCCGGATGTGACTGTCCTGGTGCGTGCGCCCCTAAAGATGACCGACACGGAGATCCGTCAGTTTGTGGCTAGGCATCAGCGCTGGCTGGACGAGCACCTGGCCCGAGCCGAGGCCCGACGGGCGCGCCATCCGGAGCCCACTGAGGAGGAGGTCCGGGCGCTGATCCAAAGGGCCAGGGCTATTTTACCCGGCAAGGTGGCCTATTATGCGGCCAAAATGGGGGTCACCCCCACCGGCATCACCATTACCGGGGCCAGAACCCGGTTCGGCTCCTGCTCCCCGAAGAACCGGCTCTGCTTTTCCTGGCGGCTGATGACCTATCCCGAGCAGGCCATTGACTATGTGGTCGTCCACGAGCTGGCCCACATCCGCCATAAGGATCACAGCCCCGCCTTTCACCAGTTTGTGGCCTCTGTCCTCCCCGACCATCTGGAGCGACGCAGGCTGTTGAGAGAATAAGCGTTTCCCCCCACATTCCCAAGCAAGGAGTGAATCCGATGAAAATCGCCGTTCTCGCCGTCCAGGGCGCTTTCGCAGAACACCAGAACCTTCTCGCCCGCATGAACGTGGAGTCCGTCCTCCTCCGGGAGTCCGCCGACCTGGAGCAGGACTTCGACGGCCTGATTCTGCCCGGCGGCGACAGCGAAGCCCAGAGCAGGCTGCTGCGGCAGCTGGGCCTGATGGAGCCTATCCGGGCGCTGATCAACAGCGGCATGCCGGTGCTGGGCACCTGCTCCGGCATGATCCTGCTGGCCCGGCAGCTGGAAAACTGCAAGGCCCCCTACTATCTGGGCACCATGCCCATCACTGTCCGCCGCCGCCAGCTCCCCTCCTTTCAGACCAACGGGGCCTTTGCCGCCATCCGCAGCATCCCCATGCGCTTTGTCAACGCCCCGATTATCACTGAGCTGGATGATGACGTAGAGATTCTCGCCCTTACCCGAGGGGAGATCACCGCCGCCCGGTACCAGAATCAGCTGGTCACCTCCTTCCATCCGGAGCTGACCACTGACCCCTCGGTGCACCACTATTTTACGATTATGGTGGACCTCTGGCGGAAGAATCAGGCCCGACAGTAAATGGGAACGCTTTCGCCCTGTTTTGTGCCTCTTGCCCATTTTCTTTCCCGGCGACCTATGCTAGAATAGGGTGAATAAAGTTGTGTCAGGAGGACGATTCCCATGTGCAATGTCAATTTCTCTGATTCCATCCGCTACATCGGCTGCGACGACAAAACCATCGACCTGTTTGAGAGCCAGTACGTCGTTCCCAACGGCGTCAGCTACAACTCTTACCTGATTCTGGACGACAAAATTGCCATCATGGACACCGTAGACCGCCGGGCCACCGAGGAATGGCTGGGCAAGCTGGAGCAGGCCCTGGCCGGCCGCATCCCGGACTATCTGGTAGTGCAGCATCTGGAGCCGGACCACTCCGCCAGCATCCAGAAGGTATGCGAGAAGTACCCCTCCCTCCAGATCGTCACCTCCGCCAAATCCGCCGCTATGCTGCCCCAGTTTTTCACCATGGACTTCGCCGGCCGGGTGACCGCAGTCAAGGAGGGGGACACCCTCTCCCTGGGCAGCCACACCCTCACCTTTGTTATGGCCCCCATGGTCCACTGGCCTGAGGTCATGGTGAGCTATGAGTCCAGCGAAAAGGTGCTCTTCTCCGCCGACGGCTTCGGCAAGTTCGGCGCTCTGGATACTGATGAGGACTGGGACTGCGAAGCCCGCCGGTATTACTTTAATATTGTGGGCAAGTACGGCGGCCCCGTCCAGACCCTGCTGAAAAAGGCCGCCGCTCTGGACATCCAGACCATCTGCCCCCTCCACGGCCCCATCCTGACCGAGGATCTGGGCCATTACATCGGCAAGTATCAGACCTGGTCCAGCTATCAGCCGGAGAACGAGGGCGTAACCATCGCTTGCGCCTCCATTCACGGCAACACCATGCAGGCCGCCAAAAAGCTTCAGGAGATTCTGGAGGCCCGGGGCGTCAAGGTTTCTCTCTTTGACCTGTGCCGGGACGACAAGGCAGAGGCAGTAGAGGATGCTTTCCGATATGACAAGCTGGTACTGGCCGCCTCCTCCTATGATGGCGGTGTGTTCCTGCCCATGGAGAACTTCCTGTGTGCCCTGACCGCCAAGGCCTATCAGAACCGCAAGGTGGCTCTGGTGGAGAACGGCTCCTGGGCCCCCTGCGCCGCCCGGGTGATGAAGGGCTATCTGGAGAAGATGAAAAAGATCGACCTCTGCCCCACCACCGTCACCATCAAGTCCACCCTGAAGGACGCCGATACCGCCAAGCTGGAGCAGCTGGCCGACGAGCTGCTGGGCTGATTTTCCATCCAATGAAAATGAACGCCGCCCCGTTCCCTGTTTCAGGGGCGGGGCGGCATTTTTCGCTTTACCATCCTCAGGAGGCTGATTTTATGCAATCTCTTCCCACCGGTCCTGTGGACCTGATTCTCTTTCTCGGCCAGTCCAACCTGGCAGGCCGGGGGATTTCTTCCTCCCGCTGGCCCCAGACCGCCCCTCCCGCTCTGCCGGGAGCCGGGTGGGAGTATCGGGCGGTTTCCGCTCCCGGCAGGCTCTCCTCGCTGGAGGAGCCTTTCGGACGGCAGGAGAACCGGCCCGGCGGCATCGACGACGGGACAAAAAAGACCGGCTCTCTGGTGACCGCCTTTGTCAACGCCTACTACACCCTCACCGGCACTCCGGTGGTGGGCCTCTCCGCCTCCAAGGGGGGCTCCTCCCTGCTCCAGTGGCAGCCGGGCGGGGCCTTCTGGCGGGATCTGCTCTCCCGCTGGCAGTCCGCCGGGAACTATCTGGCCCAGGCAGGCATTCCGGTCCGCCATCAGTTCGCCGTCTGGTGCCAGGGAGAGACGGACGGCGATGAGGGCAGCTCTGAGGCAGAGTATCAGGCCAAATTCCGCCGGCTCTATGACGCCCTGCTGGCCCAGGGGATGGAGACCTGCTTTCTCATCCAGATCGGTCGGTACAACGGGCCAAAGGGCTATGACTACGCCCCCATCCGCCGGGCCCAGGAGGCGCTGGCTCAGGAGCTGCCCCAGGTGGTGCTGGTCTCCCGGGAGTTTGAGACCATGCAGGCCCGGGGGCTGATGAAGGACGCCTTCCACTACTACCAGGCTGCCTACAACGAGGTGGGAACCCTGGCCGGGGCCCGGGCCGGTCGGTATGTCAATGAACTTCACAGCTGAACCGGCCCGGCTTCCGCCAGCCAGGCGGCAGGAAAGAGAATGTCCCGATCAAGCTGGTTCCCGCGTTAAAAGTGCACCGCATCGCAGCTGATGGTCTCCTCAGCGCTCCACTCGCCACATTCGTCTCCAGCTACAGCCCTTACTTTGACATATGCAATGTGTCCGTTCTCTCCGCTGTAGGACTGGGGACATTTCGCGCCGGTGTCGTACACAGACGTCCCGGTTTCCGTGTAGGTAATGGTCTCACCGTTTGCCAGGGTAATCAGCACCTCGTAGTTTTCCGCACCCTCTACCTCGGTCCATTCGATTCGCAGAGTCG
Organism: Candidatus Onthomonas sp.; assembly: GCA_051866795.1. Taxonomy (GTDB): domain Bacteria; phylum Bacillota; class Clostridia; order Oscillospirales; family Oscillospiraceae; genus Onthomonas. The sequence continues at coordinate 271 of JBJDXT010000115.1, read as the reverse complement.
ATTTTGGCGTCTTGTGGGTATAGCGGGCCTCGGTGATCTCCGGAACGCCCAGTTGGGCTGGATCCGGTGTCTCTGGCTCTTCCGGCGCCTCCGGCTCCTCAGGTGTGGGCTGGATCGGACCGGGAACCGGTTCCAGGCCAGGCAGAGGGTGCTCGGCAAACCATTTGTCCCAGACAATCTGGGGCAGCTTGAAGTCAATATCAATTTTCGGAATTTTGGGCTGCTTCGGCGCCTGATAGGATGGCGTAATGGCGCAGGCCGGGAGTATAAG
>JBJDXT010000114.1:0-5565 GCA_051866795.1 Candidatus Onthomonas sp. | reverse complement strand
CCCTCCGGGACCGGATGATCGGCAGCGGCGCCATCGGCGGCAAGGCCTGCGGCATGCTGCTGGCCCGAAAGATCTGTCAGACCCATCTGCCGGAGTACCGGGTCCACAGCGAGCCCCACGACTCCTTCTACATCGGCTCCGACGTCTACTACACCTACATCGTCTCCAACAACTGCTGGCGCACCCGGATTGAGCAGCGGACGGAGGAGGGCTACTTCACCAAGGCGGAGGAGCTGAAGCAAGCCCTGCTCACCGGCGTCTTTCCCGCCAATATCCGGGACCAGTTCCGCTCTATGCTGGACTACTTCGGCCAGAGCCCGGTGATCGTCCGCTCCTCCAGCTTTCTGGAGGACGGCTTCGGCAACGCCTTTGCAGGCAAGTACGAATCGGTTTTCTGCGTCAGTCAGGGGGACCCGGAGCAGCGGCTGGAAGCCTTTGAGCAGGCGGTGCGCATCGTCTATGCCAGCACCATGGACATCTCCGCTCTGGAGTACCGCCGCCAGCGGGGGCTGGAAAACCGGGACGAACAGATGGCCATTCTGGTCCAGCGGGTCTCCGGCAACCAGTGGGGCAATTACTTTCTCCCCTCCGCCGCCGGCGTGGGCTACAGCCACAGCGCCTACCAGTGGCGGCCGGATATGGATCCATCCGCCGGTATGCTGCGCATCGTCATGGGCCTCGGCACCAAGGCGGTGGACCGGACGGAGAACGACTACCCCCGGCTGGTCAACCTGGACCGGCCCGCCACCACCACCATGACCACAGTGGCCCAGCGGCACCGGTTCTCCCAGCGGCGGATCGACCTGCTGGACCGGGAGAGCAATAGCCTCCACGACGTGGATCTGGAGCAGCTGCTCCCTCTGCTTCCCCGGTGGTATAAAGAAATGGTACTGGAGCACGACTACGAGGCGGAGGCCACCCTGCGCAATCTGGGCCGGCGGCGGGAGGTCTGGTTCGTCTCCTGCCAGAGGCTGCTGGAAAACCGGGATTTCACTGGCCTGATGCAGCAGATACTCAAAACGTTGGAACAGGTCTACGGCAATCCGGTGGACATCGAGTACACCATCAATCTGGACGAGAATGGGGACTTCACCGTCTGCCTGCTCCAGTGCCGTCCGCTATATACCGGCCAGCCCGGCGGCAGCCTGGCCCTGCCCCAGCTCCCCCGGGAGGACATTCTCTTCCAGCTGAAAGGCTCCTCCATGGGAGCCACCGGCAAGCGGAAGATCGACCTGGTAGTGCAGATTGATCCCAAGGCCTATTACGAGTATCCCTATTCCCTCAAGCCCCAGGCCGCCCTGGCGGTGGGTCAGCTCAACCGGTACGCCAAGGCGGCAGGCAAAAGCGTCCTGCTGCTGACCCCCGGCCGGATCGGCACCTCCTCCCCGGAGCTGGGGGTGCCCGTGTGCTTTGCCGATATCTCCGGCTTCCGGGCCATCTGCGAGGTGTCCGACGACCGGGCGGGCTATATGCCCGAGCTAAGCTACGGCAGCCACATGTTCCAGGATCTGGTGGAGGCGGAGATTCTCTACGGCGCCATCTGGAACAATGAGAAAACCCTGTGCTACCAGCCGGAGCTGCTGGAAGAGCTCCCCAACCGGTTCCCGGAGCTCTGTCCCACCCTGCCCCAACTGGAGGGTATGTTCCGGGTCACCGAGCCGGAACACCTGTGGTACTGGATGGACGCCCTGGGCAACCGGGCCCTGTGCGGGTATCAGCGGGAGCCGGAGGCGTGACAGATCTATAAAGTAAGGCCGCCGGGACAGGGTCATTTTCCTGTTCCGGCGGTCTTTTGCCCCAGAGGCGGTTATTTCTGTTTTTCTCCCACCCGGACCAGCCGCTCGTGCATGAACACCATCAGCAAAAGCAGAGCCAGCAGATAGAAGGGGAAGAGATTGGCACTGATGTGGTTTGCAAGCAGGCCGAACACCGGCGGCATGAGGCAACTGCCCACATAGGCGCTGGCCATCTGGACGCCGATCACCGCCTGAGACCGGTCCGCCCCAAAGTGGGCGGGGGTAGAGTGGATGATGCAGGGGTAGATGGGGGCGCAGCCCAGGCCCACCAGCACCAGGCCCACCACTGAGCAGGTCTCCCCGAAGGGCAGCAGCAGGGTGCAGACCCCCGCCAGCAGGATGCCCTGTCCCAGGCGGATCATGGCGGTGTCGCTGAGGCGGAAGGTGAGAAAGCCGCTGATCCCCCGGCCCAAGGTGATGCCGATGCAAAACAGGCTGGCAAAGCTGGCCGCCCGCTCCGCCGTCAGGCCGTCGTGGAGCACCAGATAGCTGCTGCCCCACAGCATAGCGGTGGACTCCAGGGCGCAGTAGCAGAAGAAGGCCAGCATGACCTCTTTCGCCCCGGGAATCCGGAGCACCTCTCTCAGCGGTAGCGGGCCTCTGTCCTGCTCCCCGGGCCCCGCCACCGTCTCCGGCCGGCTCTTCCACAGGGGCAGGCTGAGAAACAGGATCAGGGTCAGCCCGATCTGAATCAGGGCGATGTACCGGTAGCCCCCGTTCCAGCCCTGGCCGCCGGTCAGGGCCAGCGCCATGAAATAAGGGCCGATGGAGGTGCCCACTCCCCACATACAGTGCAGCCAGCTCATGTGGCGGCTGGCGTAGTGGAGAGCTACATAGTTGTTCAGAGAGGCGTCCACCCCTCCGGCGCCCAGGCCGTAGGGAATCGCCATCAGGCAGAGCATCCAGAAGGAGCCGCTGAGGGAAAAGCCCAGCAGGGCCAGGGCGGTCATGGCCACACTGACGGCGGTCACCCGGCCGGTGCCGAACCGCCGGGTCAGCCGGTCGCTCTGGAGGCTGGAAAAAATCGTCCCCAGGGAGATGATCACCGAGATCACTCCGGCGTAGGAGACGGGCACCTGAAATTGAGGGTACATACTAGGCCAGGCCGCCCCCAGCAGGGAATCCGGCAGGCCCAGACTGATAAATGAGAGGTAGATAATCGCCAGAAGCAGATGGGTCATCGTCTTTTTCTCCTCTTCTCTTTTTTCTGCTTTGTTCAGCATGCATTGTACAGCAAAAGGGCGAACCGCGCAATCCGCTGCCCGATTCGCCCTGGCTTTTTTCTTCCGATCAACTGCGCTTGAGCCGGCCCTCCTTCAGGTCGTCCTCTACCCGCTGCTTCATGGCGTAGTGCATCTTTTTCCCGGTGGCGGTGTAGGGAATCTGCTCCACCAGGCAGTAGTACCGGGGCCGCTTGTAGGCGGAGAGCTTTGGGGTCTCATTGCAGAAGGCCACCAGATCCCGGACAGTAAGCCGGTCGTCCTTCGGCTTGACATAGGCCACCACCGCCTGACCCCGTACCGGGTCAGCTACCGAGGTGACCAGAGAGTCCGCCACCCCGGGGCACTCGGAGAGCGCCTCCTCAATCTGGGCGGGATAAATATTCTCCCCGGAGGAGATGATCATATCGTCCTTCCGGCCCCGGACGGTGACAAAGCACTCCTCATCCCAGGTGCCCAGGTCTCCGGTATACATCCAGCCCTTGTAGAACTTCTGCTCCTCCATCTCCGGATTGTTGTAATAGCTGTAGGTGCTCTTGGCGGGAGACCAGATAATGATCTCGCCCACTGTCTCCTCGTCCTGGGCCACCAGCTCGTCCGGCTCCGCTTTCCGATCCTCATAGGCCCGGACCACCCGCACCTCGTCGTCGATGCAGCTCCGGCCGGTGCTGCCGGCGTGCTCCGGCAGGTCATATGGCCGGAGGAAGTTGTTCCACAGGGTCTCAGTGGTGCCGTAGCCGTTAAAGATGTTGGGGGTCAGCAGCTTGAGATAGCGGATGCAGGCCTCCCGCTCAAAGGGAGCGCCCATAGTGACCAGCCCCTTGAGCCGGCTCAGATCCACCGGCGTCCGCTCCTGCACCCGGGCCAGCATCTCCAGCGAGGAGGGTGCGCCCATGAGGAAGGTGACACCGTACTGCTCCACCCACTGCAGGCTCTGCTTGGGCGTGAAGATCCGCATGGTCAGCACGGTAGCCCCCACATAGAAGGAGGGGCAGGGGCCGCCCACATGGCAGCCGCCCCGGTGGAACCAGGGGGTCATGTTCAGACAGACGTCATAGGCGTTGAGGGGGTAGTGCATAATGATGTCGTGGGCGGAGAGCACCTCGTTGATGTCGTTTACCGGCACGTTTTTCGGCAGTGCAGTCGTTCCGGAGGTGCACAGCCGCAGCACCTCGTCATAGATATGGGGCCGGAAGTCCATCTCCGGATCGGTGTCCGGCTGGCCAGCCAGATAGTCCTCATAGCTGATATGCCCCTCCGGCAGGTCAATCCCAGCCACATTGTCCGCCATCACTATCCGCTGAGGCCTGTGCTCCGCCAGCTCCACCGCCTTGACGGCGGCATCGGCGATCTCCGCCGAATAGAGGAACACCTTTGGCTGGTTGTGATTCATCAGCAGGGCCAGCTCCCAGGGCGAGAGTTTGAAGTTGGCCGGGTTGAGAATCGCCCCGATTTTTCGAGGCCCCACATAGCTCACGGCAAACTCCGGGCAGTTCATCAGCGCCGTCATGACCACATCATTTTTGCCCACCCCGTCTTGCCGCAGGGCGTGGGCCAGCCGGTTGGCTTCCTGATTCAGCTGGCAATAGGTCCAGGTCCGGCCGGTGAGTGGATCAATGACCGCAGCCTTCTTCCCGTAGCGCCTCACATTGCGCAGAAAGCCGTTGAGCCAGGTATACTCATGCTCAAAGGTGTCGATGAACATCTCATCCCGATAGGTTCTAGCCATAACAATCTCCTCTTACCGGAATCATGGGGCAAGTTCCCCTATTCCTGACGAAAATCGTATTGTTTTATTATGCAATATTTCCCTGCATTATACCCCTCACCCAAACTGCTGTCAAGGGAAGGCCGTCCCGCCGGGCTTCAGGGCTATTCAAAATTATTGTATCTGGTTTTCAAAATTATATTATATCATTTTCTATTTTCTGTCAATTGTTTTCCGTACCGATTTTAGAAACAAACTGTAAATCCTCTTCAGGCGAAAAAGGCCCCGGATCGTCAAAAAACGATCCGGGGCCGGTAGTGCTTACAGCAGGAAATCCAGGGCAACGCTGGACTGGGCCACCGCATGCATATGCTTTTTCACCACATTGCAGTGGTAGGGGTCGCTCTGGTAGGCGTCCAGAACCTCCGGGCCGTCCAGCAGCACCTCCAGAATCAGGTCATAGGAGCGGGGAGAGTGGAGAAAATCCACACCCACCGAAATGCCCCGCAGCATGGGGACATTCCCCTCCATGGACAGGAGAACTTCTTTTGCCTTCTGGCAATTTTCCGGGCTGTTGTCTGCCAGCTTAAAGCAGACGACGTGTTTCATCATGGTCGATTCCCTCTTTCCATGTCCCTTCCGGGACGGTTTGCTCCATCATACCTGTTGGCAGCGGTCTTTGTCAACCCGGGAGCCGGATGTACGGGAAGTCAGATCAATAGTTCTCCGCCCGAACCTCGAAATAGCTCTGGGGATGGGCGCAGACGGGGCAGACAGCGGGGGCCTTCTTGCCTACCACCAGATGGCCGCAGTTCCGGCACTCCCACATGGTCAGTTCGCT
>JBJDXT010000113.1:0-35007 GCA_051866795.1 Candidatus Onthomonas sp. | reverse complement strand
CGTAGTACTCCTGGAGCAGCTCGCTGAGCTTTTCGATGGTCTTCATTTGAAGTTGCTCCTTTGAGATGAGCTTGTGTGGAAGCTCTTTCTTTTGTCTGACATAATCATAGCACCTTGACGCCCACTTGTGAAATACATATAATAAAAGTGTCTTGATACCTTTCAGGTATCGCAAAAGGAGGGAGCCATATGGAGCTGCGGCACCTGCGCTATTTCCTGGCGGTGGCAGAAGAGCTGAATTTTACCCGGGCGGCGGCCAAGCTGTGCATCGCCCAGCCGCCCCTCAGCCGGCAGATTCAGGATCTGGAGACCGAGCTGGGGAGCAAGCTGTTTTTGCGTAGTCCCCACTCGCTGCAGCTGACCGAGGAGGGAATGCTCTTCCGGCAGTACGCGGTACAGATTCTCAACTTGGTGGAAAAGTCCACCGAGGATATCCGGGAGATGAACAAGGGCCTCCAGGGGATGCTGTATGTGGCCTCGGTGGAGGGACACGCCCCCAGGCTGCTCTCTCAATGGATTGCCGGTTTTCACAGCATCTACCCGGACGTGCAGTACACCCTCTGGAACGGCAATTCGGACGACGTCATTTCCCGGGTGATGAAGGGGCTGTGCGATCTGGCGATCATCATGGAGCCCTACAATCCGGAGGGCCTCAACGCCATCCGGGTCTACCGGGAGCCCTGGGTGGCCATGATTCCGGAGGATCATCCCCTGGCCCGGCGGGAGGGGGACACCATTCCACTGGCCGAGCTGGCCCCCTATGATCTGATCATCCCCTCCCGCCAGTCCCGGTTTCAGGAGATTGAGGAGTGGTTTCCCAAAAACCACGGCAAGCTGACCATCCGGGGACGGATTGCCCACATGCTCAACGCCTACGAGCTGACCGCCCAGGGAGTGGGAGTGGCCATCTATCCCGCCTCAGCGGGGGAGTTCAGCACCGGCGGCCGGGTGGTTATCAAGCGGTTGGTGGAGCCGTCGGTGACCGCCTCCTATGTGCTGATTTGGAACAAGGGCCGGCAGCTGCCCATGGTGGCCCGGGAATTTGTGGAGTATGTCCAGAATCAATTGGCGGGCGGACAGGCCCAATGACGGCGAAAAGGGGACAGCAGAGATGGAAGATACAAAATTGGACCGCCTGACAGAGCCGTATCAGATGCTCACAGAACAGTTGAAGGCCCTACTCACGGATGAGAGAAATCTGATCACAGGCCTTGCCAACGCCGCGGCGCTACTCTATGAGGCGCTGGAGGGCGTGAACTGGGCGGGCTTTTACCTGCGCCAGGGGGGGCAGCTGGTGCTGGGACCCTTTCAGGGCAAGATGGCCTGCACCCGGATTCCCCTGGGAAAGGGGGTCTGTGGCACGGCGGCGGCACTGGACAAAATCCAGCGGGTGCCCGACGTCCACGCCTTTCCCGGCCATATCGCCTGCGACAGCGCCTCCCGGTCGGAGATCGTCCTGCCCCTGCACTGGAAAGGGGCAGTGGCGGCGGTACTGGACATCGACAGCCCGCGCACCGACCGTTTTGGCCCGGAGGATGAGGCGGGGCTGCTTCAGTGCGCCGGAGTTCTGGAGAGGCTCTTCGGGGCGGTGGAGCGGAACGTCACCTTGTTCTGGACGGAAGAGCGGGGATAAGAAATGGGGGATTATTGTTTCTACCAGATCGCCGGGCTGCTCTTTGAGCGGCTGCAGCGAATAAAGTTGTCCCGGAACCCAATCCCAACCACTGTCCCCATCACATGTTGATGGGCCGCCCTGTTTGAGACAGAGACAGATGAATGGCCTACCAGCGGCCGGCTCGCAAGGCCCGGGGACTTTTGTGGGAGACTGTGCGCAGCAAGGTGGAACTGGAAGAGAGCAGAAAGCAGGACCTTGCCGGGGTGCGGCGATAAAGCCGTCCCGGACAGGAGCCTGCTTTTTGCAATTTTTGCCTTCAAATTTTATCCATTTTGCTGGGCGGAAGGATTGGACTTCCAGCTTGATTGACAAATAATTTCTATTTGCGTTATAATCAGTTTTAGAAAAAAGTGTATTAAAGCGCGGCTGACAGGGGGCGTTTGGATGGAGATCGGATATTTCAGGGAATTTGTCATTTTGGCTGAGACGCAGAACTTTTGGGCTGCCGCCGAGCGGCTGTTTATCAGCCAGTCCGCCCTGTCCAAGCATATCAAATCCATGGAGAAGCAGTTGGGCGCGCCGCTGCTGGAGCGCAATCCCCGAAAGATGGAGCTGACCGAATTTGGCAAGCTGGTGCTGCCCTATGCCCAGTCAGTGGCTCGGCTTCAGTATGAGTATGAGTCTGCCACCTTCAGCTATCTCAATCAGGAGAATGAGCCGTTGCATATTGCGACCATTCCGGTGATCGCCCACTATAATATCACGGATGTTTTGGTTGAGTTTCAGCTTCAGTACCCCACCATCCCCTTTGATATTGAAGAGGCGGATACGCTGGAGGTGCGGGAGTGGTTGCTGGAGCATAAGTGTCATCTGGGCATCTTCCGGGACAGCGCCAAATATCTGGAACATGACCCGGATAAAGAGGCACAGCTGATTAAAATCCCCTATTGCCAGGATTATCTCGTGGCAGTGCTGCCGGCAGACCATCCCCTGGCCGGAGAGAAACAAGTCGCGCTGTCTCAACTGTCCACCGAATATTTCGCTCTGATTCAGCAGGGGACGATGCCCTACAAGCTGTGCATGCGGGCCTGCCGGGAGGCAGGCTTTACGCCCCGGGTTTTGCTGACCAGTCACCGCCTGGAGACGATTCTGGACATGGTGCGCAAGGGAAGCTGTATTGCCCTGATGTTTTCCAGGCAGGTGGCCTTTCACCTGTCGTTTCCCACTCAGACCTCTCCGAATGAGAATCCCCCCTTTGTGGCGATACCTGTTGCGCCGGAGATTCAGACCACGATTTGCCTGGGCTATTTGCAAAATGCCGTTCTCTCCCCTGGAGCCGCCCATTTCATTGAGTACTGGAAGCTGGCTCATTTCCATTGATTCCAAAACAGCAAGGATACGCCCCCGAGGAAGAATTGTTCTTCGGGGGCCTGTTTGTTAAAATGGGGCCAGATAGCAAAAGAAGTTTTGTGAAGGAGTGATCTGTATGCATCCGATTCCTATCGTCAATCATACGCCGGAGCTGGCGGACTGCCGGGATCAGTGGTTGCTGGATGAGCAGTGGAACTGCTGGTGCCTGGAAGACATTCTCTATACCCAAAAGGCCACAACCCCCAAGTTTCAGCGGATGAGTATCTTTGTCCCCAGAGATTATCTGAACCCGGACGGCACTGTCAACGAGACAGGCAGCATGGGCTGCTTCACTGCAAAGACCGCTCCGGTGGTCTTTGAAAACAATTCCGCCGGGTATATGCAGATGCCCCACACCTGGCTGGGCGGCCCCCGGGATGAGGCGGGCAAATATCTGGCCCGGGGCATGGTCTATGTCACCTGCGGCTGCCGGGGCCGGGAGTCCCGGGATCAGCAGGGGAAGCTGTGCGCCAAGTCCCCTTGGGCGCTGGTGGACCTGAAAACCGGCATCCGGTTCCTGCGCCACAACGCCGCCGCGCTGCCCGGCGACTTTGAACGGATCATCTCGGTGGGCTGGAGCGCCGGCGGCGCCATGTCCAGCCTGCTGGGAGTCACCGGCAACAACAGCAACTATCTGCCTCTGCTGGAGCAGAACGGGGCATTTATGGACGAGCGGGACGACGTCTATGCCGCTCAGATATACTGCCCCATCATCGACCTGGAGCATGCGGATCTGGCCTATGAGTGGCAGTTCCAGAGGGATCCGGAAAACGAGTCCTCTCCTGCCGGCCCTGCCGGAGTGATGACTCCCTTCCAGGCGGCCCTCTCCCGGAAGCTGGCGGCGGCCTATGTGCGTTATTTCAATTCTCTGGGGCTGGTTCACCCCGAGACCGGCGCGCCCATCACGCTGAACGAGGACGGCCGCAGCGGCAGCGGGTACGACTACCTGATGGAGCAACTGGAAGCCTCCGCCACTGACTTTTTGACCCGGCTGTCCCGGGGACAGCTGCCGGAGGCATATTCCGTGGAGGACTATCTGCAGGGCAGCTATACCTTTAAGGTACCCGCACCAGCTCCCGGCCCTGGCAAGGGAAAGAAGGACGACGTCGGCCTCCACCACGCCGGCGCCGCCGTGGCCCGGCCTCCCATGGACGGCCCGGATGGCCAGAAGCCCGGCAGTCCTCCCAGCCTGGGGGATCTGGTCTCCCGGCCGCCCAAGGGAGTGCCTTATAAAGCCTTCCAGCCGCCTATGGTGGACAGACAGGGCGTACCCAAGACGGGCTGGCTCTCCTGGGACGGAGAAAAGGCCTCCATTACCGGCCTGGACGACTATCTGCTCAGCCACCGCCGCCGGATGAAGCCCTGCACCTCCTTCGATACACTGGGCATGGACAGCGGCGAAAATCAGGAGTTCGGCACGCCGGAACAGGACTATATGCACTTCTGTGAGGCCATCGCCCCCGCTATGGAGGAGCTGAAGGAGCAGTTCCCGGAGGAATACGCCAGATACCATGACGCTTTTGCCCAGGCTGCCGGAGACGAGGCACTGGCCCGCCGCCGCTATCTCATCAATCCCCTCAGCTTTATCGGTACCGGAGAGCAGTGCGACGCCGCCGGCCATTACCGCATCAACGTGGGGGCCTGTGACGCTGACACCGCCTTTACCATGTCTATGACCCTGGCCCTCAAACTGGCTGCCGCCGGGAAGGATGTAGAGTACCGGCTGATCTGGGATAAGCCCCACTGCGAGGCGGACTATCCCGGCGAGGTCTGCGGCTGGATTGAGAAAATCTGCGGATAAAAGGGGACAGGCGCCGGATGGCACTTCCCTGAACAGAAAAAAGCTTTTGACCGGCCATTTATTGCAGGGCCCGGCGTGCCGATGCTTGCGGTGCGCCGGGTTCTGTGCGTTTTGCGGCATTGGCGGGGGAGTGATTCCAATCTGGAATTGTAAAGGCATCAAACAGGAATTGCTTTCGAAAAAGCTTTTCATATAATTGAATGTAGATAAACCGCTGGGATGCGGACAAAGAAAAAAGGAGTGTTTATGATGGCAAAAGTACATGACCTGCGCTCTGCGCTGGAGCTGCTGGAGACCATCCCCGGCCAGCTTCTGACCACAGACACCGAAGTGGACCCCAACGCTGAGGTCTCCGGTGTCTATCGCCATGTGGGCGCCGGCGGCACGGTGGCGCGCCCCACCAAGGAAGGCCCGGCAATGCTGTTTAACAATGTAAAGGGCTTCCCCGATGCCAGGGTGGCGATCGGCCTGCTCTCCAGCCGCAAGCGCGTGGGTGCCCTGCTGGACACCGATCCCAAGTATCTGGGCAAGTACATGGGCGAAAAGCTGGCCAACACCATTCCTCCTGTGATGATTCCCGAGGGCAAGCACATCGACTGCCAGGAGGTCGTCCATCTGGCTACAGATCCTGACTTTGACCTGCGCACCCTGGTTCCGGCTCCCACCAACACCCCGGAGGACGCCGGTCCCTACATCACCATGGGCCTGTGCATGGGCACTGATCCTGAAAACGGCACCAGTGACGTGACCATTCACCGTCTGTGCATTGAGAGCAAGGACGAGCTGGGCATGTGGATTACCCCCGGCTCCCGCCATCTGGGCGCTTTCTTTGACAGATACTGCGCACTGGGCAAGGATATGCCCATCTCCATCTCCATCGGCCTGGACCCCGCCGTCTATATGAGCGCTGGTTTCGAGGCACCCACCACTCCCTTGGGCTATAACGAGCTGCAGATCGCAGGCGCGCTCCGGGGCGAGCCTGTGGAGCTGGCCAACTGCCTGACCATTCCGGAAAAGTGCATCGCCAACGCCGAGTACGTCCTGGAGGGCTGGCTGCTCCACGACAAGACCGTCCGTGAGGACATCAACAGCGATACCGGCAAGGCCATGCCCGAGTTCCCCGGCTACACCGGCGATGCCAAGCCCGCCCTGCCCGTGATCAAAATCACCGCCGTGACCCATCGGAAGAACCCCATTATGGAGTCCTGCATCGGCCCCTCCCATGAGCATGTCTCCATGGCCGGCATTCCCACTGAGGCATCCATTATCTCCATGGTCGATCGCGCCATGCCCGGCCGTCTGCTCAACGTGCACGCGGCTCCCTGCGGCGGCGGCAAGTTTGTGGCCATCCTTCAGTTCAAGAAGAGCTCCAAAAACGACGAGGGCCGTCAGCGCAATGCTGCTATGCTGGCCTTCTCCGCCTTCTCTGAGCTCAAGCATGTCTTCCTGGTGGACGAGGATGTGGATATCTTCGACATGAGCGACGTCATGTGGGCCATGACCACCCGCTTCCAGGCGGACGTGGACGTGATCACCATCCCCGGCTGCCACTGCCACGTGCTGGATCCCTCCAACGATAACGCCATGGATCCTTCCATCCGGGAGCATGGCATCGCCTGCAAGGCCATCTTCGACTGCACGGTTCCCTTCAATCTGAAGCAGGAGTTCGTGCGCAGCCAGTTCCTGGATATCGATCAGGAGAAGTGGGCTGCCGAGCTGAAGCGCTGAATCCGGGTAATTTGAGAAGGTAAAATGAGCCGCCTCTCCTCCGGGAGAGGCGGCAGACAGAAAGAAAGAGAGGTTACTTATGCCTGTTGGTGTTATTGTTGATGCGCTTGCTGTCATTATCGGCGGTGTTGTAGGTGCATTGGTCGGCTATAAGCTGAAGAACGATTTTAAGGACAGCATGAACCTGATTCTGGGCTGCTGCTCCATGTGTATGGGCGTCAATACCATCGTCCTGATGGAGAATATGCCTGCGGTGGTTTTTTCCATTATCATCGGTACCGGCATCGGTCTTGCCATCCATCTGGGCAACAAGATCAATGCCGGCGGCGTGCTGATGCAGAAGGGCATTTCCAAGCTGGTCAAATCTCCCAGCAATCTGTCTGAGGCGGAATTCCAGGCCACGCTGGTTACCTGCATCACGCTGTTCTGCGCCAGCGGCACCGGCATCTATGGCGCCATCTCCGCCGGCATGCTGGGCGATCACAGCATTCTGATCGCAAAGGCAATTCTGGACCTGTTCACTGCCGTTGTCTTTGCCTGCAATCTGGGCATGGTGGTCGCCCTGGTGGCCGCACCCCAGTTCGTTATCTTCCTGCTCCTGTTCCTGTGCGCCGGTCTGATCTATCCCATGTGCACCCCCACCATGATCAACGACTTCAAGGCCTGTGGCGGCTTCATTATGCTGGCTACCGGCTTCCGTATGTGCAAGGTCAAGATGTTCCCTGTGGCAGACATGATCCCCGCCATGATCATCGTGATGCCCATCAGCTGGCTCTGGGTCAATTTTGTCACCCCGGCAGTCAACGCTCTGGCTGGAGTGCTCTGAGATGCGTCAGCGGTTGGTAGTCGGTATCAGCGGCGCGACCGGGATCCCCATTGCACTTGAGCTGCTGCGGCAGCTCAGGGAAAACCCGGAGGTGGAGACCCACCTGGTCTACACCCGGGGAGCGGAGATGACCCTGGCCCAGGAGTCCGACCTGACGCTGGAGCAGCTGCACGCGCTGGCCGATGTGGTCTATGACAACCGCAACATCGGCGCGGGACCGGCCAGCGGCACCTTCCGGACCATGGGCATGGTGGTGGTGCCCTGCAGCATGAAAACGGTGGCGGGCATCTGCTCGGGATACAGCGAAAATCTGCTGCTCCGGGCGGCGGATGTGACCCTGAAGGAGCGGCGGCGGCTGGTTCTGGTGGCACGGGAGTGCCCGCTGAGTCCCATCCACCTGCGCAATCTGCTGGAGCTGTCCCAGATGGGTGTGGAGATTCTGCCCCCCATGCTGGCCTACTACAACCACCCGGAGACGGTGGAGGACTGCACCCGCCATATCGTGGGCAAGATCCTGGACCGCTTTGGCATTGAAAAAAACTGCCTTCGGCGCTGGGAGGGCATGGAATGAGAGATCTGCTGTTTCAGACCCAGTGCCTGGGCTGGCCCATCGAGGCACGGGTGTGCCTGCTGGACGAGGGCGTTCAGGTCCTGGTGACCGGCGGCTGCAAGACCCATGTGGGAGCGGTCAGCTATGCTGTTCCGGGAGAAGCGGTCCGGACGATTCAGTTTCCCACCCACCGGGACGGCGTGGTCGGCGAGCAGTGGGCAAAAGCCCTCTGTGAGGTGCTGCGGTGCCAGGTAGTGGTCAACTGCGGCATTCACTATGACCATGTGTCCAAAGCCGAGATCGGCCAGATTGTCTCTGCAGCGGAAGAACTGCTGGAGAAAGCCGTATACGCCCTTACTCCATAAGAAAAGAGAAGCCTCTGATGATGGAGGTGCACGCGGAAATTCGAAAAGAGTCGTCAAAAGACGGCTCTTTTCCTCTATTTGAGAACTATTTGATCTATAACGGGAGAGGAGGAATCCAATGTTTCTGATTCTGTTTCTGCTCTGGCTTATTTTGAACGGCCGCTTTGAGCCGGACGTTATCCTGAGCGGCCTGGTGCTCTGTGGGGCGGTGGACGCATTTGCTCTGCGCTTTTGCCGGTGGAATCTCGCGAAAAGCTGGCGCTGGGGAGAGCTGCTCCCGGCGATGCTGTCCTTTGCCGGCATTCTGCTGTGGGAGATCATCAAATCCAATCTGAAGATGATGCGCCTGATTGCGGATCCCCATATGAAGGAGAAGGTACAGCCCCGCATGGTACAGTTTGAACTGGTCCTGAAGAGTGACCTTGCCAAGGCGATGCTGGCCAACGCCATCACATTGACGCCCGGCACCATTACCGTCCGGGAGCGGGTCAGCGCCAACGCCTTTGTGGTTCACGCCCTGACGCCGGAGATGGGAGAGGGGCTGGAGCAGTGTCCGCTTGCCAGAGCGGTGCTACGCATTGACCACGCTTTTTGCAGCGCGGAAGAGAGCGAGGAGGGGGAGCATGTATAGACAAATCATCATCCTGCTGCTGGGCGTACTCAGCCTCGCGGCGCTGGGCGCGCTGGTGTATATCGTCACGGCCAAGCGCTTTGAGGACCGGGTGGTGGGAGCCAATCTGGTCTGTGCCATTGCCCTCAATATCATCGCTGTGCTGGGCGCGCTGATGAACACCTCGTTTATCCAGGATGTCTGTCTGGTATTTGCCTTCCTGGGCTTTCTGGCTGTGGTGGTGCTGTGCCGGCTGCTGGCGGTGCAGCTGGTGGAAAAGCACCTGAAAGAGGGCTCCATATCCGCCGAAAAGGGAGGGGAGGAGCGATGAGCGTTCTGGATTGGCTCTCCGTGCTGCTCATTGTGCTGGGAGAGATCTGCATCCTCTTCTCACTGGTGGGTGTGTTCCGGCTGGACTACGTGATGGACCGGATGCAGGTCACCACCATTGCCGACACCCTGGGGACGCTGCTGGTCTTTCTGGGGGTCATGCTCCACTTCGGCCTGAGCTGGATCAGCGTCAAGCTGCTGGTGGTGGTTCTCTTCCACTGGATGACCGCCCCTGTCTCCGCCCATATGATCACCCGCATGATCTACTACTCCAAGGAGGAGGACGTCAAGCGCCACGCGGTGATCACCTTTGAGAACGTCAACGAAGATGAGGAGGATGACTGATGGAATATCTGGAACTGTTATTGCTGGGCTTTCTGATCATCTGCGCCATTGGGGCCATGCTGGTGCGCTCTCCCATGGTCACCACGATTACTCTGATGGCCTACAGCATTATCATGAGCGTGGTCTGGATGCTGCTGGAGGCCTCTGATCTGGCGATCACTGAGGCCGCTGTGGGCGCCGGAGTGGATACCATTCTATTCTTCGTGGTGATGAAAAAGGTCCGGGAGCTCCACCGTACCCGACAGGAGCGGGAGAAGGAACTTCAGCGACGGAAGGAGGAATGGGGATGACCGCCCGTGAAAAGCTGAAGCACTGGGTAGAGGGCGATGAGCGGGAGCTGTGGTGCTCTCCCAAGCCTCAGAAAACGCCCGGCACCGGCCATCCCGCGCCAACGCCGGAGACAGGCAGATCCCAGACGGAGCAGAATGAGCGGTTTAACCATCTGTATCCCGTCTGCTGCGTGGTGACCCTGTGTGCCCTTCTGGCGGTGCTGCTGATCGTGGTATTTCACATGCCCGTCTTTGGCGACCCTGCCAATCCCACCAACAACGAGCTGCCCCGATACTACATCGAAAACGGCCTGCGGGAGGGAGGCGGCATGAATCTGGTCTCCGACATGATCCTCAGCTACCGTGTGTTCGACACCTTTGGCGAGTCCTGCGTCCTCTTCCTGGCGGCTACCAGCGTGACCATGCTGCTGGCCCGGGACCGGCGGGAGGTGGGAGACACCCTGGTCGGATACTATGAGACGGAGGACCGTGCGGAGATGATTGCAAAGGACCGTCTGCTCCGCTCTGTCACCCGCGTGCTGCTGCCGGTGCTGTTTCTCTATGCCCTTTACATTATGCTCAACGGCCACCTCTCGCCGGGCGGCGGCTTTGCAGGTGGCAGCGTGCTGGGCGGCGGACTGATTCTGTACGCCCAGGAGTTTGGGACCCAGGGCGTGGGCCGGTTTTTCTCCCAGCGCCTCTATCAGGCGGTGCGGATCACCGCCCTGGCTGGCTACGGCTTTATCCTGCTGTACTATGCCATCACCGGGGCCAATGGGCTGGACAACCATATCTGGCTGGGCATTCCCGGGACGCTGCTCAGCGGCGGCATTATCCTGCCCATCAATGTGATGGTGGGCTTTGTGGTCACCTGCACCATCTACGCGTTTTACGCGCTGTTTCACAAGGGGGAGATTTGAGATGAGAGATATCCTTCTGACGCTGTATGAGCAGCGGTTCCTGGTGACCTCCGCCATTTTGTTCGTCATCGGCTTTGCAGGTATGCTGTTTCATCAGAATCTGATCAAGAAGATTGTGGGCCTGAACATTATGGATACGGCGGTCTATCTCTTCCTGACCAGTGCCGGCTATGTGGAGGGCCGGGTGGATCCCATTATGACCGACCCCAATGTGGCCGCCAGCGTGGAGACCTATGTCAACCCCGTCCCGGCGGGCCTGGTGCTGACTGGCATTGTGGTCTCCGTCTCGGTCACCGCCTTCGCCCTTGCCCTGACCCTGTGGCTTTACTGGAAATATGACACGCTGTATCTGGATGACATCCTCTATCGGGCGAAAAGGAGTGAGGACTGATGCTGCCGCTGTACCAGAACCTGCCCCTGTGTTCCATTGTGGCGTGCATGCTGGCAGGCATCTTCACCAGTCTGTGCAAAAGAGGGAAAACCGCCCTCCGGGTGCAGATGGTGCTGCTGGCCGCCGTGGCCGCCGCCAGCCTGTACACGCTGATCTGCGTGACCTGCAGCGGTGTATCCTTCGAGTACCAGGTAGGTATCGTGGGCCATCCCTGGGGCAATGAGCTGCGCTGCGGCCCCCTGGAGGCGGGATTGGCCTTGGCCTTCACCCTGGTCATGGCCTTGTGCGTGCTGGGTGGGCTGGAGGATCTCACTGCGGACATCCATCCCGGAAAGCAGCCGCTGTACTTTGTCATGTGCGACCTGCTGCTGGCCTCCCTGCTGGCCATGGTGTACACCAACGACCTGTTTACCGCCTACGTCTTTATCGAGATCAATACCATTGCCTCCTGCGCCCTGGTCATGTCAAAGGACACAGGAGCCACAGTGTCCGCCACGTTGCGCTATCTGATTATGAGCCTGCTGGGCAGCGGCCTGTTCCTGTTCGGGCTGGCCATGCTTTACTGGGTCACCGGCCATCTGCTGATTCCCAACGTCCACGACGCCCTGCTGGCGCTGCGGGAGTCCGGAGAATATGGAGTGCCGCTGCCCATCATCCTGGGCATGATGGTGGTGGGCCTGTGCATCAAAAGCGCGCTCTATCCCTTCCACACCTGGCTCCCGGACGCCCACGGCAGCGCCACCACCACCTCCAGCGCCATCTTGTCCGGCCTGGTGCTCAAAGGCTACATCGTGCTGATGATCAAGCTGATCTGGCAGGTCTGCACGCCCGAGCTGTTCCAGCAGCTGCATCTGAACGCAGTGCTGCTGCTTCTGGGGGCGCTGGCCATGATTATGGGTTCGGTGAACGCCATCCGGGAGACCCACATCAAGCGGATGATCGCCTATTCCTCGGTGGCCCAGATCGGCTACATCTATCTGGGCCTGGGCCTGGGTACCAAGGCTGCCATGGTGGCGGCCATCTATCAGATTCTGGTTCACGCCTTTACCAAGCCGCTGCTGTTCTGCTGCGCCGGTGAGCTGGCCGGGGCCAGCCACCACCATAAGCACCTGTACTTCCTGCGGGGCTCTGCCCACCGGGCAAAGCTGGCTGGTATCGGCTTCACGCTGGGGGGTCTCTCTATGGTGGGCATCCCGCTGCTGGGGGGCTTTGCCGTCAAGTTCTATCTGGCGGACGCCGCCCTGCTGGGCACCTGGCAGATGGTGCTGGCGCTGGGGGCGCTGGCCGCCTCCAGTGTGCTCAACGCCCTCTATTATCTGCCGGTCATCATCAATATCTGGAGTGAGAAGCTTCACGGCGACCCGGACCCTCTGCCCGATCTGCCGCAAAAACCGGCCCGGCCCGCCTTTATCGTCGCGGTGGCTGGCCTCAGCATCGGCGCGGTGGCGCTGGGCGTCTTTCTACAGCCGGTGGCGGACTTCCTGTCCGCCGGTCTGGCGCTGCTGTAAGGAGGCGGTCAGATGAATTTGCTGTTATTCCTGATCACCGTGCTTGTCCCCCTTGCCGGGGCAATCGCCATGTTTTTCCTGCAAAGCCGCAAGGGGCAAAACAGGCTGCTGATTGGCGCCCTGGCCGTGTCCCTGGCCGGCGTGTTGCTGCTGGTCTTGCAGGAGCCGGGGGTTTACTGGAGCTGCTCCTTCGGAGACTTCTCCCTGGCCTTTGGCTTTGACGAATGCGGCCGGATCTTCGGCCTGCTCTTTGCCGCCATCTTTCTGCTGGCCGGCATCTTCTCGTTGGAGTACATGGAGCACGACCACGCCCCGGGGTGGTACAACGCCTTTTTCCTGCTGACCCTCTGGGCCATGCTGGGCCTGGCCATGGCGCGGAACCTGTTCACCTATTACATGTGCTATGAGCTGATGACCGTGCTCTCTTTGCCCCTGGTCATCCATGAGGGGACGGAGGGGGCGCAAAAGGCGGGCGTGAAATATCTGGGCTACTCCCTCTTCGGGGCCAGCCTCGCCCTCTTCGGCTTCTTCCTCCTGGGCAGCTTCTGCGACACCACCGCCTTTACGGCAGGGGGAACCCTCAATGAGACCGGCCTGCTCCATCAGCCCATGCTGCTGGTGGCCGCCTTCTGCCTGCTGCTGGGCTTTGGCTGCAAGGCGGGCATTATGCCGCTGCACTTCTGGCTGCCCACCGCCCATCCGGTGGCGCCCGCGCCCGCCTCTGCCGTTTTGTCCGCCACCATTACCAAGGCGGGCGTGCTGGGCATTCTGCGGGTGATCTACTATCTGGTCGGCCCGGAGGCAATCCGGGGAACCTGGGTGCAGTACACCATGCTGACCCTGGCTCTATGCACCGTGTTCTCCGGCTCCATGCTGGCCTTCAAGGAAAAGCTGCTCAAGCGCCGCTTTGCCTGGTCCACGGTGAGCCAGGTGAGCTATGTGCTCTTCGGGCTCTTCCTGCTGACGGGAGACGGCCTTCAGGGGGCCATTTTGCAGGTGGTGTTCCATGCGATCTGTAAGACCGCCCTCTTCCTGACGGCGGGCGCCATCATCCACCACACCGGCTGCACCTATGTGAATCAGCTGGACGGGGTGGGCCGGCGGATGCCGGTGCTGCTGGGCTGCTATACCCTGGCCAGCCTATCCCTCATCGGTATCCCGCCCTTTGCCGGCTTTGTCAGCAAATGGCAGCTGGTGACTGCCGGTATGGCGGCCCTACCCGGCTTTGGCCTTGCGGGGGGCATCGTCCTGCTGACCTCTGCGCTGCTGACGGCGGGGTATCTGCTCCCCATCACCATCAACGGCTATTTTAAGCAGGGGGAAAACGACGAGCGGCTCCATCCCACCTGGCGCATGACGGTGCCGCTGGCCATTCTCAGCGGGGCGCTGCTTCTGCTGGGTATTTTCCCCGGAGGACTGACACGGGCGATTGCCTGCCTGTCAGGCCTGGTATAGGGAGGTGTGCGGAATATGTCGGGCATTTGGTTTCTGATTGCAATTTTGATTCCCATTGTGACCGGAGCGTATCTGCTGCTGCGGCGGGACACATCCCGCCGGGCGCGGGAGACGCTGCTGCTGCTCTCCGCGGCGGTGACCGGCCTGCTGGTGCTGTGTATCCTGCTCCTTCATCCGGCGGAGATCACCCTGCTGCGGCTGAACGGGGCGCTGAGCCTGGCCTTCCGGCTGGACAACCTCTCCATGGTGTTTGCCGCCATTCTGGCCGTCCTGTGGCCTATTGCCGACCTGTACTCCTTTGAGTACATGAGCCATGAGCACGGGGAGAACCGGTTCTTCGGCTTTTTCACCATGACCTACGGCGTGGTGCTGGGCATCGCCTTTGCCGCAAACGCCTTTACCCTCTATCTGTGCTACGAGCTGATGACCCTGTGTACCCTACCCCTTGTCATGCACGAGATGGACGGCAAAAGCCGCTGGGCGGGCAAGCGGTATCTGCTCTTCTCCATGGGCGGCGCCGCCTTTGCCTTTCTCTCCCTGGTGTTTCTGGCCAGCTACGGCTCCCTGGATTTCGTGCTGGGGGGCAGCATGGCTCCGGCGCTGATCTCCGGAGCGGAGAACACCCTGCGCATTGTCTTTGTGCTGGCCTTTTTCGGCTACGGCGTCAAGGCGGCGGTGTTCCCCTTCTACAGCTGGCTCCCTGCCGCCGGTGTGGCGCCCACGCCGGTCTCCGCCCTGCTCCACGCGGTGGCGGTGGTCAACTCCGGCGTCTTTGCCGTCCTGCGGCTGACCTATTATTCCTTCGGTACGGAACTGCTGCGGGGCACCTTCGCCCAGTGGATCATGATGGGGGTCTGCGCCTTTACCATCGTGTTCGGCTCTGCTATGGCGTGGCGTTTGCAGCACTTCAAGCGCCGGCTGGCCATGTCCACCGTGTCCAACCTGTCCTACATTCTGCTGGGCGCCTCCGTCATGACCACTGCCGGGCTGACCGGCGCGCTGCTGCACATGGTGGCCCACTCGGTTTTCAAGATTATCCTCTTCTTCTGCGCGGGCGCCGTCATCTGCCAGACCCACCGGGAGTATGTGTTCCAGCTCTCCGGACTGGGCAGAAAGATGCCACTGACCTTCGCCGCCTTTGCGGTGGCCTCCTTCGGCCTCATCGGCATCCCGCCCTTTGCCGGATTTTTCAGCAAATGGGAGATTGCCGCCGCCGCGGTGGAGCTGCATCAGCCGATGGCCTATCTGGGGGCCTTCGCCCTGGTGCTCAGCGCGTTTCTCACCGGTCTGTACCAGCTGGAGGTGCTGATCAAGGCCTTCTTCCCGGGGGAGGGGGACGACCGCTCCCAGAATGAGGGCGTCAAAGAGGTGGGCTGGCGGATGAAAACCGCTTTTGCCCTGTTGATTGGGCTGGCAGTGCTCATCAGCCTGCTGGTTCAGCCGCTGACCGAAACGCTGGCCGGTGCCGCTCAGGGCCTATTGTAAGGAGGGATGACTGTGAACGTATTGACGCTGCTGCTGATTCTGCTCCCTTTGCTGGCAGGCCCTGTTGTCTACCTGTGGGGAAGACGGGGGAGAAAGGTCTGGCCCGGCGTAGCTGCGGTGCTGGCTCTGGAGCTGTGCCTTGCCCTGCTGCTGACCCGCTTTGTGGATGAGACGCTGCTTTTGCCGGAGCTCTGCGGGCTGGGCATCTCCTTCTCCGCCGCCGGCCTCCAGATCTGGCTGTGCATTCTGGCAGGCTTTCTGTGGCTGGTCTCCGGCCTGTTCTCCGGAAAGTATTTTGAGCAGGACGGGAAGAGCCACCGCTACTACATGTTCCTGCTGCTGACCGAGGGCGCCATTATGGGGGTGTTCCTGTCGGCGGACCTGTTCACCACGCTGATTTTCTTCGAGATGATGTCCTTTGCCTCCTATCCCATGGTCATCCACCGGGAGACGAAAGAGGCTTTGCGGGCCGGGGCCAGCTACCTGACCTACGCGGTGCTAGGCGGCATGGTCTCGCTGATGGGCCTGTTCCTGCTGTGGAATCTGCTGGGAACCCTGCGCTTCGGGGAGCTGTCCGCCGCCGCGGCGGCCTATACCGGCAGTCCCGTAGCCCTCTATGCGGCGGGGGGACTGGCGCTGGTCACCTTTGCCGCCAAGGTCTGTATGTTCCCCCTCCACACCTGGCTGCCCGGATCCTATGCCGAGGCTCCCTCACCGGCCACGGCGCTGCTGTCCGGCATTATCACCAAGGCGGGTATCTTCGGCATCTTTGGCCTGACGGCCAAACTGTTTCTCTGGGACGCCGGCTGGGGCAACGCCATCCTGATTTTCGGCATCGCCACCGCTCTGGTGGGCGGCACGCTGGCCCTGTTCAACACCAACCTGAAAAAGACCATCGCCTACTCCTCTATGTCCCAGATCGGCTTTATCCTGGTGGGCACCGGCATGACCGCCCTGCTGGGGGAGGAGAACGGCCTGGCGGTCTGGGGCAGCATTCTGCACCTGACCAATCACAGCCTGATCAAGCTGGTGCTGCTGCTGACGGCCGGCGTCGTCGTCTATCATGTGCAGGATCTGGACTATAACGCCATCCGGGGTTTTGGACGGGGCAAGCCCGCGCTGGCTTTTGCCTTTCTGATGCCTGCCCTGGGCGTCATGGGCATCCCCCTCTGGAACGGCTACATCTCCAAGACCATGATCCACGAGGCTATTGTGGAATACATCGAGCTGCTGGAGGAGGCAGGCGGGGCTGCCGGCATGTACCATGTGATTGAGTGGCTGTTTCTCATGGCAGGCGGCATGACGGTGGGCTATATGACCAAGCTGTTTGTGTGCATCTTTGTGGAGAAAAACACAGACGCCGGTCTCCAGAGCAAATATGACGGGCTGAACGGCCGTTATCTGTCCAAGCTGTGGTTTGTCCTGCTGGACGGCTGCGCTCTGCTCTTCCCGGTGCTGGGTATGACCGCCTCTGTGACCATGGAGCAAATTGCGGCCTATACCCAGGATTTCCTCGGCTCCGGTGTGGAGGAGACCCTCCACTACTTCAGCTGGACCAATCTGAAGGGCGGCTGCATCTCCATTCTGATCGGCGCGGTGCTGTACTTCGCCTTGGTCCGGACGGTGGTGCGCACGAAATCGGGCTACCGGAATTGCTGGCCTGCCGCGCTGGACCTGGAAAACAGGATTTATGCGCCCCTTCTGTTTCAGGCGCTGCCCTTCCTCGGCGCCCTGTGCGCCCGGTTTGCCGGCAGCCTCTTCGAGTGGTTTACGGCGCTGTGCAATCGGGTGCTGTTCATCCATTATGACCCGGTGGTGCACCCGCTGGAGGACAATTACTTTGCCCGCTATCAGGCGGAGGACCCCGGCGTGCGGGGCTACCGGGGCAGGATTGCCTACGGCCTGGTTCTGTTCGGGGCCGGCTTTGTGGCAGTGATCTGCTTCTTGCTGGTGGTCAATTTCCTGCTATAATTAGGATCAGAGAAAAACGTCAGGAGGGCTTCCTATGAGTGATGAACTGATTTTGGTGGATATCTTTGACCAACCGGTGGGAACCGCGTCCAAGGAGGAGTGCCATCGGCGGGGCCTGCTGCACAGGGCATTTTCCGTCTTTCTGTACCGCGACGGCAGGATGGCCATTCAGCAGCGGGCCATGGACAAATACCACTCCGGCGGACTCTGGTCCAACAGCTGTTGCTCCCATCCGAGACCGGGTGAGTCTCTGCCTCAGGCGGTGCAGCGGCGGCTGGGAGAGGAGCTGGGCCTCTCCTGCCTCTGCGAGGAGCTGTTCTCCTTCGTCTATCACCACCGGTTCCGGGAGGACCTGTTTGAGTATGAATTCGACCATGTGTACTTGGGGAAGTATGAGGGAGAAATTGTCCTCAATCCCCAGGAGGCCATAGATCTCAGGTGGGTCCCCTTCGCTGAGCTGGCTGAGGATCTGAGAGCCAATCCCCAACGCTACAGCGTCTGGTTTTTGACTGCCGCCCCAAAAGTGCTGGCATATCTGATGGAGAAGAGCGTGTGACCGTATCTGCAAGAAAGGCAAAGCGCCCGGGTTTTCCAATGGAAAACCCGGGCGTTCTTGCACAATGGGCCTGTAAGATTCTTCAGTAGATCAGATGGTGATACGCCTCGTATTCAACGGGGCCAGTGAAAGCGCCGAACAGATGCAGCAGCGGCTGAAGGACTGTTTCCAGGCGCTGAGACAGATGTTCAGCTGATGCCCTGAGGCAAAAACGAAGCGAATTTCTTACATAGATGTGCGGCCTGTTCTGGAAAAACAGCGCTCCAGGGTTAAAGAGAATAGTGCAAGAAAGGGAAAAAGGCTTGACAAAACCTTTCGAGATAGGTGTATTTACCAAAAAATTCAAAAGATAATTGTGCAAAATGATGATATTGACATGCTATTCATGTGAAAAAAACGACAGTTTGTGCAAAAACACTTGTATACAAACGTAAAGTATGTTATGCTAAGTAAGCTTAGGAAAGCAAAACTTCTGCAAGGAGGAAGAAAAAATGAAAAACTGCAAGAAGCTGCTGGCGCTGCTGCTGACCCTGCTGATGGTACTTGGCCTGGCGTCCTGCGGCCCCCAAAAGTCTGAAGAGACGAAGCCCGCCGAAGAGACCCCCGCTGCGTCTGAGCCCGCTGAGACTCCCGAAGCCGCTGAGCCTGCCGAGGAAGCTGAAGCTGCCGACGACGCTGCTGCTGAGGATCCCTATGCCGATCCCTACGCTGATCCTTATGCCGATCCTTATGCGGACCCCAACGCTGGCGGCGATGCTGCTGCTGACGATCCCTACGCCGATCCTTATGCTGATCCTTATGCGGACCCCTACGCTGATCCCTACAAGCAGGGCTAATGAAACTCTATAGCGGCAGATTCTGCTGACGCTGGAAAAAAGCCCGGTGCAACATTTGTTGGCAAAAGCGCATAGCCTGCGCTTGCTTAGGAAAGCAAAATAAAAAAGAGGAGGAAAACACATGAAGAACAGCAAGAAGTTGATCGCTCTGCTGCTGGCCCTGATGATGACACTCAGTCTCGTGGCCTGCGGCGGCGGCAACACCCCCGCTGAGGCCCCTGCTGAGGAGCCCGCAGCGGAAGAGCCCGCAGAGGCCCCTGCCGAGGAGCCTGCTGCCGAGGAGCCTGCTGCTGAGGAAGAGGCTTATGTGCCTGTCCCCAGTGATGGCGCCAAGTACACCGTCGAGGTTACTCCTGACGGCTGGATCAAGATTGATAACCAGGACGGCGTGACTCTGGGCCTGTCTTCCAGCTCCGGCGTCAAGGTCATCGAGGTTGACGGCTATGCCTTCAAGGATCTGAACCAGAACGGCGAGCTGGATGTCTACGAGGACTGGAGAGCTTCCACTGAAGAGCGTGCCGCTGATCTGATTGCTCAGATGCAGGGCGCTGAGAAGGCTGCCATCCTGGCCCACGGCGGCTGGGGCAGCTTCACCACTGAGCCTCTGGCTGAGGATGACGGCTCCTATACCTATCTGATGGCCGGTGGCCGCGGCGGCGTTACCCGTAACATCGGTCAGGGCGGCGGTGCCCACGCCAAGTGGACCAATGCCATCCAGGCTGTGGCTGAGAGCTGCTACTACGGCATCCCCGCTATGATCTCCATTGACCCTGCCAACATCTCCGGTATGATCGAGACCCTGTCTCTGGCCGCCACCATGGATCCTGAGCTGGCCGCTGAGATCGGCAACGAGACCGCCAAGGAGTACCGTGCAGCCGGCGTCACCGCCCTGCTGGGCCCCCAGGTGGATATCGCCTCTCCCCAGATGCGCCGTACCGGCGGCACCTATGGTGAGGATCCCCAGCTGACCCTGGATATCGCCACTGCTTATGTCAACGCCATGCAGTCCACCTATGCTGAGGACGGCACTGATCTGGGCTGGGGCAGCGAGTCTGTCTACTGCTTCACCAAGCACTATGCCGGCGCCGGCGCCACTGAGGGCGGCCGTGACGACCACCATGTCTCCGCCCGTTACGCCGTGTTCCCCGGCGATAACCTGGAAGCTCACCTGATCACCTACTTTGACGGCGTATTCAGCCTGCCTGGCTTGACCGGTTCCTCCGGCATCATGACTGAGTACTCCATCAACACCGACGGCGAGGGCACCCCCTACGGCGGCGAATGGTCCGGCGCTTACAACCCCTATATGTATGGCATGCTGGATGCTTTCGGCTATGACAGCCTGAAGATTACCGACTGGGGCGTGTTCTCCTTCGCCGGTGTCTGGGGCGCTGAGGATCTGCCCAGCGAGGCTGATCGTATCGCTCTCGGCTGGGAGCGCGGCGTTGAGATCCTGGGCGGCTACGGCACCATGGAGAATGTTGTCGCTGCATATGACATTCTGGTGAACAACGTTGGCCAGGAGAAGGCCGATGAGATCATCGACCACGCTGCCACCAATTATGTCACTGTTATGCTGAACCTGGGCATGTTCGATCAGCCCTACAACGATTCCGCCTATGCTGAGTCCATTATCTCCACCGGCACGCCCAGCGAGTTCGGCATGGAGACTCAGGAAAAGGCCGTTGTTATGCTGAAGAACGATGGCACCATCGCTCAGAAGGAAGCTTCTGCTGAGAAGCCCACCGTCTATGTCCCCTATGTCTATAACACCGGCTTCAGCGTCAGCTGGATGCAGGGCATCAACCCTGGTACTCCCAGCTGGAATCCCGGCATGGATCTGGATGTCCTGGGGAACTACTTCAACATCGTGACTGACACCTTGGGCGATCCCACCGGTGATCCCGATGCCAACGGCAACGCCACCTACACCAAGGATGACCTGACCCGCGCAACCGCTGAGGAGATCGCTGCCTGCGATTACATCCTGGTCGGCATGACCGATCCTTACAGCACCTCCTATGACGCCAACTACGTCAACGCCTGGGGCTATGCTGATGTCTGGGCCAGCGGCACTCTGAAGACCGCTGAGGATACCTGGTATCCCACCTCCCTGCAGTACAGCGAGTACACCGCTGACACTGCCCGCGAGGTCTCCATCTCCGGCCTGCTGCTGGATGACGGCACCCGTCAGAACCGCTCCTACAAGGGCAACACGGCTCCTGCCGCTGCCAACTACGGTGAGCTGGAGGCTCTGGAGTATGCCAACTCCGTGGCCAGCGACATTCCTGTGATCGTCTCCATGAAGGAAGAGCATACCATGGTTTGGTCCGAGGTCGAGCCTCTGGCTGACGTCATCCTGGTCTGCTACAACAGCCAGCGCACCGACGTCGTCGCCCGGATCATCCTGGGCCAGGTCGAGCCCACTGGTCTGCTGGTTCAGCAGCAGCCCGCTTCCATGGAGACCGTCGAGGCTCAGCTTGAGGACGTGCCTCGCGACATGGAGTGCTATGTGGACGCTGCCGGCAACGCCTATGACTTTGCTTTCGGTATGAACTGGTCCGGCGTCATCAACGACGAGCGCGTTGCTACCTATTCTGCTGATCCCATCAGCAAGCTGCAGAACTTTGATTATGCTGCCTATGCTGCGGCTTACACCCCTGCTGAGTAATCCGTTCTGAAAAGAACAATCAGTTCAATCCCCTGTGCGGAGCAGCTTTGGCTGCTCCGCACAGTTTTGTGTCGGCAATCCGTTGCTTTGCAGAAAAAACAGCTGCATGTGCAGATGAAATGCGGCACTGCATTTGAGAAATCAGGTGCAGTGCCGCATTGAGCAGAATAGGAAGAGACTGAAAAACGAAACAAGGCAGGTTACAGAAGGTTCAACAGATCGGAAAAACAGGTCAGATTATAGTCCTCCAGCCCGCAGCCTTTAGCGTCCCCAAACAAAGCCAGGGCAGTCATGTCGCCGGCTTTTGCCGCCTGGATACCGGCTTTGGCGTCCTCCACCACGGCGCAGTCGGCAGGGGAGAGGCCCAGCTTGGCAGCGGCGGTGAGAAACACCTCCGGGTCCGGCTTGGAGTGGGTGATATCCGTACCGTCGGCGATGGCGTCAAAGAAATCGCCCAAGCCGATCTGCCCGAGAATGAACTTGGTGTTCTTGCTGGAGGAACCGATGGCCAGCCGGTAGCCCCGGCGGCGCAGCTCGATAAGGGTATCGCGAACCTCGTCGCTCAGGTCGGCAGGAGACATGGTTTTCAGCAGCTCCCGGTATCGGTCGTTCTTCTCCGCGGCAAAGGCCTCCTTTTCCGCCTGGGTGTAGGCTGTCGCGGAGCGCTCCAGAATGATCTCCAGACTGGCCATACGGCTGACGCCCCGGAGCCGGTTGTTGATCTGCTCGTCAAAGTAGATGCTCAGCCGGTCTGCAAGAGCCTTCCAAGCCTGATAATGGAACTTGTCTGTGAAACAGATCACGCCATCCAGATCAAAAATGACTGCCTTGCAATTTAATTTCATGGTACAATTCCTCCTTGTTGTCTATTGAATTAAAAAAGCGGAGACGCCAAGTCAAACGGCGCCTCCGCTGATTTGTTACAGGGCATTCCTTCCGGGTGGAGTCATTACAGCCGGGTATCATATAGGCCGCAGAAGGGGTCCACCGGGCTGACACCCGTAAAGCGCCCGTTCCCCAGCAGTTTTTCCAGGGCGGCGGTAATCGTGGCCCGGGTGGCGGTGTAGGCGTTGATATAGGTGCGCACCCGGGGAACGTCCTGCAGATGATAGGGGTTGGCGAAGGAGATGAAAACCGTGGTCTCCTCGTTGACGAAGCGGGGAATTTCCAGAGCGTGCTTGGAGCACCAATTAATACGTACCGCAGTCTGGTTGCTGGCCGCCGGCAGGTTGCAGAGAATCAGGGTCAGCCGGTCTCCGGGCAGGTCCCGGGTGCCGTGGAGGTCGTCCTCCAGGGGTTGGTAGCGCTCCACGGAAAAACCGTGCTCCTCCAGCAGTGCTGCCGCGATTTCGGTTAGGGAGCCGTCATAGGTCTCGTCCTCGCCCAGCGTGACCAGGCGGATGAGGGGATACTGCTCCCGGCAGAGGGGCACCAGCTGCTGCGTATCCTTGACCAAGGTGACTGCCTTTTCCGCGCAGATGCGCTGGCTCTCTCCGGCGTCCACCCGGGGCAGGGGACAGGGCTGGCGCAGCCTGGCCTTGAGGGCCAGAATCCGGGCAACCGCCTCGTCCAGCCGCTCCGGGTCCAGCAGGCCGGATTCCAGCCCCTCCAGCACATAGGAGATGTCCTCACGGATATCGGTGCCGAAGCAGAGCATGTCGCAGCCGGCGGCGATGCTGGTGGGAATGGCCCGGCGCCGCTCCATAGCCATGGTGTAGCCGCCCATAATGGTGGCGTCGGTGATGATGACGCCGTTGAAGCCAAAGCGCTCCCGGAGTACGCCGGTGAGCAGCTCTTTTGAGAGGCTGCCGGGCAGCAGATCCTCCTCTGAAGCCTGGGGGTTCACCGCCCGGATCACATTGGGCTGGACAATGTGACCCGCCATGACGCTCAGAAGGCCCTCGTCGATCAGCGTCTGATAGATCCGTCCGTAGGTGGCAAACCACTCCTTTGCGGAGAGGCTGTTGTAGGTGGGGTGGAGGTGCTGGTCCCGGAAATCCACGCCGTCCCCGGGAAAGTGCTTGCAGGCGGCGGCCACGCCGCTCTCCTGAAGGGTCTCAACGAATATCCGGGCGTTTTCCAGCACCCGCTCCGGGTCGCTGCCGAAGGTGCGCACGTTGGTGATGGGGTTGCGGAAGTTGTAGTCGATGTCTACCACCGGGGAGAAGCTCCAGTTCACGCCCACGCTCCGGCCCTCCAGGGCGCAGACCTGGGCAAACTGCCGGGTGCAGTCCGGATCACCGGCGGCGGCCACCTGAAGGTTGGAGCCGAAATAGGTGCCGTCGGTCAGGACGCCCGCGCCTCCCTCCTCCAGATTGGCGGCCTTGAGCAGGGGGATTTTGGCGTACTGATCCAGCGCCGCGTATTTTTCCGCCGCCTCCTGCCGGGGACAGGGCCGAAACAGCACGCCGCCCACGCCGTAATTCTGTACCAGATCAGTCAGCCCATCCGGGGTGCTGGCGTCACCCAGCACGCAGAAGAGCTGGCCCGCCTTCTCCTGTGCCGACAACTGCCTAAGGGCCTGCCGTACCCAGTCCACCTGCGTATCGTCCAGATAGAAGGGCTTCTCTTTCAAACGGTTCCAATCCATTGCGGTTTTCTCTCCTCAGTTCAGAGCTTCATCCAGGAAGGCAAAGATCTGGGCCAGATTTTCCTCGGTGTAGAACAGGGGGTCCTCATGAGCAGCGCCCTCAATGACAGAGAACCGGACGTTTTCTGCCCCGATGACCTCAGAGAGGCCGGCGGCAAAGTGCTCGGACTGGGTATAGGGGACGCTGGTGTCGCTGTCGCCCACCTGAATCCAGACGCGCAGGGCGAAATCCGCGGGGAGCTGCTCCTGATAGGTGCCCCACCAAGTGGTGTAGGTGAAGTCCCGGTCCGCGCCCACTGCCTGGCCCACAAAGGCACTCTCAAAGGAGCTGTCCGAGGAGAAGAAGGTGCCCTCCTGCCCCAAGGCGGCGGCCTCCTCGTCCATGGTGTAAAACTCCACCGGGCCGTAGAAGTCCACCAGCGCAGCCACAGCGGAGGACTGCTCCAAATTGTCGGAGACATCGCCGTTCAGCTCTGGGACCTCCGGAGTCAGTGCGGTCATCAGCGAGAGATAGGCCCCGGCAGACTCGCCCCAGATGACAATCCGATCCGGGTCGATGCCGTATTCCACCGCGTTGGCCTTCAGATAGCGGACGGCCGCCTTGACGTCAGCCAGCGCTCCGGGAAAGACCGCCTCGCCGGACTTCCGGTAGTCCACAGAGGCCACCACATAGCCGTTGGTCCTGCCGGCGTCGATGACCGGCTGAATGATCTCCATGGTTTGGCTGCCGAACTTGAAGCCGCCGCCGTGGACGACGACAATGACCGGGTCAGAGCCGGTGGCGTTCTCCGGGAGATAGAGGTCCATCACCTGTGCGGCGGAGTTGGAGGCATAGGCCACGCCGGGATCGTCGGCCTCCGGGCTGCCCGCGCTGTCCCCGCCCAGGGGAGGCATGCCGCCGTCCATGGGGCTTCCGTCGACGGGAAGAGCTCCGTCCAGCGCAGGCAGATCGCCGCCTGCCGAAGCGGCGTCATAATTGGCCGGAAGGGCAGTGCCCGCCTCAAGGTCCAGCGTCCACTGACAGCTCAGGTCGTCGTTGAAAAACTCCGCCTGAGGAGCGCCGCCCTCCAGCGGGCTGGTGGTCACAGTGCTGCCATCGGCGGTGTAGGTGCCGGTGTATTCGGTTTCGCCCATCATGGGGTTGCCCTCTACCAGCACAAAGGTGCCGTCCTCGTTCAGAGTCAGGGTCCACTCCACCTCAAAGGCGCCGCCCATGACCGACTCGGTAAAGGAGTAGGCTCCGGCCACGGAGCCGCCCTCTTCAGGCGCGGCTTCAGCAGGCGCTTCTGCCGCAGGCTCCTGAGCAGGGGCAGGTTCCTCAGCGGGCTGGGAGCCGCCGCAGGCGGCCAGAGACAGCGTCATAGCCAGCGCCAAAAGAATTGCAAGAAAACGTTTCATTCCGAGCTCCTTCTTTCTTAAAAATGGGCCTTCAGCCAGCGTCGCAGCACGTTCAGATTCCACTCGCTGGAGTATTCCCGGTCCTCGTGGTCGGCGTTGGGCAGGGGGACGAATTCCACCCGGCCCTGGCCCAGCTTCTGGTAGATGGCGTGGACAAAGTTGACGCTCTGGGCAAAGGGCACCAGCTTGTCCATGCAGCCGTGCTCCACCAGCAGAGGCGCCATACCCTCGTTGATGTAGGTGGTGGGATCTGCCTTGGCCAGCCATTCATCGGAGAGCTCCGGCAGGGGACCGCCCATATAGCTGCTCTCCGCCGAGC
Organism: Candidatus Onthomonas sp.; assembly: GCA_051866795.1. Lineage (GTDB taxonomy): Bacteria > Bacillota > Clostridia > Oscillospirales > Oscillospiraceae > Onthomonas. The sequence continues at coordinate 9,058 of JBJDXT010000113.1, read as the reverse complement.
CGGGCTGGTCGTGGTCGGCAAAGCTGACTCCGTTGGCCCGGGCCTGGTCATCCATATGGCGGAAGTCGATGGGGCCAAACTGGTCAACCGCCAGACAGACCTCACAGCTGCCCTCCAGGGTCAGAGTCTCCTCGCCCGGGAACTGGCCGTTGGGGATGTTCATGCCCAGCAGAGCGGCCAGATTGCCTCCGGCAGAGCCGCCCAGCACGCCGATCTTGTCCGGGTTCAGCTTGTACTGTGCTGCGTTCCGGCGGAGGAAGCGCACCGCCTCCCGGCAGTCCAGCACGGCGGCGGGGAAGAGCGCCTCGCCGCTGAGCCGGTACTCGATGGAGCCCACGGCGATGCCCAGATCCAGCAGCTTCAGGTAGGTGTCCATGTGGTCGTCCCGCTTGTCTCCCATGCCGAAGCCGCCGCCGTGGATGTGCAGCAGCACCGGGAAGGGGCCCTCGCCCTCCTGGGGATAGTAAAGGTCCAGCCGCTGGGCGGGGGACTGGCTGGCGTAGGCCACGTCCAGCTCCTTGCGCTGGACCCAGCTGATATCGGCCAGCTTCACCTGAAAGCCGGGCGGGGGACCGCCGGAACCCTTGGGGGGCTTGCCGCCCAGGGGCGGCGCTCCGAACTGGAGGGAGCCCTCCAGGGCGGCAAAATCTTCGATGCCAAAGGGTTTTTTCATCTCGTTCATAACAGGTCTCCTTTTGCAGCAGATAGGGCGCTGGGACAGCCGCCGGAAGCGGCACCGCTTCGTGGTTGGGCTGTCCCAGCATTGAGAAAGAAAAAGAGAAAGAAACAAATTGTCAGTCAGGAAATTCCGCTTACACGGGAGCGCCGGGCTTCCGGTCGCCCAGGGTAGCTCTGATCTCGGGGAGATACTTCTCCACATCCATCAGCAGCACGCCGATCAGCAGCACCACGCTGATGATGGCGCCCAGCCAGCCGTAGTCGAAGCGGATGGCGGCGATGACAGAGGCGGGCTGCTCGATCATGGGAGCCATGCCGCCCATGGCGCCGTCCGCGGGGCCGTCCATGGCCATATCCATGGCGGGCTGAATGTAGCCGGCGGCGGCCAGAATCCAGGCCGTGCAGGCGGAGCCGAAGCCGATGCCGATCTTGGAGCCGATGGACTGGGAGGAGGCCATCAGGCCCTCGGAGCGGACGCCGTACTTCCACTCGCCGTAGTCGGCGGCGTCAGCGCAGAAGGCGTACAGGCCGGCAAACATGGGACCGATGCCCACGGAGCGGAGGATGGTGCCCAGCAGGATGAGGGTGCGGTTCTGGTCGGCAATGCCCACCATGCTGAAGCCGATGATCATCAGAATGGCGCCGCAGCCCATAAAGGCCCGCTTGGAGAATTTGTTGGCAAAGTAGGGCATGAAGAACAGGATGATGATGCCGGGAAGCATGCCGAAGCTCATCAGGGTGGTCATGTACATGGGATCACCCAGCACCACGTTGCAGTAGTAGATCTGAGCGCCGATGGCGTTGGCGTTGACGAACAGGGTCAGGGCGCCTAGCACCATGGCAATCCAGAAGTACCTGTTCTTGAGGACGGCGGGGAGCTGATCCTTCATGGGCACGGTGTCCTTGGGCTTGCCGGGGACGTCCTCCATGCCCACGGTCTCCTCGCAGGTCAGGCCGGGGATCAGGATGAGGATGCCGGCGATGGCACCCAGGATGATGCCGGTCACAGTCCAGCCGAAGTTGAGCTGGAGGGCGGTGATCATGGTGCCGACCACCAGACCCACGGCGTTGTTGATGATGGAGGAGACGGTGGAGGTGGTGTTCCGGTCCTTGAAGTCCCGGGTCATCCGGGCCAGCAGGGCGGTGTGGGCGATGCCGAAGATGGTGTAGACGATGCAGTTGAGGAAGATATAGGTGACATAGGCGTAGACCAGCTTCATGGCTTCACTCCAGCCCTGGGGGACGCTGAGAATCAGGATGATGCCGATGAACATCAGCGGTGCGCAGATGATCAGCCAGGGCCGGGCTTTGCCCAGCTTGGTGTTGGTTTTGTCCACGATACCGCCCATGGCGAAGTCGGTGACACCGTCCAGCAGACGGCAGACGACAAACATGGTGCCGATGGCGGCGGCAGCGATGCCTGCCGTATCGGTGTAATAGCTCAGCAGGAAGGATGCCAGCAGCGTACTCATCACGTTGCCGCCGCCGGCTCCGCAGCCGTAGCAGATTTTCTTCCACATTGGAATTTTCTTGCTCTCGTTCATTGTGAAACCTCCTTGATTGTTTGCACTTTTCCCAATTTCTGGACTATGCTAAAATTATATTTCAAGCATTATTGACAAACAATTCTTTTCAGGTCTATAATCAATTCCGAAAAGGAATTGATCTAAAGTGGATTCGATAGAGGAGCGAGGTTATGGAGATCGGATATTTCAGGGAATTTGTCATCCTGGCCGAGACGCAGAATTACTGGGCGGCCGCGGAGCGGCTGTTTATCGGGCAGTCCTCTCTGTCCAAGCACATCAAAATGCTGGAAAAGCAGCTGGGCGGGCCGCTGTTTGAGCGCACCTCCCGCAAGGTGGAGCTGACCGAGTTCGGCCGGCTGATGCTGCCCTATGCCCAGTCGGTGGCCAGGCTTCAGTACGAATATGAATCCGCCGCCTTCAGCTATCTGAATCAGGAGAGCGAGCCGCTGAACATCGGCACCATCCCGGTCATCGCCCACTACAATATCACCGATGTGCTCATTCAGTTCCAGCTCAACCATCCCACCATTCAGGTCAACGTCCAGGAGGCGGATACCCTGCTGGTGCGGGAGTGGCTGCTGGAGCGCAAGTGTAATCTGGCCATCTTCCGGGACAGCACCGCCTATCTGGAGCACGACCCGGATAAGGAGGCCCAGATTGTCAAGATCCCTTACTGCCAGGACCGGCTGGTGGCGGTGCTGCCGCCAGACCACCCCCTGGCCCAGGAAAAGCAGATTGAGCTGCCTCAGCTGTCCACGGAGTATTTCGCGCTGATTCAGCAGGGGACCATGCCCTATATGCTCTGTATGCGGGCCTGCCGGGAGGCGGGCTTTACCCCGCAGGTGCTGTTTACCAGTCACAGCTTGGAGGCGATTCTGGACATGGTGAGCAAGGGAAGCTGCGTGGCCCTGCTGTTTTCCAACCACGTCTCCTTCCCCCACAAACGGACCTTTGACGATCCGCCCCCCTTTGTGGCGGTGCCCATCGCCCCGGAGATTCAGACCACCGTCTATCTGGGCTATCTCAAAAACACCGCCCTCACGCCCGCAGCAGCTCACTTCATCGATTACTGTAAAATGGCCCCTTTTGATTGACGTTCACAGCGAAAAACGCGCCCTGGAGAGGAAAAACTCCCGGGCGCGTTTGTAAATTAGTTACAAACAGAGAGGATTAAAAACAGAGCAAGATAGATAAAATTTCCAAAAGTGCTTTCCATACAGGAAAAAATCTGCTATACTGCACTTAACAGCCACGGCACCCGGGCCTGGCAAATCTGCACACAGCACAGAAAGGAAGTTTTTCCCATGGTCAATCGTTTCGTCCTCAACGGCATTTCTTACCACGGCAAGGGCGCCATCCAGGAGATTCCCGGCATCATTCAGAGCAAGGGCTTCCGCAAGGCTTTTGTGGCCTCCGACCCCGACCTGGTCAAGTTCGGTGTGACCGCCAAGGTCACCGACCTGCTGGATGCCAAGGGCATGGCCTATGAGGTCTATTCCGACATCAAGCCCAACCCCACCATTGAGAATGTTCTGGCCGGCGTAGAGGCCTACAAGGCCTCCGGCGCGGATTACATGATTACCATTGGCGGCGGCTCCTCCATGGATACCGGCAAGGCCATCGGCATTATCATTAATAACCCCGAGTTCGGCGACGTCCGCTCTCTGGAGGGCGTGGCCCCCACCAAGAACCGCACCGTGTTCACCATCGCCGTCCCCACCACCGCCGGCACCGCCGCTGAGGCCACCATCAACTACGTCATCACCGACGTGCAGAAAAAACGTAAGTTTGTCTGCGTTGACGTCAACGACATTCCCGACATCGCCATCGTGGATCCGGACATGATGTCCACCATGCCCAAGGGCCTGACCGCCGCCACCGGCATGGACGCCCTGACCCACGCCATCGAGGGCTACACCACCAAGGCCGCCTGGGAGCTGGCCGACTGCCTCAATCTGGAGGCCATCAAGCTGATCGCCAAGAACCTGCGGGCCGCCGTTGCCAACGAGGCTGAGGGCCGCGAGGGTATGGCGCTGGGCCAGTTTGTCACCGGCATGGCCTTCTCCAACGTGGGCTTGGGCATCGCCCACTCCATGGCTCACACCCTGGGCGCCGTCTACGACACCCCCCACGGCGTGGCCTGCGCCATGATGCTGCCCCTGGTCATGGAGTTCAACCAGGAGGCCACCGGCGACAAGTATAAGCACATCGCCGAGGCCATGGGCGTGGACACCACCGGCATGAGCGTGGAGGAGTACCGCAAGGCCGCCATCGACGCGGTCAAGCAGCTCTCCGCCGACGTGGGCATCCCCACCAAGCTGCCCGCCATGAAGGAGGAGGATCTGGAATTCCTGGCCCAGTCCGCCGCCGCCGACGCCTGCGCCCCCGGCAACCCCAGAGAGGCCTCCATCGACGACTTCAAGGCCCTGTTCCGCAATCTGATGTAAGTACAGAACCACTCTCAATTAGTTGACATAATAAAATGCCGCCCCAGTCAAGGATCGGGGCGGCAGAGAGCAAAAAAACTGCAGGCCCTGCTCGAAAGAGCGGGGCCTGCAGTTTTTGCTTTTAAAGTAAGAGAATACTCAGCTTTTCACAGGTGCTTCCACCTTGGCCAGGCAGCTGGCGATGATCTCGGAGGCGGCCTCCAGGCTCAGTTTCCCCGTGTCGATGCACAGGTCATAGGAGGAGGCGGCGCCCCAGGCGGCATGAGAGGACTGGTTGTAGTAGCTCTCCCGCTCCCGGTCCACCTTCTTGATTTTCCGGGCGCTCTCCTGCTCGGAGAGATGATCCCGCTCACAGATGCGCTGGACACGCTGCTCCAGCGGGGCGGTGAGGAACACGCTGAACACCGGGAAGCTGTGGCGCAGAATCTGGTCTGCCCGCCGGCCCACGATGACGCAGGAGCCCTGGCTGGCCACCTGCTGGATGATCTCCCGCTGGGCCTGGTAGGCGCTGCTCTCCAGCGGGGCGTATTTGCCGCCGAAGCTGGTTCTGACGGTATAGCCGTAGAGCACCACCGGGTTCGCCGACCGCTCATCCATCTGCTTCAGGAACTGGAGGCTCAGGCCGCTCTGTTTGGCTGCCTCGGCCAGCAGCTCTGTGTCATAGTAGGGAATACCCAGCCGGTTGGCCAGCAGCTTGCCCACAGTGCGCCCGCCGGCGCCATAGCTCCGGCCGATGGTGATGACGGTGTGCAGGCCGTTGACCGGCTGCGCCACAGGCACCGCGGCGGGAGCCGGGGCAGACTTTGCCTCGGAGACGGCGGCAGAAACCGGAGCGGGCTGAGAGAGCTGGCGATAGATCATGACGATCACCACAGCGGAGGCCACAAAGGCGATCACATCGGCGATGGGCATGAAGTAGAGAATGCCGTCCAGACCCCAGAACACGGGCAGCAGCAGGGGCAGACCCACGCCGCAGACGATCTCACGCAGCATGGAGAGGCTGGTGGAGGCTGCCGCCTTGCCCAGAGACTGGAGGAAGATGGTGACGCCCTTGTTGACGCAGGCCAGCACCGTCATGCACAGGAAGATCCGGATGCAGCGGATGGCGAACTGGGTATAGTGGATGCTCTCGCCGCTGGCGCCGAAGATGCCGATGAGCTGCTGAGGGAAGCACTCGAAGATGACGGTGGCCACAGCGCCCACAACTGCCTCGGCGATCAGCAGACGGGTCAGCAGGCCCTTCACCCGGTCGTTCCGGCCGGCGCCCACGTTGTAGCCTACGACAGGGATGCAGCCGGCGGCCAGCCCGATGGCGATGGAGATGACGATCTGGAAGAATTTCATGACAATGCTGACCACGGCGGTGGGGATCTGCGCCAGCTCCGGCTGGCCGAAGATGGGGTCCAGAGCGCCGTACTTGCGCAGCATATTGTTCACGGCCGCCATGGAGAGCACCATGGAGATCTGGGAGAGGAAGCTGGTGAGGCCCAGGGGTACCATCTTTTTCAGCAGGGAGAAGCGGAACCGGAAGCTGTCCCGGCTCAGCTGGATGGTCTTCATCCGGAAAAGATAGATCAGAGCAAAGACCGCACCCAGCACTTGGCCTGCCACCGTAGCCACGGCGGCGCCCATCATGCCCCAGCGGAAGACAAAGATGAAGATGGGGTCGAGGATGACGTTGAGAATGGAGCCGGCCAGCAGGGTGACCATGGCATAGCGGGGGTTGCCGTCGGAGCGGATGATGGGGTTCAGGGCCTGGCCGAACATATAAAAGGGCACGCCCAGAGCGATATAGGTGAAATATTCCTTGGACAGGTCAAAGGTCTCCTGGTTGACGGTGGCGCCGAAGGCGGTCAGGATGGGGTCCTGAAACACCAGGTAGATCGCAGCCAGCACCACGCTGCTGACCAGAGTGGTGAGGATGGCGGTACCCACGCTGCGATGGGCGTTTTCCCCCTCATTGGCGCCCAGACTGATACTGACAAAGGCGCAGCAGCCGTCGCCGATCATGGTGGCCAGAGCCAGGGCGATGACGGTCAGGGGGAAGACCACGCCGTTGGCCGCGTTGCCGTAGGAGCCCAGATAGCTGGCGTTGGCGATAAAGATCTGGTCGACGATGTTGTACAGCGCTCCCACCAGAAGGGAGAGGATACAGGGGATGGCATATTTGCGCATCAGCTTTCCCAGATGCTCCTGCTCCAGATAGTTGTTCGATTGAGCAGCTTCCATGACACAATACCTCCTTATAGTGAAAAAACAGTGTGCAAACCACGTCTGGCTTACACACTGTTCGGCTCAACAAATTAATAATAACACAGGAAGAAAAATGGAGCAAAGGGAGTTTTTCACAAAACTGGAGCATTTGGTCTGAAAAGTTTTGAAACAGGCGCTATTCCAGCTCATCCAGCCGGTCCAGAACGTCGTCTGCCAAGTCCTCCAGCAGCTCATGCCGGTCGCCCCAGGCCTCATAGGCCTCGCTGTTTTGATTCCGGGGCTCGGCGGCATTGAGTTGAGCGATCTGCTCCCGGAGCAGGGCCAGACGCTCCAGAAGCTGCTCCCGGGTCAGGGCGGAGAGATCGACCTCCTCCTCCGGAGCGGGCTGGGCGGGAAAGGGAATTACTTTGGACATGGGAATACCTCCTGTCGGCTGGATGGATGATTAGAGCTGGTCCTCCTTCGGAAGCGTCCGGAAAAAGCTCAGGGCGAAAAAGACGGCGGTGAAGCAGGAGAGGACAAAGGCCAGGGGCTGGGCCTCCTGAATGCCGGAAAGGCCCCGGAAGTGATTCAGCAGCAGCAGCGCGGGGATGAAGAACAGGCCGCTGCGCAGGGCGGAGAGCAGGGAGGCGGGCAGCTTCTGACCGGTGCTCTGGAGCAGCATCTCGGTCACCATGCTCAGCGGCAAAAAGAGCAGAGCGACGCCCTGAAGCCGGAGGGCCCGGGTGCCGATGGCAATGACCTCCAGGTCATCCCGGAAGAGCTGAATGCAGCTGCCGGAGAAGAGCAGCAGAAAAACGGTGAGCACCGTCAGCACCGCCTGAGACAGCAGCAGGGTGAACCGGTAGCCCTGACGCACCCGGCGATAGTTACCCGCGCCGTAGTTGAAGGCGCTCACCGGCTGGAAGCCCTGGCCAATGCCAACAATGGCGGAAAAGACGAACATAATAATCCGGGAGACAATGCTCATGGCGGCCACGGCGACGTCGCCGTAATTCCCCGCCAGACTGTTGAGCAGCACGGTGGAGACGCTGGAGAGTCCCTGCCGTAGTAGGCTGGGCAGACCGGTCTCCCCAATGTCGGCAATCCGCCTCCAGTTCCAGGAGAACAGGCGGATGGACAGCCTGCTCTGGGTCCTGCCTCGGAGGAACATGCTCAGCAGGATGAAAAAGCTGATGATCTGGGACAGGGCGGTGGCCAGACCTGCTCCTGCCACCCCCATCTGAAAGCCGAAGATAAACAGGGCGTCTCCGAAAATGTTGAGCACCGCGCCGGTGAGCAGTCCCACCATGCCCAGGGCCGCCTTGCCCTCGTAGCGCAGCAGGTTGTTCAGTAGCAGGCTGGGCACCATCAGCGGGGCGGCCAGCAGGATGAAGCGGATGTAGGCAACGGCATAGGGGAAGATGGTCTCGGTGCTGCCCAGCAGCATGACCAGAGGCCGGAGCCAGAGCAGACTCAGAATGGCGATGACTGTGCCCGAGCCCAGAGCGAGAAAGAAGCCGGTGGAGGCCACAACGCTGGCGCCCTCCGCGTCGCGGCCACCCAGTTTGCGGGAGACAATGCTGCCCGAGCCCTGCCCGAAGAGAAAGCCCACCGCCTGCAAAATGGACATAAAACCGAATACAATGCCCACCGCGCCGCTGGCGCTGTTGCCCAGGGTGCCCACAAAGGCGGTGTCGACCATATTGTAGAGATTGGTCACCAGCATACTGATGGTGGTGGGGATGCACAGCCGGAGAATCAGCTGGGGAACCGGCGTCCGGGTCATGCGGAGATATTGCTGATCTGCCGCAGCGTTTTGCGGCTGATCGGCGCAGGCCGCTTCCGGCTGCTGGACCGGGGAGCACAGATCCTCCCGGGCGGGGGAGGGGTGAAGGGTGCGGAGCGGATATTCTTTCATGAGATGACTTCCTTTTCTCCGGAGGGAACATGACGCAATATTTTCATTAGTATATCACAAAGAAAAAGAAGGATCAAACGGGCATCTGCTTCGGTGTGCAGCGCTCCAAGACAGAAACGGCCCGGAAGCACAGAGCTTCCGGGCTACCAGACTGTCGTATGTTTGGCGATTTCTAGTTAAAGCTAAAAGCTCAGGAAGCCCTCCGCAGGAGTTTTGTTGCGTCAGCAACAAAATAAAGTGAAATATGTGCTTTTAGCCGGACCTGTGCCGGCAAAAAGCACACAGGGAGGCCG
>JBJDXT010000112.1:0-5605 GCA_051866795.1 Candidatus Onthomonas sp. | reverse complement strand
TGTACTGCACGCCGCTCTTCCGGGCCCGCTCCACGTTGTCGCCGAAGGGGAAGAAGGCGTCAGAGCCCACAGTGACACCCTGCATCTGGGCGATCCAGGACTTCTTCTCCTCCCGGGTCAGCACGTCGGGCTTGACCTTGAAGGTGTTCTGCCAAACGCCCTCCGCCAGCACATCCTCATACTCGTCGGAGATGTACACGTCGATGGCGTTGTCCCGGTCGGGCCGGCGGATGCCGTCCACAAACTGGAGGCCCAACACCTTGGGATGGTGGCGCAGCCACCAGTTGTCCGCCTTATTGCCAGCCAGCCGGGTGCAGTGAATCCGGCTCTGCTGGCCGGCACCCACGCCGATGGCCTGGCCGTTTTTGACGTAGCAGACCGAGTTGGACTGGGTATACTTAAGGGTAATGAGGGAGACGATCATGTCAATTTTGGCACTCTCAGGCAGATCCGTGCACTCGGTGACGATATTCTGAAGCATCTCATCGTCGATTTTGAGGAAGTTGTGGCCCTGCTCAAAAACCACGCCGTAGATGTGGCGACGCTCGATGGGGGCGGGGACATAGTCCGGGTCCATCTGCACCACATTGTAGTTGCCCTTCTTCTTGGTCTTGAGGATGGCCAGCGCCTCCTCGGTGTAGCCGGGGGCGATGACGCCGTCGGAGACCTCGTACTTCAGATATTGGGCGGTGGCGGCGTCACACACGTCGGACAGGGCCGCCCAGTCGCCGTAGGAGCACAGCCGGTCAGCACCCCGGGCCCGGATATAAGCGGCGGCCAGAGGAGTCACCTCGGCGTCCGGCTCTACAAAGTAGACCGCACGCTCCACGTCGGTCAGGGGCAGTCCCACGGCGGCGCCGGCAGGGGAGACATGCTTAAAGGAGGCGGCGCAGGGCAGGCCGGTGGCCTCCTTCAGCTCCTTGACCAGCTGCCAGGAGTTCATGGCGTCGCAGAAGTTGATATAGCCCGGCTTGCCGTTGAGCACGGTGACCGGCAGCTCCCCCTCCTCCATGTAGAGGCGGGAGGGCTTCTGGTTGGGGTTGCAGCCGTATTTCAGTTCCAGTTCTTTCATGGGAGACCTCCTCACTGCTGATGCTTGTTGACAATGACGTCGTCTGCGGCCTGGGTCTCCAGGTCGATATAGCGGACAAAGAGGGAGACCTTGTTCTCCTCGTTCAGGCTGCTCCACAGCAGGTCGGCAAGCTCCTGAGCGGTATTGCAGGGGACAGAGACCAGCTCCGGCTCCCCCTCAAAGGAGGGCAGGGGATTGCCGTCGCCCATATAGGTGTGGATAAAGTGGCCAAAGCCTGCGGGCACGCCGTCATACTCAAAGAAGTAGCGGTTGCAGAAATTGGGATCGCCGTTGAAGCTCTTGAGGATGGACAGCTTGTAAGCACCGTTGGGCAGCATGGCGCCGGAAATGCGGGGGGTGTAGTTGGGACCGTCCGGCTCAAAGGTGCGGGTCATCAGGGCGTGCCGGAAGCAGTGGCCTTCATTGAGGGCTTCCATAATGGTGTCAGTCTGGTCGCCGTTGGTGACGATGGTCAAATTCTTCACCTTGCGCACCGGATGATAGATGATCAGGGAGGGATCTACCATCCTGGAAGGGTCAAAGGCCTCGGTGCGGATTCCGTCCTCGGTGACCGAGAAGATCCGGTTCCGACTGTTCTCACTGCGGCCCATAATGAAATAGGCGATGACGGCGCTCTTGCCGTCGGCGCTCCGGCCCAGAACGATGCCACGGCCGGGATAGGGATTGCGCTGCAGCTCCTGAGTTAGATCAAGCAGTTTCATGGGATACCTCTCTCTGTAACAGTTAAGATGAAAAGGGATCAGTCGGCTTACACGCTGGGAAGAATGTGAACGGTGCGCCCCTCTACCCGGAGGCGGCCCTCACAGAACAGGCTCACCGCCTTGGGCAGCAGCTTCCACTCCGCCTGCTCCATAATGCGCCGCTGGAGCACCTCCGGGGTATCTCCCTCCTCCACCGGCACCGCCTTCTGGAGGATGATGGGGCCGCCGTCGCACTGCTCGTTGACAAAATGGACAGTGGCGCCGGAGATCTTGACCCCGTAGGCCAGGGCTTTCTCATGGACATGGAGGCCGTAGGCCCCCTCTCCGCAGAAGGAGGGGATGAGAGCGGGATGGACGTTGATAATGGCGTTGGGATAGGACCGGATCAGCTCCTCGGCGAGGACGTACATGAAGCCGGCCAGCACCACCAGGTCAATGTCCAGCTCCCGGAGCAGCCGGGTCAGCTCGTGGGTCATGGCCTGGTTGGAGTCATAGTCCTTCCGGCAGACCACATAGCCCGGAATCCCCGCCTTTTCGGCCCGCTGGAGGGCAAAGGCGGTGGGGGAGGAGGAGATGACAGCGGCGATCCGGCCCTGCTTGATGGCGCAGCGCTTCTGCGCGTCGATGAGAGCCTGGAGGTTGGTGCCGCCGCCGGAGACCAGGACGGCGATCTTTTTCACAGGATCACCTCAACACCCTCGTCACCCGGAGAGACCTGGCCGATGACCGAGACCCGCTCGCCGCTCTGTACCAGAATGTTCATGGCGTCGCCCACCTGGTCACGGGGCACCGCCAGAATCATGCCGACACCCATGTTGAAGGTGTTGTACATATCCCGGGTGGGAATCTGGCCGGCCTGCTGAATGATGGCGAAGATGGGGAGCTGGGGAATGGAGGCGGCGTTGATGCGGGCGGTGAGGCCCTGGGGCATCATGCGGGGCACATTCTCGTACAGGCCGCCGCCGGTGATGTGGCTGATGCCGTGGATGGACACGCCGCAGTCCATCAGGCTGCGGACAGAGCGGACGTAGATCCGGGTGGGCTTGAGCAGCTCCTCGCCCAGGGTGCAGGCCAGATCGGCGTTATACTGGTCATAGTTGTTGTTGATGTCCAGTACCTTGCGCACCAGAGAGTAGCCGTTGGAGTGGACGCCGGAAGAGCCCAGGCCCAGCAACACGTCGCCCGCCCGCATCATCTGGTTGTTGATCTTTTTCTCGTAATCCACCAGGCCCACGGAGAAGCCGGCCAGGTCATACTCGTCCACCGGGTAGAAGCCGGGCATCTCAGCGGTCTCGCCGCCAATGAGGGCGCAACCGGACTGACGGCAGCCGTTGGCAATGCCGGAGACGATCTGCTCAATCTTCTTGGGGTCGTTTTTGCCGCAGGCGATGTAGTCCAGAAAGAACATGGGCATGGCGCCGGAGCAGATGATGTCGTTGACGCACATGGCCACGCAGTCAATGCCCACGGTGTCGTGCTTGTCCAGCAGGAAAGCCAGCTTCAGCTTGGTACCCACACCGTCGGTTCCGGAAACCAGGACAGGACGCTTCATTCCCTGGATCTGGGGTTCAAACATACCGCCGAAATCGCCGATGCCGCCCAGCACACCGGGGACGACGGTGGAGGCGACCAGGGGTTTGATTCGGCTGACCGCCTCGTAACCGGCGGTAACATCTACGCCGGCGGCAGCGTAGGAGGCGGATTTGCTGTTATTGTTCACGGGAAGTTCCTCCTGTCAATAGTTGTTGATGGTCAGCTGCCGGCCTGTCTCCTCAGGGACGGGGAGCACATAGTCGCCGGTGAAGCAGGCGTCACAGAAGCCCAGATTCATATCCTGAGCCATCGCTTTTAATGCGTCCAGCGGCAGATACTGGAGCGAGTCGGCGCCAATGAGCTGGCAGACCTCCTCCTCAGTGCGGCCGTTGGCGATCATATCCTCCGAACGGGGAGTGACGGTGCCGAAATGGCACTGATACCGGAAGGGGGGAGAGGACACCTTCATGTGTACCTCTTTGGCTCCGGCATCCCGGAGCAGCTTGACAATCCGGGCGCAGGTTTTGCCCCGGATGATGGAGTCATCTACCAAGATGATCCGTTTTCCCTTCACGGTGGCGGAGACGGCGTTGAGCTTGATGCGCAGGCTCTTTTCCCGCTCCCAGCGCTGGGACTGGATAAAGGTGCGGGCGATGTACCGGTTTTTCATCAGTCCAATGCCGTAAGGGATGCTGGATTCCCGGGCAAAGCCCATAGCGGCGGCAATACCGGAATCGGGCACGCCGATGACCAGATCGCCTTCCACCGTGTTCTGCCGGGCCAGCATCCGGCCGGCCTCCTCCCGAAAGGCACCCACGGAGCAGCCGTCCACAATGGAGTCCTGCCGGGCAAAGTAGATCAGCTCAAACAGGCAGAAGGCCCGGCGGGCAGCCTTGATGCGGCAGTGATGGCTGGTAATGACCCCGTCCTTGGCCACGACCACCTCGCCTGGCTCCACGTCCCGGAGGACAGTCCCCCCCAGCGCCTCGATGGCGCAGGACTCAGAGGCGAAGAGGATGGAGTTGCCCACCTTGCCGATGCACAGGGGGCGAAAGCCGTTGGGATCCCGGACGGCGATCAGCTTGTCCTTTTCCATCAGCACCATGGAATAGGCGCCGATCATGTACTCCATGGCATTGATGACGGCGTCCTCCAGGGTATGGGTGCGCAGATGCTCCCGGACAATGAGGTAGGTGATCACCTCGGCGTCGTTGGTGCCCTGGAAGATGCCGCCCCGGTTCTCCGTCTCCGCCCGGAGGGCCTTGCCGTTGACCAGAGTGCCGTTGTAGCACATGGCCATGGAGCCGGAGGCGTGATGCAGCACCAGAGGCTGAATGTTGGCAGGATTCACCGAGGCGGAATTGGTGGCGTGGCGGACGTGGCCGATGGCGGCGCTGGCGCCCCGAAAGGCCTTCAGCTCGCTCATGGAGAAGACCTCGGGCACCAGACCTTTGTCTTTGTGTACCCGCAGCACGCCGTTCTGGGACACCGAGATGCCGCAGGAGTCCTGTCCCCGGTGCTGCAGGGCGAAGAGGGCGTTATAGGTGTCAAAGGCGGGTTCCCGACCGTCAGCAGGGTCGGCAATCAGGCCAAAGACGCCGCACTCCTCCCGCAGCTTGGGAGACTGGGCAGTTAACTCTTTCATTGGAGCTCCCGTTCAGTTCTGGCTGTCGCCTATCAGACGGCGCATGACCTCCTGATAGGCCTCCTCGGCGCCGCCCAGATCCCGGCGGAAGCGGTCCTTGTCCAGCTTTTCATGGGTGGTCTCATCCCACAGGCGGCAGGTGTCAGGGCTGATCTCGTCGGCCAGGACAATGGTGCCGTCGGCGGTCTTGCCGAACTCCAGCTTGAAGTCCACCAGATCGATGCCCACGCCCTTGAGGAAGCCCTTGAGCAGATCGTTGACCTGGAAAGCGTACTTCTTGATCAGGTTGATCTCTTCCCAGGTGGCGGCCTTGAGGGCCACGGCGTGGTAGGCGTTCATCAGAGGATCGCCCAGCTCGTCATTTTTGTAGGAGAACTCGATGGTGGGCTCGTCAAACACGATGCCCTCCTCCACGCCGAAGCGCTTGGCAAAGGAGCCGGCGGAGATATTGCGGATAATGACCTCCAGAGGGACGATCTGCACCTTTTTGACGGCGGTCTCCCGGTCATTGAGCTCCTCGATGTAATGGGTGGGAACGCCCTGAGCTTCCAGCTTGCGCATCATGTGGTTGCTCATCCGGTTGTTGATGACGCCCTTGCCCACGATGGTGCCCTTCTTCAGGCCGTTGAAGGC
>JBJDXT010000111.1:0-5610 GCA_051866795.1 Candidatus Onthomonas sp. | reverse complement strand
CCTGTGACCCCCTGCTTGTAAGGCAGGTGCTCTAACCAGCTGAGCTATGCTCCCGTTCCTGTCGTGCCCTTTCGTCAGGCGCAGGTATTATTATACTCACCTGGGCCCCAGTTGTCAACTGTTTTTTGAGATTTTTTCTATTTTTTATTTTGTGTGTTTTTTCTGGTCTCTGCCAGAATTTCCCGCACTTCTCTCTGTGAAAAGTGATAACCCCGTCCGCAGAACTGGCATTTGAGCTCAATGCCCGCCGGATCTTCCGCCAGATCAGCCAACTCTTCCCCGCCCAGGCTGAGCAGTGCCCGCTGATATCGTTCCCGGCTACAGGTGCAACGGTAGGCCACCGGTTTCTCGTCCAGCAGCTCTACTTCGAAGCCGCTGAGAACCGTCTTCAACATCTCCTCCGGAGACATCCCCTTCTGGAGATGAGGCGTGACACTGCCAAAGGCCCGAACCCCTTGCTCCACCAAGTCGATCGTGTGGTCGTCCGCGCCAGGAAGCAGCTGAATCAGATAGCCGCCGGCCGCAGAAACTGACTGATCCCGCTCCACCAAAACACCCAAGGCGCAGGCGGTCGGAAACTGCTCACTGGTGGCGAAATAGGCAGTGACATCTTCAGCGATCTCGCCGCTGACCAGGGGCACAGAGCCTACATAGGGTTCCTTCATTCCAAGATCCTTGATAACGGTCAGGGTGCCGTTGGTGCCCACTGCCGCCCCGACGTCCAGCTTACCCTGATACTTCTCCATCAGGTGTACCTGGGGGTGCTCCACATAGCCCCGGACATTGCCACCGGAATCGGACACGCAGGTGATGGCGCCCAGAGGTCCGCCGCCCCGGAACTGGAGGCTGACAGTGTCCTGCTCCCCCTTGAGCTGGTTGCCCATGAGAGAGGCCGCCATCAGGCTGCGCCCCAAAGCCGCCGTGGCCACTGGCAGAGCCATATGAAGCTGCCGGGCCTTCTCCACCAGATCCTTCGCCGTAATGGCCGCCGCCATTACGGCTCCATCCGAGGTAATTGCTCTTACAATCTTATCAGACATGATACTTCTCCATTCGTAGAAGCAGGAGCCTCATTCAGGCTCCCCTTCCGGTTCCATTTCTTTCCGACAGACGAAAAACACTCTGCCATCTGTCTCCGCAGGGGCGGTTTTTCGGTCCTCCCCATAGCACCGTACCTCCGCAAAGCCAGCCTGACGCAAAAGCTGCTCCAACAGCTCCAGGCTCCAGCCCCGCTCCCGGTGCTCCTCCTGCTCCCGGCTCCAGCGGCCGTCCGCCTCCTGCCGGAAAAGATCCAGACCATAAGTGATCATCTGACGGCGCTTGTCAAAGGATGCCCGCCAGAGGCAGAGGGTGTCCTCCGTCTCATCCACATAGGTCTCCCCATCCCGCCGGGCAAACTCCCAAGCCGGGATGACGTCAAACAGAAACAGGCCCCCCGGCCGGAGGTGATGTCCCACCCGCCGCAGGGCGGTGGCCAACTTCCGTTGGTCAGTGAGATAATTCAGACTGTCCAGAGAGGACACACAGGCGTCCACCGGCCCGAACAGCTGCAAATGCTCCATACTCTGGCAGACCAGCAGGGGCTGTGGCTCCAGCTCCTGTTCCAAGCACTTGTCCATGGCCTGGGCCAGCATATCTGTAGAGGCGTCCACCCCAATGAGGTCATAGCCCTCCTTCGCCAGCATACAGGTCAACGTCCCGGTACCACAGGCCAAATCCAGCACCAGCTCTACCGGCTGCTTCTCCCGGCGGAACCAGCGGAGATACCACCGGAGCCAGGTGCTATAGTTCACATCCTCTGTCAGGCCGTCATAGCTGCCCGCAAGGCCGGTATACGCGCTCACTTGGACTTCTTCTCCTGAGGTGCCAGACGGGCAAAGACGTCCTTATAGCCGTCATAGCCATAGTTCAGCGACCGGTTCACCCGGCTGATGGTGGCGCTGGAAGCCCCGGTTTTTTCCAGAATATCGTTGTAGATCATGCCTTTTTCCAGCAGCACAGCCACATCATATCGCTGCTCCATGGCGCGCAGCTCAGAGACAGTGCACAAGTCCTGGAAAAAACGGTAGCACTCGTCCAGATCCTTCAGCTGAAGCACTGTCTCGTACAGCGCCATACTGGGCTCCTTGCCCATCACCTTTGACATGATTGATCTCCTCCTCGGTATCTGTCCAACGGTTCTTCTGTATTTTATCATTGTAGTGTATGAAAGTAAACACCCTTTTCACGAAAAACTTTTCCCCCGCATAGGCTGGCCTATCATCACATTTTGGAGGGACTGTCCATGAAGGAGTCCGCATCCGTCGTTTCTGTCCGGCCCCGGCTGCTGGAAAAGATCTATCCCTGGGAAAATCAGCCTGTGCTAGCCTGCCAGCTCTCCCTGCCGCAGATCACCGGCCCGGGTCGGGGGCCCGGCCGCATTGACCGGTATTACCGGCATCTGGAGCGCCGTCTGCTGGCCTGGCTCTCCGCCCGCTACGCCCAGGTCTGCTGCCTGGCAGAGGAGGCGCTGGCGGCCAGCCAGCCTATTCCCCAGTCCCGGGTAGACGTCAGCTATCAGGTTGTTTTTCAGGACAAGGAACGTCTCTCCCTGCTCTGGACGCTGGATACGGACGGGGCCTGCCGCCAGCACGCCGACCTGTGGAGTCTCCCGGACGGTGCTCCGCTGGACTGCCGTCGGCTGTTGTCTGCTAAGCTGGCCCGCAGAGCCCGAGGGAAAACGCTGCTCCTGACCGAACAGGGTGTCTGCGCGCTGGAAAACGGACAATGGATGCCTCTCTGGTCCCCATCTGCCTGACAGATTTTTCGGATTGCAAATGGTTTTTCAGATTTTCCTTGAATTAGCGTCTTGCATCGTCTATAATAGTTTTGTACGGTTGTTTCTATTTTTTCCGTACAGAGGAGCTATTGAGTTATGGTCAAAGCAATCGTAGGCGCAAACTGGGGCGACGAGGGTAAAGGCAAAATTACCGATATGCTGGCCCAGCAGTCTGATGTGGTAGTGCGGTTTCAGGGCGGCGCCAACGCCGGTCACACCATCATCTGTGATTACGGCAAGTTCTCTCTGCACCTGCTTCCCTCCGGTGTTTTCTATCCCCATACAATCAATATTATCGGCAATGGCGTTGCACTCAACGTCGAGAGTCTGGTCAAGGAGCTGCGGCACCTGGAGGACGGCGGCGTTCCCGCTCCCCGTCTGATGGTCTCTGAGCGGGCGGAGATTCTCATGCCCTATCATCAGCTTTTTGACGCCTATGAGGAGGAGCGGCTGGGCGGCAAGGCCTTCGGCTCCACCAAGAGCGGCATCGCCCCTTTCTACTCTGATAAATACGCCAAAAACGGCATTCAGGTGGCTGATCTGAACAACCCCCAGCGGCTGCGCAGCCGTCTGGAGTATGTCTGCCAGCTGAAGAACGTCCTGCTGGAGCACCTGTATCACAAGCCCCTGCTGGACGTGGATATGCTCTACGACCAGCTGATGAGCTACCGGGACATCCTGACGCCCTACATTGGCGACACAGTCACCTTCCTCCACAACGCCATCCGCGAGGGCAAGACCATCCTGCTGGAGGGCCAGCTGGGCAGCATGAAGGATCCGGATCTGGGCATCTATCCCTTCACCACCTCCAGCCACACGGTGGCCGGCTTTGGCTGTGTAGGCGCCTGTGTGCCTCCCCACGAGCTGAAGGAGATCATCTGCGTCACCAAGGCTTATTCCTCCTCTGTGGGTTCCCACGCCGAGCCCTTCGTCTGTGAGCTCACTGGCTCCGAGGGCGAAGAACTCCGCCGCCGGGGCGGCGATTCCGGCGAATACGGCGCTACCACCGGCCGTCCCCGCCGGGTGGGCTGGTTCGACGCCGTGGCCACCAAGTATGGCTGTGCCGTCCAGGGCGCCACTGAGGTTGCTCTCACCTGTCTGGACGTGCTGGGCTATCTGGACGAGATCAAGGTGGTCACCGGCTACGAGATCGACGGCGAGGTCACTGATATCTTCCCCGTCCCCGCCCGTCTGGACCGGGCCAAGGCAGTCTATGCCACCCTGCCGGGCTGGAAGTGCGACATCCGGGGCTGCACTGATTACGAGGCACTCCCCGCCAACGCCAAGGCCTATGTGGACTTCATCGAACAGCAGATTGGCTTCCCCATCACCCTGGTCTCCACCGGACCAAAGCGTCACGAGATCACCCATCGGACGCCGAAGCTGTAAGTGCCAAACCAGACCTGAAATCACTCCCGCCTATTCCGCTCTGCCGGAAGGGGCGGGATTTTTCTGCTCCATTTGTTTCTAAGTTGACTTTTTTGATTGATTGTGGCATTCTGTTCTCAGGAAAATACCCCAACGTTAAACGCCATGTGCCATAGAAAAAGGAGGGTCGCAGATGAAAAAGAAGATATTCGCCGCTTTGTCTGTCATCCTGGCCGCCATTTTGCTGTGGGGATGTCTGCTGATGATCGACATTGTCCGGGTGGGATCGGGCTATGACGCCAGCGTCAGACCTCTGATCACCGTCAGTACCCAGAAGGAGGAGGCACAGCTTACCTATACCAGCCTGGGATACACCCTGACCTATGAGCTGCGGGCACCGGAGGAGCTGGACAGTCCCTGGGGCTTCTCCTTCCTGCTCTTTGGGGATCACTTTATCTGGGGCGGCATCTCTTAGGCCTGAACTGAAGAAATATATTGCGCCCCGTGACGGCAATCACCGTCACGGGGCGCAAATCAGTTCAGGAGAAAACCCGGTTATCGCTGTCCCTTGTCGTAGGGAATACCCTCCGCCTTGGGGGCCCTGGACTTCTGAGAGGTGAAGGCCAGCACCAGCAGAGAGATGATATAAGGCAGCATATTGTACACACTGCCAGGAAGCTGCAGGGAGACCAGCAGGTCAAAGCCGGTGTAGACGTTGGACAGCGCCCGGAACAGGCCAAAGAGCAGAGCCGCCAGGGCGATCCGCTGGGGCTTCCACTGGCCGAAAATCATGACAGCCAGAGCCAGGAAGCCGAAGCCGGCCACACCGTTTTCAAACTTCCACTCGCTGACGCCGGCGGTGATATAGACGATGCCTCCCAGGCCGCCCAGCATGCCGGAGATGAGGACGCCGGCATAGCGCATCTTGTATACGTTGATGCCCACCGAGTCCGCCGCCTGGGGATGCTCGCCGCAGGCCATCAGCCGCAGGCCGAACCGAGTCTTGTAGAGCACGATGACCGAGACCACCAGGGCGATAAGCGCCACTGCCATAAACCAGTTGAACTCAAAGCCGCCGATATTGGTCAGGAAAGCCTTTTTCGCGTCGATATACTTGATGGCGGAGGAGACGTCATCGGGGTTCTCCGCGGTGTTGATGGCCTTGACAATGACGGTGGCGGCAGCGGTGCCCAGCAGGTTCATAGCGGTACCTACCAAGGTCTGGTCCGCCTTGAAGTTGATGGCGGCCACCGCCAGCAGCAGGGAATAGATCACGCCGAAGAGGATGCTGGCCAGGGCAGTTGCCAGGAAAATCAGAACGGCAGGACTGGAGGGGTTGATATACTTCATCATCAGCGCGCCGCCCAAAGCGCCCATGACCATGATGCCCTCCAGGCCGATGTTGATGACGCCGCTGTGCTCAG
>JBJDXT010000110.1:0-5744 GCA_051866795.1 Candidatus Onthomonas sp. | reverse complement strand
CAAAAGGCGTGACCATGAAAGTCACGCCTTTTGCATATTTTCTGTCTTACGAACACCGCCCCATCGGCCGGACCCCGATTTGCTTTGCCGGAACGCCCGTTCCGGCTTTTACTTTTTCACCAGCTTCTCCAGCAACGCGGAGAGCTCCTCCAGCTTGGCCTCCGCCTCCCGGGCGTCTCCCGACTCCAGCGCCTGGCGGACGCAGCAGTTCATGTGGGCCTTGAGCACCTCGGCGTTGGTGCGGGAGAGGATGGACTGGGTGGCCATGAGCTGGTTGGAGATGTCGATGCAGTACCGGTCCTCCTCCACCATCTTCAAAATACCGTCCAGCTGGCCCCGGGCGGTTTTCAGCAGCCGGGTGATCTGGGCTTTATCCGCCTGCATCAGTCCACCGAGACCACTTCATAGCCGGCGGCGGTGACGGCGTCGGCCAGGACCTTGTCCTCCACCGGGGCGGACAGAGTGCAGGTGGCCGTTTTCGCCTCCAGATTGACCTCGCAGCTCTCCACGCCGGGAAGGGCGGAGAGGGTCTTTTCCACAAAGGCCTTGCAGTGATTGCACATCATGCCGTTTACAGTCAGCGTTTTCGTCATAGCAGCATCTTCTCCTTTTGCCTCAATTGAGGTGATTTCAGTATCGACATGCCCTTGGGCACTGTCTTCTTCGGGATATTTGGGCCGGAACAGCCGCAGCCGCAGGGCGTTAGAGACCACGCAGAAGGAACTGAGGCTCATGGCGGCGGCGCCGAACATGGGGTTGAGCTGCCAGCCCAGGATGGGGTAGAACACACCCGCCGCCAGAGGGATGCCCAGGCAGTTGTAGCAGAAGGCCCAGAACAGGTTCTCCCTGATGTTCCGGATGGTCTTGCGGGAGAGCTGAATGGCGCCCGCGGCGTCGGTCAGGTCGGAGCGCATCAGCACCACGTCCGCCGACTCGATGGCCACGTCGGTGCCCGCTCCGATGGCGATGCCCACATCCGCCCGGGCCAGAGCGGGGGCGTCGTTGATGCCGTCGCCCACCATGGCCACCTTCCGGCCCTGGGCCTGGAGCTTGGCGATCTGCCGCTCCTTGTCCTGGGGCAGCACGTCGGAGATCACCTGGGTGATGCCCAGAGGCGCGGCCACCGCTTTGGCAGTCCGGCTGTTGTCTCCGGTGAGCATGACCACCTGAATGCCCTGATCTTGAAGGGCGCGGATGGCCCGGGAGCTGGACTCCTTGGCCAGATCGGCCACCGCAATCGTCCCCAGAAAAGCGCCGTTTTCGCTGAAATAGAGGGGCGTCTTGCCCTGATCCGCCAGACGCTCCGCTTGGGCGGCGTCGATGGATACCCCCAGCTGCTCCATCAGCCGGCGGTTGCCGGCGGCGTAGCGGTCCCCGTCCATCCGGGCGGTGAGGCCCAGACCGGGCAGGGCCTGAAAATCGGTCACCGGGCAGAGGGGGATGCTCCGCTCCTCGGCCAGGGTGGTAATCGCCTCTGCCAGAGGATGCTCCGAGTCCCTCTCGATGGAGGCGGCCAGGTTGAGCAGCTCCTCCTCCGTCCGGCCGGGGGCGGGGAGCAGATCGGTGACCCGGGGCTTGCCCTGGGTGATGGTGCCCGTCTTGTCCAGCACCACCGTGTCCACCTTGTGGAGGTTCTCCAGACTCTCGGCGGACTTAAAGAGGATGCCCAGCTCCGCCCCCTTGCCGGTGCCCACCATAATGGCCACCGGGGTGGCAAGGCCCAGAGCGCAGGGACAGGAGATGACCACCACCGCCATGGCGGAGGTCAGAGCGGAGGTCACCGAGCCGGAGGCGAGCATCCAGACAATAAAAGTGACCAGAGAGATGCCCAGCACGGTGGGGACAAAGACTCCCGCCACCCGGTCCGCCAGCTTGGCGATGGGCGCCTTGGAGGCGGAGGCCTCCTGCACCAGCCGGATGATCTGGGCCAGGGTGGTGTCCTCCCCCACCCGGGAGGCGGTAAAGGTGAAGGCCCCGTTTCCGTTGATGGTGCCGCCGGAGACCGGATCTCCCGGGTGCTTTTCCACGGGAATGGGCTCACCGGTAAGGGCGGACTCGTCCACCGAGGTGGAGCCGGAGGCCACCACCCCGTCCACCGGGATGGCCTGGCCGGGCCGGACGGCGATCCGGTCTCCCACCTGCACCTCCTCGACGGGGATCTCTACCTCCTCTTCCCCCCGGAGCACCCGGGCGGTCTTGGGCTGGAGGTCGATCAGGTGCCGGAGGGCGTCCGAGGTCTTGCCCTTGCTCCGGGTCTCCAGATACTTGCCCACGTCGATCAGGGTGAGAATCATGCCGGCGGACTCCAGATAGAGGTGGTTCATGTGGTACTCTTCCGCCGTCGCCAGATCCCCCTGCCCCAGGGCCCGGGCGATGACAAAGAGGGCGTAGACCGAGTAGATCACACCGGCGGCGGCTCCGATGGCGATGAGGGAGTCCATATTGGGCGCCTTCCGCCGCAGCGCCTGGAAGCCGTTGATGAAGTATTTGTCATTCAGGTAGAGGATGGGCAGCACCAGCACCAGCTGGGTCAGGGCGTAGACCATGGAGTTCTCCGCCCCGGTCAGCCACGAGGGCAGCGGCAGGCCCAGCATATGTCCCATGCCCAGGTAGAACAGGGGGACCAGAAAGACCAGGGACCAGATCAGCCGGTGCTTCATGGCCCGGATCTCCTGCTCCAGAGGATCCTCCCCAGGCGCGGCCTTGCGCGTTTCCTTTCCGCCCACCGGGCTGGCCCCGTAGCCCGCCGCCCGGATGGCGTCGCAGATCTGGGCGGCGGTGAGCTTTGTCTCGTCAAACTCCGCCGTCATGGAGTTGGCCAGCAGGTTGACGCTGGCAGAGTGAATGCCGGGAAGCTGGTTCACCGCCCGCTCCACATGGGCGCTGCAGGCGGCGCAGCTCATACCGGTGATGGTAAAGGACTGTTTCATGGGTCTCGTTTCCTTTCTGCCCGGAGGCGGTTAGATACCCCACCCCCGGGGGGTATCTAAAGGATAACACGGCGGCTTTCCCCTGTCAACGGGCATTTTCGCCCCGCTTCTGCCGGACTGTCCCGGATAGTTTCCTCACTTTTGTAATTTTCTATGAACAGATGCAATTTTTTATTGATTCTTTTGTTGATACTTGCTATAATGTTCTTACCAAAAAGGACCGCCGTCCCGCAGAAAGGTGTGACTACTGTGAATACTTATCCCGTTGTGACCATCAGCCGTCAGTTTGGCGCAGGAGGCACTGAAATTGGCCGCCGTCTGGCAAAGCTGCTTGAGGTTCCCTTCTATGACAATGAGATCATTGAGCTGGCCTCCAAGGAGAGCCATTTTGATCCCAAGCTGTTCCGCCGTGTGGAGGAGACCACCGCCACCAACAGCTTCCTCTATGCCATCAACCGGCTGGGCGCCGGCAGCGCCTACTCCATGCCCATCAGCGATCAGCTCTACTCCGTCCAGTCCTCCATCATCCGCACCATCGCCGACCAGACCCCCGCTGTCATTGTGGGCCGCTGCGCGGACGACGTGCTCTCCGGCTACACCAAGACGGTGAACGTCTTTATCCAGGCGGGCATTGAGGCCCGGGTGGCCCGGACCATGGAGCGGCTCACCCTCACCGAGAGCCGAGCCAGAGCCTATGTCAAGCAGATTGACAAGTGCCGCTCCGCCTACCACAACTTCTATTCCGACCACGCCTGGGGCCGCCGGGAGAACTATGACCTGATTCTCAACTCCGACGGTCTGGACTTCGACGCCGCCGCCAAGCTGATTCAAACCTATGTGGAGTCTGTCATGGGCAAGGAGCTGGCAGAGGCCAAGAAGGAACTGTAATCTCACCGCTCGGGAGGAGGCGGAAGCCTCCCCTCCCTGTCCTGGGGCGCTGTCAGACCGGCAGCGCCCCGCATTTTTCGCGCCCCGGCGGCGGGCCGGTTTTCGAAAATCCGGTGCTCTGGTATAATGAAAAAAACCGGCAGGCCGGCTGAAGGCAGAAAGGGGAACACAAGATGCAGCTGAAACACATTCCCATGGACGGACCTCAGAATTTCCGGGATCTGGGCGGCTTTTTGAACCGGGACGGCGCCATGGTGGCCTGGAACCGGCTCTACCGGGCGGACGGGCTGTCCGGACTCTCCGACCGGGACGAGGCGGCTCTCCGGGCGCGGAACGTCCGCACCATCGTTGACCTGCGCAGCACCTCGGAACAGAAAAGGATGCCGGACCGGGTGCCGGAGGGGGTGCAATATCTGTCCTGCCCCATGATGCGGGAGAATTTCTCTTTCACGAATCAGTCGGCGGCCCTCTCCTTTGCCCAGAGTCTGAAGATCGGCTATCTGAAGATGATCCAGGAGAGCGCTGACCTGGTAGGCCGGGCGGTATTGGCCGTGATGGACGGGCTGGACCAGGGGGCGGTGGTTTTTCACTGCACCGCCGGAAAGGACCGGACCGGGGTACTGGCGGCCATCCTGCTTTTGCTGCTGGGGGTCTCCGAGGCGGACATCGTTGCGGACTATCAGGTGAGCTTTACCTACAACGCCAACGGCGTCAACCGTCTGGCCGCCCAGGTGCCGGAGCTGCGGCAGTTTCTGGAGCGCTCCGGAGAGGACTCCCCTCTCCACTCCAATCCGAAGAACATCCGGGCGGTGCTGGAGGTGCTGAGCGCGGACAATATCGGACCGTGGCTGGAGGAGGCCGGCGTCAGCCGGGAGCGGCAGCAGCGCTTCTGTCGGGCCATGCTGGAACGCTGAGCGCTCCGGCAGAATCCGGCTCCGCCCTATTGAAAAGCTGGAATTCTGCGGTATAATGAACCTTGTTCAGGTTGGAGGGAGATCGGATGAATCCGGGTGTCACATCGAGAGAGGCCATCATGCAGGTCTGCCGGCGGATGGCGGCGGAGCAGGGGCTTCCGGCGCTGAGTATGCGCGCCGTGGCCGGGGAATGCGGCATCGCCCTGGGCACGCTGTACAACTACTATTCCGACAAGGACGAACTGCTGATTGCCACCGTGGAGAGCGTCTGGCAGGACATTTTCCATCTGGACGGCGTCTGCGAGACGGCGTTCTCCTTCCCGGACTATGTGGCCTATCTGTTTGACCGGGCCCGGGCGGGCGCGGCGGAATATCCCAATTTCCTGACCGCCCACTCCATCGCCATTGCCAAGTCCCGGCAGGGCGAGGCGAAAAGCACCATGGAACGGTATTTTGCGCATATGAAAGCCGGGATGCTGGCGGTGCTGCGCCGGGACCCCGGGGTACGCCCGGCGGTCTTTTCTCCCTCCTTTACCGAGTCCGATCTGGTGGATTTTGTGCTGGACCATATCCTGCTGCTGCTGGTTCAGGACGAGGCGGACTGCACCGCTCTGACGGAGCTGGTGCGCCGGGTGATCTATCGGTGAGCAACAGCCCCCGCCTTATGGGCGGGATTGCTTTTACAATAAAATGAACACTGTTCAGATTGGAAGGATGATGAAGTATGCAGGCAATTTTTGAAACACTGTTTGACATTGTGTATCTGGTGAGCGTCATCGCACTGGGCATCCTCATGCTCCGGGGCAGCGGTGGCCGTCGGCAGTATCTGCTCTACGGCGCCATGGCGGTGACTCTGGGCTGCGGCGACGCGTTCCACCTGATTCCCCGGGCGGTGGCTCTTTGCACCACCGGGCTGGCGGACTACACGGCGGCTCTGGGCATCGGCAAGCTGGTCACCTCTGTCACCATGACCGCCTTCTATGTGCTGCTGTACTATGTCTGGCGCAGCCGG